>JBHOQW010000191.1:0-1389 GCA_042408665.1 Dehalococcoidia bacterium
GCCCTTTAGGAGCGAAGCGGCCGCGCCGATAGACCAACTAGGCGCAGTCGCGCCCGCGCCGGCCCGTTGGGGCGCGGGGCTAGCGCGCGTCACGCAGGCACGGGTCCGCCGGCCGTGGACGAGGTGGAACAACGGGCAGCCACGGGGGACGAAATGGTCGCCATCGCCACCTCATTGCAAAACCGGATCATCCAGGCCGCCGAGCAGCACCTTGGCCCGTCGGCCGACGCGTTCGTGCGGGAGGTTTGCCGCAACCGCCTGAACACGACCTTTGAAACGCTGGAGTACAGCCAGGTCAACGCGCTGCTGAAAGCCATTGAGATGGACGCAGGGCCGGTCCTCGGCCGGCGCATCGCCGACAGCCTGGCGGAGATGCTGCTCCAGATCCGCGCCGATATCGAAGCCGGCATCCCAGGCCGCTTAGTAGGCAGCGTGGCGCGCGTGCTGGGGCCCGCCGCCGAACCGTTCATGCGCAATGTGTGCGCGAAGATGGGCATCACCCTGGAGGCCGTCACGCGCGAGCTGCTGCCGGCGGTGGCCCGTCACGCCGCCGCGGAGTCGCAGCCTCTCCTGGGCGGTGAGACCGCCGAAACCCTCAGCCACATCATCGAGCGGGTGGCGACCGCCCGACCGCAGGGGATGGTGGCGAGCATCGTCGATGCGGCGAAACGGGCCATCGGCCCGCACGGTGAGCAGTTCATCCGCGACCTGTGCCGGCGCAAGCTGGAAGTCGAGCTGGACGAGATTGAGCCGGACGGCCTGGAGCTCCTGGCCCAGAAGGTGCGGGCGGAGGCGGAGGGCCTGATCGGCAGCGCCGGGGCGCAGGCGTTCGCGCAGGCCGTCGCGGCGGCGCTCGTCTCACCCAACGTGGCCTTGCGGGCCAAGCTGGTGGAGGTGGCGCGTCGGTTCATCGGCCCGGCCGGCGAGGACTTCCTGCGCCGAAGTTGCCGCAAGATGGGCATGCCCTGGGATGCGGTCGATTACGAGCACCTGATGTGGCTGGCCGAGGTGGTGCGGTCCGAGTCCGCGCCGCTGATTGGCAAGAAGCAGGCGGACGAATTCGCCCGCGCCGTGCGCGGCTTCCTCATCGCCAAGTAGGGCTCCTCTCGAGCACTGAGACCGCCGCTCGTTCTGCCGGCGTCGCGGAGGCGTGGCCGGCGTGCCTAGACATTGCCTCACCATGTTTTTACCGTTTGGTGGAGGGCCGGGCTACAATGCCGGTGCCTGCATGTGCTGTGAGGAGGGAGTCATGCGCGCCGAGGACACCTACTGGACCCGCTCTACGGCGAACCGGATGAGCCGCCGCGCCGCCCTACGCCTGGGCGCCGTCGGCGCCGGGGGGCTGGCCGCGGCCTTTGCGCTGGCCTGCGGCGGCGGCAAAGAGGAGAG
>JBHOQW010000194.1:0-60211 GCA_042408665.1 Dehalococcoidia bacterium
CCAGCGGCCGCTCTCCTCCCACAGCTCGCGCGGCTGCAGGGCCGGCATGTGCACCTCCTGCCCGCCGGCCGCGTTCATCTCCTCGCGGATGATCGCCTCCACCCGCCGCACGACCTCCCAGCCCAGGGGCATGAAGGTGTAAATCCCGGCGGCCAGTTGCTCCACCAGCCGAGCGCGCAGCAGCAGGGCGTGGTTCGCCGTTTCTGCCTCGGCCGGGGCCTGGCGCAGCGTTTTGCCAAACATCCTCGACAGGCGCACCGATTCACTCCTCCACAGGACAGAAATTGCGTGGCCTTGTGATCAGATACGGGTGAAGGCAGGCGCGTCCCGTCTGGGCCTACCTTACAGGTCGTCGTCCGGGTCCATGACCGGCGCCTCGGTCGGCAGCACCTCCGGGTACTTGAGGCCGCTGCCGGTGTTGAGCAGGAGCACCCGCGCGTCGCGGGTGAGCCAGCCCGTGTCGCGCAGGCGGAGCACGGCCGCCAGCGTGGCCGCCCCCTCGGGGCAGACGAGCAGCCCCTCCTCCCGTGCCAGGCGCGCCACCGCGTCCAGGATTTCCCGGTCGCTGACCGCCACACAGGTGCCGCCCGTTTCGCGCACCGCGCGCAGCACGATGAAATCGCCCAGCGCCTTGGGCACACGCAGGCCGCTGGCCACCGTCGCCGCGTCCGGCCAGAACTCGGACTCGGCGCGCCCTTCCTCCCAGGCCCGCACCAGCGGCGCGCACCCCTCCGCCTGCACCGCCACCAGCCGCGGCCGCGCCCTCTCCGGCAACCAGCCGAGTGCGCGCAGCTCGGCGAACGCCTTCCACAGGCCGATGAGACCCACACCGCCACCGGCCGGGTAGAGGATCACGTCGGGCGGGTTCCAGCCGGTCTGCTCGGCGATCTCCAGCCCCATCGTCTTCTTGCCTTCGATGCGGTAGGGCTCCTTGAGGGTAGAGGCGTCGAACCAACCGTAGCGGGCCACGGCCCGCGCCACGATGCGGCCGGCGTCGGAGATAAGGCCGCGCACCAGGCGCACGTCGGCGCCGGCGGCCAGCGCCTCGCGCACGTTCATGGCCGGCGCATCGACGGGCATGACGATATGGGCGCGCATCCCGGCGCGGGCACCGTAGGCCGCCCACGCCCCGCCGGCGTTGCCGGCCGTGGGCATGGCGAACTCCGTGATCCCGAGCTCGCGCGCGCGCGAGACCCCCACCGCCGCGCCCCGCGCCTTGAACGTGCCCGTGGGGTTGAGACCCTCATCCTTGAGGCTGAGATGGGGCAGTCCCAACGCACCACCCAGCCGCCGCAGCGGCCAGACCGGCGTCCAGCCCTCCCCCAGCGACACCACGTTGGTCGGGTCGTCCACCGGGAGCAGCTCGATGTAGCGCCACAGGTTCGTCGGCCGGCCGACGAGCATGTCCGGCCGCACGGCAGCCGCGACGCGGTCCAGGTGGTACCGCACGAGCAGCGGCGCGCCGCAAGGACACAAGTTCTGGACGCGGCGCGCATCGTGTCCCGCGCCGCAACGGGCGCACTCCAGGTGCGAGAGAAAGCGCATAACAGACCTGCCAACGCTCTACGGGTAGAGTCAGCCACATGCCAGGCCCATCCTGACCACAATACCTCCGAGGCTGGCCCTCCGCGTTGCCGATACGCGTTACAGTGAAGGTACAGCATTGAGGAGCAGCTGGCGCAGAAATCTAGCCGCACTGAGGTCGCTGGCTGGCTCTACATAGTTGATCGGTGAGGCGGCCTGTGTTGGGTCTGCCACGATGAAGCAGGCTGCACTGTACTTGCGCTCGAGTACCAGTTTCCTACAGTAGAGTTCGTAGCGCTTGGCGTATGATGTTCCCTGGAAATCCGGATGCACGGGGAACAGCGGCTTACCTTCTTTCACTGGACTGTGTGCTCCTGGCTCATCCCCAAGCAAGAGCAGATATCCGAGCCAAGGTGTTGGCGATGCACCGAATGCACGCTCGCGGTATGCCGTCCAAAAGTCCTCGGCGTTTCCTAGTGCCTCCTCTACACGGTTGTTGAAGTTGTTTCCAAGGCTTCCCACCTGGCTCTTCAATTCGACCACCACGCGAAGCTGACGCTTAACGATCACAATGAGGTCCCAATCCTTCGTGGACCGGAAGAACCCAGGTAGTTTTGCGGCTCTTCCCCGAGTGTAGATGTCATTTTCGTGTACGCCATGCTTTACCAATAGTTCGCGGATGGTGTCAGCAAACCCGTTCATCGTCGATCCAGTACGCACGCCGCGCGCCCTCCGCGCCCAAAAGGAAGCGACGGCGTTCCGGAAGACATCATCCGGCACTTGGGGCACAGCCAGCATCATCTACTCCCAGGCAGGCGCAAGTCGCGGTTGGTGGACACATTCTTCATTCAGTCGGCGGCGCGCGAGCTCGAGATACTCGGGTACAACCTCGACGCCGATACTGTTACGTCCCCAGCGCGCAGCAGCTAGGTTAGTGGTACCAGTCCCCGCAAACGGATCGAGGATGGTATCCCCCACGAAGCTGAACATCCGTACGAGCCGCTCGGCAAGGGGGAGCGGAAACGGCGCCGGGTGGCTGCGCGTGGAAGCGCCGCTGAGCATCCAGATCTGCTGAAACCATTCGCGATGGTGCAACTCAGGGATTATCGATAGGATACGTGCCGCGAGAGACGGAGTTCGATACCCTCCGGGCTTGCGCTCGAAGAGTATCCATTCAATGTCATGCTTGATGACAGCGTTTGGTTCATAAGGCTTACCAAGGAATCTGGATCCGTTACTGACCTCCAGCGCCGCGTTGCTGATCTTGTACCAGATGATGGGCGCGAGATTGTCGAATCCTATCCTCCGGCATCGTTCCTGAATGCTGGCATGGAGCGGAAAGACAACATGACGGCCGAACTGCCTACGCGACAGGCACACATCACCCACGACAATGATCAGCCTGCCACCTGGCACGAGCACCCGCCAGACGTGCCGCCAGACGCGGTCTAGCTCATCCAGGAACGCCTCGTAGTCGGTAACCGCCCCCAACTGGCCGTCCACGTGCTTGTACTTCTTGAGCGTCCAGTACGGCGGTGAGCATATCACCAAATGGATGCTCTCATCAGCGATGAAGTCAAGCTGGCGCGCATCACCAAGGTGGAGCTCGTGGTGCGTCGGCAGGCGGCGAACAGCGTCCTCAATCACTCGGATTAGTTTTGAATCTTTCGCGATCGTCGGGATTGCCTTCTGGCCGTCAATCAGCGCTAGTTCGCGAGCGGCCTCGGGCACGAAGTCTTCAAGGCGTGGCTCAGGTTCGCGCTCGTTCATACACTCCCTATCTAGACTCGGGCGTACTTGGCCACCACCTATGCCAACTGTATCACTGCGGCGCGGCCTGGAGAACTAGGGTTGTGGCACGGCAACTTGAGGCTGCCTCCTGTGGTTTCGTCATGCATCTGGCGCGGACGGGGTGCCGGGAATGGTGTGAGTGCGGGACCGAGCCGATACTGGACGGGGCCGTATCGCCGTATCCAGGAAGCATCCGTTAGCCTACTCCGGCCTCCAGGAAGTCGCACAGGTAGCCGGGAGGACACCGCGAGCGGCGAGGAAGCGGAGGCTCTCCACCAACAGCGGCTCCGGCTCGTGCTGGTCGATCTCCAGCGTGCGCGCGGCCTCCGGCGGCAGGGCGGCCGCCACATAGCGCCAGTCGACGTCGCCGTTGCCCGGCGCGCGGTGGTCGGTGATGCCGCGCACATCGTGCAGGTGGGCGCCGACCAGCCGCGGCGCCAGCAGGGTGAAGAGGGCGTGCGGGTCGAGCAGCCCCAGGCGCCCCTGCACCTCGGCGTGTCCCACGTCGTGCCAGTAGCCGACCTCATGCGGCGGGTAGTCGGCCAGGAGGGCCAGGGTCTCCTCGGCAGATGGGATCTCGTGGTAATGGAGCCGGTTCTCCAGCCCGATGACCACGCCGCGCGCCGCCGCCTCACGGCCGATCTCGGCCAGCGAGCGCCGGGCGGCGGCCAGGTGCGGGGGCACGGCCGCGCTCCGCTCGCGGTGTGCCTCGGCGCGCGCGGCATCCGCCGCCGCGCTCGCGATTTGGCCGGCGTGAAAAAGCGCGCGCAGGCGCTGTTCAGCAGGCAACATGGCCGGCAGGCCGCCGAGGTGCACTACCACATAGCGGGCGCCGGCCGCCGTCGCGTAAGCGATCGTGCGCTGGGTATGTGTCACCGCCTCACGGCGCTCGTCCTCATCCGTGGAGGCCAGGTTGAGGGCACCGTTGCTGCCCCCGCGGGCGGGCAGGCGGGGGGTGGGTGCGTGCAGGCTGAGCACGGGCAGGATATCCTGCCGCAGGAGCTCTTCCAGCTCCTCCAGGCCGGTGGCGTGACTCACCTCGATGCCGTCGTAACCGGCGGCCCGGGCCACCCGTGCGAAGGCGCGGATGTCCGCGGCAAAGCGTTCCTGCTGGGCCCACATTGTGGATAGCGCCACGGCCGTCATCGCGGTTTAGCGCGTCGCCCCCTCTCCGTTGATGATGCGCAGGATGTCCCAGTACGAGATCACCGCTACCAGGCAGAGCAGCACCACGAACCCGGCCAGGTGGACGAGGGCCTCTTTTTCTGGTGGCACGCGCTTGCCGCCGCGCAGAATCTCCACCACCACGAACATGATGCGGCCGCCATCCAGCATCGGCAGCGGCAGCAGGTTGAGGACGGCCAGGTTGATGCTGAGCAGGGCGGCGAGCTGCAACAGGGCCACCCACCCGGCCTGTTTGACCACCTCACCGGTCACCTGGGCGATGCCGATTGGTCCGGCCACCTGCGGCGCCGTCCGCTGGGCGATCCAGGAGATGATCTGGTTACGGGCCAGCACCAGGGTCTCCGCGGTGGAGCGGATGCCCTTCGGCACCGCCTCCCAGAGGGGGTACGCGCGCCGCTCCGTGGGCTGCGCGCGCTCGGCGCGCAGCACGCGCTCGCGGTACTGTTCATCCGTCTCGTCCGGGTCCTGGGGCCGCACCGGCACGTTGCCCACCAGCGGCGCCAGCGTGATGCCCGTCGGACCCTGGCCGGGCGGCGCCGCCCAACGCGCGTACACCCGGGCGGTCACGATCTGCGAACCGGCGCTGCGCCCGCCCGGGCTGGCGATGGACCGCCGCAGCGTCCAGGTCATCGTCTTGCCCTGATAGAGGTGGACGAGGTAGCTGACGTCGTTGGTGTTCTCCACCTCGCGGCCGTTGATGGCGAGGATCAGATCGCCCGGTTGCACGCCGGCCTCCGCGGCGGGCGAGCCGGGCTTCACATCCACCACCACGGCGCGACCCACCGGCACGTTCTGGGGGATGACGTACACCAGCGTGAACAGGGCGACCGGCAGGAGCACGTTCATCAGCGCGCCGGCTGAGAGCACGATGATGCGCTGCCAGGCGGGACGGGCGGCCAGGCTGCGCGGGTCGGAGGGGTCCTCCTCGCCTAAGAGGCGGACAAAGCCGCCCAGGGGCAACAGGTTCACGGTATATTCCGTCTCCCCGAACCGGCGGCCCCATAAGCGCGGCGGGTAGCCGAGCCCGAACTCCAGCACCTTCACGCCGAAGGCTTTCGCCGTGATGAAGTGGCCGATCTCGTGCACCACCACGAGCACGACCATCACGGCGAGGAAGGGCACGATTTTGTAAATCAGAACGTCCATCGGCGCCGTTCTTTCTGCGCGCGGTCCGGTCTCGCCGCGCGTGTGGCCGCCTGACGCGCGCGGGACCGGACCGCGGGGACTCAGCCGGCACGAGCCAGGGCCTCATACGCCTGCCGCCGCGCCCACGCATCCGCCTCCAGCACGGCCGCGAGGTCGTCCTCCGGGCCGGGGACGTGCGCGGTCAGCACCCGCTCGATGAGCCGGGGGATGTCGGTGAAGCGAATGCGGCCGGCCAGAAACTCCTCCACGGCCACCTCGTCCGCGGCGGCCAGCACGGCCGGGTAGGTGCCGCCGCGGCGGCCCGCCTCCATCGCCAGGGCCAGGCAGGGATAGCGGCCGAAATCCGGGGGCGCGAACTGGAGCGAACCCAGCGCCGCCAGGTCCAGACGGGGCACGGCGCAGGGCAGCCGCTCCGGGTAGGTGAGCGCGCACTGAATGGGCAGGCGCATGTTCGGCAGGCCGAGCTGCGCTTTGACGGAGCCGTCGCGGAACTCGACCAGCGAGTGCACGATGCTCTCGCGGTGCATCACCACCTCGATGCGCTCCACCGGCACGTCGAACAACCAGCGCGCCTCGATGGTCTCCAGCCCCTTGTTGAACAGGGTGGCGGAATCGACGGTCACCTTCCGGCCCATCGTCCAGGTGGGATGACGCAGAGCCTCCTCTGGGGTAACCGCGTCCAGCGTCTCCGGCGGTCGGTCGCGCAGGGCGCCGCCGGAGGCGGTGAGGATGAGGCGCGCGATGCCGCCGCGGTCCTCACCCCACAGGCATTGCCAGATGGCGGAATGCTCGCTGTCCACCGGGCGAAGCTCGCCGCCGCCCTCGGCCGCGGCGCGGGTGAGCACCGCCCCGGCCATGACGAGAACCTCTTTGTTGGCCAACGCCACGGCCTTGCCGGCGCGCAGGGCGGCCAGCGTCGGCGCCAGACCAGCCGCGCCGGTGGTGCCGATCACGGCCACGTCCACGTCCGGATGGGACACCATCTCTTCCATCGGCACCACCCGCGCGCCGGCCAGACGGTCTGGGTCCAGCGCCGTGTCGGCGCAGACAAACGAAGGACGGAACTCGGCCACCTGCCGGTACAGCAGGTCCGTGTTCCGTCCCGCCGCGAGCGCCACCACGCGGAGGCGCCCGCCCAGGGCCCGTATCACGTCCAGCGTCTGGGTGCCGATCGACCCGGTCGAGCCGAGGACCGCGACGCCGATCACCCGCTGATCCATTGCACCACCCAGTATACCACCGGGGCGGTGAACAGCACGGAATCGAGGCGGTCCATGGCGCCGCCGTGGCCGGGAAACAGCCGCCCCAGGTCCTTCACGCCCAGCGAGCGCTTGAGCAGCGACTCCGCCAGGTCGCCGAGCTGCCCCGCCACGGCAACCGCCGCCCCCAGCGCCACCGTGAGCCCAACCGGCCGCTCCAGGTTCAGGAGCGCCGCCAGCGCCGCGGCCGCGAGCGTGCCGCTGGCCAGGCCGCCCAGGGCGCCCGCCACGGTCTTGCCCGGGCTGATGCGCGGGGCAAGCTTTGGCCCGCCCACGAGTCGTCCCACGGCGTAGGCGCCGGTGTCGGTGGCGAACGTGGTCAACAGCATGAGCAGCACCCAGTCCCGCCCGTCCGTCGCCTGGCGCAGCAGCACCACGTGGCTGCCCAGCACGCCCGGGTAGAGGGCGGCGCCCATCGCCGCCGCCCAGCGGGCAAAGCCCTGGGGCACGTCGGCGCGCAGCACCTCGATTAGCAGGGTAAGCGCGAGCAGGCCGGTCACGCACAGGATGATGGCGCCTTGCCCGCGGGCGGCGGCGAGGGCGAGCGCGGCCGCGCCGAGCGCGGCGCACCACGTGAGCGGGTCGCGGTGGCGCATGCCGGCGGCGTGCGCCAGCTCGTACGCCCCCAGCGCCAGAATCGCGGCGGCGGCGGCCACGTACGGCGCGCCGCCCAGCCAGATCACGAGCAGAAGGGCGGGGATACCCACGGCGGCCGTGGCCAGGCGGGCGGGGAGGTCGCTCCGGGGTGCGCCGGTGGTGGGGGGAACAGGGCGCTGCGGCGGATGGGGGGCCACGGCAGCCCTCAGGCGGAGGGGGCGGTGGGCGCCGCGGCGCGCGGCCGGCGATTGTCGGGCTGGGCGGCCGTCTCGGGCACCCCGCCGAACTTGCGCGTGCGGCGGGCGTACTCGGCCAGCGCTTTATCGACCTCCGCGGCGTCGAAGTCGGGCCAGAACACAGGGGTGGAGTAGAACTCGGCGTAGGCGGCCTGCCAGAGCAGGAAGTTGGACAGGCGCATCTCGCCGGCGGTGCGGATGATGAGGTCGGGATCGGGGATGCCGGCGGTGTAGAGGTAGGAGCTGAAGAGCTGCTCGGTCACCGCCTCCGCCGGCACGCCGTCGCGCATCATGCGCTGCACCGCACGCACGATCTCGTCGCGCCCGCCGTAGTTGAAGGCCACGCACACCGTCATGCGCGTGTTGTGTTTGGTCAGCTCCAGCGCGTGGTGGATCTGGTCGCGCAGGGACGGGGGCAGCGGGTCCAGACAGCCGATGTGCAGCAACCGGATGTTGTTCTTGTGGAAGTTCTCCACCTCGTTTTTGAGGGCGAGGGCCAGCACGCGCATGAGGGCGCTCACCTCGCGCCGCGGGCGCGACCAGTTCTCGGTGGAGAAAGCGTACAGGGTGAGGTACTCCACCCCGTGCTGGGCGAAGCGCTCGATCACGCGGCGGATGTTCTCCGTGCCGGCGCGGTGGCCGGCCTGGCGCGACTTGCCGCGGGCCTGGGCCCAGCGCCCGTTGCCGTCCATGATCACCGCCACGTGGCGGGGCACGGGGCCGCTCTCCGGCGCCGGGGTGGGTGCTGCCTGGTTCGCCATTGCCTGAACCACTCGTGGGGGGCGGAGCGCGGAGCGGGACGGCCCGGTCAGACCTCCAGCAGCTCTGCCTCCTTCTCCTTTCCCAGCCTATCGATTTCGGCGATGAACTGGTCTGTGAGCTTCTGGAGCTGCTCGGTGGCGCGGCGCGCCTCGTCCTCCGATATCTCGTGACTCTTTTCCAGCTTACGGATCTCGTCGTGGGCGTCGCGACGGACGTTGCGCACCGCCACGCGTCCCTCCTCCACCCGCTTCTGCACCTGGCGGGCCAGCTCCTTGCGGCGCTGCTCGGTGAGGGGCGGCAGGTTCAGACGCAACACGTTGCCGTCGTTGATCGGGGTCAGGCCCAGGTCGGACTTCTGGATGGCCCGCTCGATGGCCTGCGTGGCGCTGCGGTCCCACGGCTGGATGACGATCAACCGGCTCTCCGGCACCGTGACCGTGGCGAGCTGGTTGATGGGGGTTGGCGTGCCGTAGTAGTCAACGCGGATGTGGTCGATGAGGGCGGCTGAGGCGCGGCCGGTGCGGATCGCCTGTAGGTCCTTGCGCAGCGCCTCCACCGCCTTCTGCATCCGCTCGCGCGCGTTGGCGTGGATCTCCTTGAGCGTCGGCATCGGCCCACCTCATGCTCTGACGAGCTCCTGTATGTCTCACATGCGGTATGCGGCAGCGCGATTGTACCGCAGCGCGCGTTACTCTCCTAGGAGGACCGTTTCCCGATGGCTGATGAGCGTGCCGCCGGACTCGCCCGTCACCGCGCGCACGATGCTGTTCTCGGCGGCGATGTCAAAGACAACGATCGGCAGGTCGTTCTCCATGCACAGGGAGAGGGCGGTGGAATCCATCACCCCGAGGCGGCGGCTGAGCGCCTCGATGTAGCTCAGGCGGGCGTACTTGCGCGCGCCCGGCACCAGGCGCGGGTCGGCCTCGTACACGCCGTCCACGCCGTTCTTGGCCATGAGCAGGATCTCGGCGCCGATCTCCACCCCGCGCAAGGCAGCGGCGGTATCGGTCGTCATAAACGGGTTGCCGGTGCCGGCGGCGAAGATGACCACGCGCCCCTTTTCCAGGTGACGGATGGCACGTCGGCGGATGTACGGTTCGGCCACCGCCTGCACGGTGATGGCGCTCTGGGTGCGCACCGTCACGCCGATATATTCCAGCGAATCCTGGAGCGCGAGTGCGTTCATGATGGTGGCCAGCATCCCGGCGTAGTGGGCGGTGGCCGTCTCCATATCCAGCGCCTCGGCCACGGTCTCGCCGCGCCAGAAGTTGCCGCCGCCGACCACCACCGCCACCTGCACGCCCATGCCCACCACGGCCTTGATCTGGTGGGCGATGCCCCTCAGGGTGGCGCTGTCGATGCCGAAGGCGGCCTTCCCCATCAGCGCCTCGCCGCTGAGCTTGACCAGAACGCGTCGGTACTGCGGCTGCGCCACGCCCGCACCTCGCTGCGCCGCCGTTAGTCTTTGCCGAGCTCGTAGCGCACGAACCGTCGCACGGCGACCTTCTCGCCCGTGCGCGCGCTCACCTCGGTGACGAGCTGGCCGATCGTCTTGCTCGGGTCGCGGATAAACGGCTGCTCCAGCAGGGCGACCTGGGCTGGGTCCTCATCGCTGTCGGCAGGGATGTCGTCGCGCGAGATGTACTTGGGGCTCATGGACGCGATCTGTTGGGCGATGTGCCGGGCGAGCTGACGGAAGTCGTCCGTACGGGCGACGAAGTCCGTCTCGCAGTTGACCTCGACCATGGCGCCGATGCGGCCCTGGTGCACGTACGCCTCAATCACCCCCTGCCGCGCCTCCCGCCCGGCGCGCTTCTCGGCCCGGGCGATGCCCTGGCGTTCGATGATCTTCTGCGCCTGGGCCAGGTCGCCGCCGGCTTCCTCGAGCGCTCGCTTGCAGTCCATCACGCCCGCGCCGGTCAGTTCCCGCAACTGCTTGATCAGGTCCGTCGTTACCGGTGCCGTCATCGTGTGCTGTCCTTCCTCGTTACCGCAGGCTTATGGCGCACAGGTGGCGGCGGTTGGCCGCCGCCCGTGCGCGAATCCGCCCCGGAGGGCCGGGGCGGCGTATGGCTCGCTGCGCTAGGCCTCGTCGCTCGCGTCGTCCTCGGCGGGCGGTTCGTCGTCCGGCGAGAAGCTGGCCTCGGTGATGTCCGCGAAGGCGCCGGCCTCGACCGCCTCCGTTTCGGCCGCCGCACCGGCCTCGCGCACCGCCAGGCCCTCCAGCACCGCGTCTGCGATCTTGCTGGTAATCAGCTTTACGGCGCGGATAGCGTCGTCGTTGGAGGGGATGGGGTAGTCGATCTCTTCCGGGTTGCAGTTGGTGTCGCACATGGCGACGATCGGGATGCCCAAGCGCAGGGCCTCCAGGGTGGCGTTGCGCTCCTTGGGCGGGTCCACGATATAGAGGGCGTCAGGAAGGCGCGTCATGTTCTTGATACCGCCGAAGTGGCGGTTGAGCCGCTCGATTTCTTCGTCGATCTTGAGCTGCTCTTTCTTGGGCAGGACGTCAAACTCTCCCCGCGCCTTGGCGTTCTCCAGGCGGATCAGGTGCTCGATGCGCGCGCGGATCGTGGGCCAGTTGGTGAGCGTGCCGCCCAGCCAGCGGGTGTTGACGTACGGCATCCCGCACCGCTTGGCCTCGGTCTCGATCGCCTCCTGGGCCTGCTTCTTCGTGCCCACGAACAGGATGATGCCGCCGTTGGCGGCCAGGTCGCGCACGAAGTCGTAGGCCGCGTTGAGGCGTTGGACGGTCTGCTGCAGGTCGATGATATGGATACCGTTGCGCTCGGTGAAAATAAACCGGCGCATGCGCGGGTCCCACTTGCGTGTCTGGTGCCCGAAGTGGACCCCCGCCTCCAGGAGCTGCTTCATCGAGACGACGGCCGGCATGGTGCGTTCCTTTCCCAAACCCGGATGCCATAAATTTGTCCCGGCAGGCGCCGGGACGGGCATCCGCATCCTTCCCCGTATCGCTCTCCACTATACCACCCCGCCCATCCGCCGGCAAGCGATAATTGCTAAGAGTCACAGCAGTTATTAGCACCTCTTGCGGCAGAGTGCTAATGGGTGGTAGACTGAGGCGAAACCCTGGGCGGGAGGGACAGCGTTGCCGAAGTACGACTATCGCTGCACGGCCTGTGGCCACGTGTACGAGAAGCGGGAGGGGTTTGACGCCCCGGCGGTGCAGACCTGCCCGCGGTGCGAGGGCCTGGCGCGGCGCGTGCTGACGGCACCGGCGATCGTCTTCAAGGGCAGCGGCTGGTACATCACCGATAGCCGCAAGCCGGAGCCGGCCGCCGAGGACGGCAAGAGCGAGAAAAGCGCCGGCGAGAAGGGTGAGTCCAAGTCCGGTAGTTCGGTCTCCGAGTCGGTCGCAGCCGACTGAGCGATGGGCTGCGTTCTCGCGGTGCCGCCGGCTGCAGAGGCCGGCGGTTTTCTGTGCGGCACGGCGCCGGCGCGCACGCCGCCGGCGTAGGGCGGGGACCCGGAGGGGCGTATGCGGGCCGTGCTCCAGCGCGTCACTTCGGCGTCGGTGAGCGTGGGCGGGGAGGTGATCGGCGCCATCGGTCACGGGCTGGTGGCGCTGGTGGGCGCGGCCCGCGATGATACCGTGGCCGACGCCGAGCTCCTGGCCCGCAAGACGGCGGAGCTCCGCATCTTCAGCGACGAGCACGGCAAGTTCAACCTGTCCCTGCAGGACGTGCGCGGTGCGGCGCTGGTGGTGAGCCAGTTCACGCTCTTTGCCGACACCCGCAAAGGACGGCGTCCTGGCTTCACCGATGCCGCCCCACCGGAGGTGGCGGCGCCGCTGGTGGACGCCTACGCCGACGCCCTGCGCCGGCTGGGCGTGCCGGTGGCCACCGGCCGCTTCGGCGCGCACATGCAGGTGGCCCTCGTCAACGACGGACCGGTCACCCTCCTGCTCGATACCGCCGTGTGGACCCGTCGCGCCTGACCCGGCACCGGTAACGATGACGCTGGCCTCGCGTTGGATCGTGTACCAACCAGCAGAGGACGGTTACCGTGCCGATGGTGCGCCGCCGATCCACTCGTCGCGGGTTCCTTCGCTCAGCGCTCACGCTGTCCGCCGTCGCCCTGCTCGCGCGGTTTGGGCCGCCCACCGCGCGCACCGCCCACGCGGACGGGCCCGAGGACCTCATCCCCATCCTCATCCCGGAGGACGTCGGTCAGGAGGAGCACTGGGTGGCGGTGAACCTCACCGCGCAGGCCGCCGTGGGCATGGTTGGGGTAGGGCCGGTGCACGTGGCCCTGGTGACCACCGGCAAGCCGGGGTGGGAGACGCCGACCGGCCAGTTCCGCATCCTGCGCCGCGTCTACAACGAGACCATGACCTCCACCGCGCTGGGCATCACCGACCCCAACGACCAGTACGTGCTCACGAACGTGCTGTACACCCAGTACTTCACCTGGGCGGGGCACGCCCTACACCTCAATTACTGGCGCCCGGACAGCGTGTTCGGCCGCGAGCCCACCAGCCACGGCTGCGTGGGCATGCGCCTGGACGACGCCCGCTTCTTCTGGGATTTTCTCGCGATTGGGTCGCGCGTGGTGATCCACACCTGAAGGGGCGGGTTCCGGCCTCGGATGCGCGGAAGTCGCCCCGACGTGCCGGGGCGGCTCCGCTATCGGTCTGGTCCCTTGCGCGCGTCTCACCGGCCGGTGGTTGCCGGTTGCGCCACCGACGCGGGCTCGCCCTGGAGCGACCAGGGGCTGGTGTGGGTGATGCGCACGTCCACCAGCTCGCCGGGGTGGGCGGGGCCGTGGATGTGCACCAGCTTGCCGGTACGGGTGCGCCCGAAGGGCTTTCCGTCCTTGTCGCCGATCCCTTCGACCAGAACCTGCTGCACCGTGCCCAGCAGGCGGGCGTTGATCTCGCCGGCGATGCGCTCCTGCAGCTCCTCGATGGCGTGCAGGCGCTCCTTCTTGACCTCGGGCGGCACGTCGTCCGGCAGCTTGCGCCAGGCGTAGGTGCCGGGCCGGGGCGAGTAGGCGGCCACGTGCACTTTATCGAAGCGCACGTCCTCCAGCAGCCGGTAGGTGGCGCGGAACTGGGCCTCCGTTTCACCGGGGAAGCCGACGATCACATCGGTGGTGATCGCCACCTCGGGCATGAGCGCGCGCACCTTCTCGATCCGGTCCAGGTACTGGGCCACGGTGTAGCCGCGGCGCATGGCCGAAAGCACCTCGTCGTCGCCGGACTGCACCGGCAGGCTGAACCACTCGCACACCTTGGGCAGCTCCGCCACCGCCGCGATGATGCGGTCGGTCATGTCCGGCGGGTAAGAGGTGAGGAAGCGGATGCGCTCCAGGCCGGGCAGGTCGTGGATGGCGCGCATCAGGTCGCCTAGATCGGGGCGACCGTCGAGGTCGTGGCCGTAGGCCTCGACCGTCTGGCCCAGGAGGGTCACCTCGCGCACGCCCCTGCGCACGAGCTGAGCCACCTCGTACGTGACCTCGTCCACCGGCCGGCTGCGCTCGCGCCCGCGGCGCAACGGCACGATACAGTACGTGCAGAACTTGTCACAGCCCTCGATCACCGGCACGTAGGCCGTGGGACCCTGCGGCTCGCCCACCGTCTGCGGCCAGAACTCGCCGCCGAGGTCGTTGGGGTCGGCGCCTAGGGCGATAAGGATGTCGTCGAAGTGCTGCGGGCGGGCGAACACGTCCACGAAGGGAAAGCGCTTCTGCAAATCGCTGACGCGCATCCCCACCATGCAGCCCGTCAGCACGATCTTGGTGTCCGGTCGGCGTTCTTTGAGCTTGCGGTAGCGGCCCAGTTGCGAGATGGCGCGGTCCTCGGCCCCCTGGCGGACGGCGCAGGTGTTGAGGATGAGGACATCGGCCTCCTCCGGGTGTGCGACGGCCTGGTGGCCGAGACGATCCAGGCCGGCGCCCAGCTTGGCCGAGTCCGCCACGTTCATCTGGCAGCCGACCGTCCAGATGTGGTATCGCATCGCGTGTCCTGAAAGTGGTGAGTGCTGAGTGAGGAACCGCGTTCCCGGCACCCAGCACTCAGTCCTCGGCGCTCATGCGGCGGAGGGACTGGGATTCGAACCCAGGACCGGGGGTTACCCGGAACCCGCTTAGCAGGCGGGCGCACTAGACCACTATGCGATCCCTCCGGGCAACGGCGCCCAGCCAACCGGGCCAGGCGCACCTTTACTATAGCATGCGGCCGTCGCCGCTTCCAGCCGATGACCGGCCAGCGGGGCCGGTAAGCCGCACGATGTGTCGGGCGGTGCCGGCATGTACCCTGGACGTGCCGAACCCGCCGCGCTGGAGGAGCCATGACCACCATCCGCCCCATCACCGTTCAAGACGTCGCCCGCATGGGCTTCTACGCGCCGGTGCAGGTGCAATGGTCGCCGGACGGTCGCTTCGTCACCTACCTGTACAGCCCGGAGCGCTCGCTGCGGCTGGAGCTGTGGGCGTTCGATCCGGCCACCGGGCGGGAGTGGCCGGTCGCCGGCCCGCCGGCCGCCGAGGCAACACCCCTCACCCGCGAGGAGGAGCTGCGGCGCGAGCGCCAGCGCCAGTTCGCCACCGGCGTCTCCTCGTATGCCTGGAGCGAGACCGGGAACACCCTGCTCATCCGCGCCGGTGGCAACGTGTTCGTGCAGCTCGGCCTCGACGGTTCGCCGCGGCTAGTGGGCGGGGCGGAGTGCCTGGACCCACAGCTCAACCGCGACGGCACCCGACTGGCCTTTGTGCGTGACGGCGAGTTGCACGTGCTCGACCTGACGGACGACGCACCGCCACGCCGTCTTACCTTCGATGCCTCCCCGCCGGACGAGTACGGGGACCGGCCCATCACCAACGGCCTGGCCGAGTTCGTGGCCCAGGAGGAGATGCACCGCCACAGCGGCTTCTGGTGGTCGCCGGACGGTGCGCGCCTCGCCTTCGAACAGGTGGACAACCGCCCGGTCTCGCGCTTTCTCATCGTCCATCCGGGCACGGATGACGTCCAGGTCGAGGCGCACCGCTACCCGTTCGCGGGCAGGGACAACGTGCGCTGGCGACTGGGCGTGGTGCCGGTGGCCGGCGGCGCGGTGCGCTGGCTGCGGGAGGACGGCAACGAGTCCTACCTGGCGCGCGTGCACTGGACCCCGGACGGCTACCTGCTGGTGCAGGTGCAGAGCCGCGACCAGCGCCAAGTGGAGGTGCGCCGCCTCGACCCGGAGACGGGGCAGGATGATCTGCTGTGGGTGGAGGCGACCGAGCCCTGGGTCAACCTGCACGACGACCTGCGTTTCGTGCGGCGAGAGGACGCCCCGCCGGATGACTACACCATCGTGTGGTCGTCCGAGCGCACCGGCCGCCGTGCCCTCTATCTCTACAGCCGTGACGGCGTTCCCCTGCGCACCCTGACGGGCGACGCCGTGTGCGTGGATGAGGTGCGGACCGTGGATGCCGCCGGCGGCTGGGTGTACTTCGAGGGGTGGGATGAGAGCCCCCTGGAGCGGCACCTGTTGCGGGTGCCGCTTGCCGGTGGCGCGGTGGAGCGGCTGACCACCACACCCGGCACCCACCGTTGCGTGCTGTCCCCGGACGGTGGCCGGTTCGTGGATGTGGCCAGCTCCGTCGAGGCGCCCACCACGGCGACGGTGCGGGAGGTGGGCGGCCGGGTGCTGGGACGGCTGCAGGCGGCAGCGCCGGACCCGCGCCAGGCCGAGCTGGGGCTGGCGCCGCCCCAGTTCATCGCGGTGCGCGCCGAGGACGGCGAGACGCTGTACGGCGCGGTGTACCGGCCGCGTGGTGTGCCCGTGGGGACCAAAGTGCCGGTCATCGTCGACGTGTACGGTGGGCCGCACGTCCAGCAAGTGGCCGACCACTGGGGCATGACGGTTGACCTGCGCAACCAGTACCTCGCCCAGCAGGGGTACGTGGTGCTGGTGCTGGACAACCGCGGCTCCGCCCGCCGTGGCCTGGCCTTTGAGGCGCCCATTTACGGGAACTTGGGCGACCTGGAGGTACGCGACCAGGTGGCGGGTGTGCGCGCGCTGGCCGACATCGTGCCGGAAGCGGACCTCACCCGGGTGGGCGTGTACGGCTGGTCCTACGGCGGCTACCTGGCGCTCATGTGCCTGGCCCGGGCGCCGGAGGTGTTCAAAGCCGCCGTGGCCGGTGCACCGGTCACAAGCTGGGACGGGTACGACACGCACTACACCGAGCGCTACATGGGCACGCCGCAGGACAACCCGGACGGCTATCGCCGCAGCGCGGTGCTGACGCACGTGGACCAGATCCGCGGCCGCCTCCTGCTCATCCACGGGATGGTCGACGAGAACGTGCACTTCCGACACAGCGGGCGGCTCTTGAACGCCCTGATTCGGGCCGGTGTACCGTACGAGACCTTGTTCTTCCCGGAGGAGCGGCACGCGCCGCGGCGCGCGGAGGACCGCGTGTACCTGGAACGCGTGATCACCGACTTCTTCGCCCGGCACCTATGACGAAGCAAGGGCCACATCGTGCGGCTCCCGCTTCGTTCGGTTGCGGTCGGCGTGCGGTTCAGAGCAGGCCGCGTTCCGTCAGCACCCGCTTCATCGTGCTGCCGATCTCGGCCGGGCTGTCCACCACCACCGCGCCGGCCGCGGCCAGGGCCGCCTTCTTGGCCGCGGCCGTGCCCTGGTTGCCGGTGATGATCGCGCCGGCGTGCCCCATGCGCCGGCCGGGGGGGGCCGTGGCGCCGGCGATGAAGGCCACCACCGGCTTGCGCACGCACTCCTTGATGTAGGCCGCCGCCTCCTGCTCGGCGGTGCCGCCGATCTCGCCGATTAGGACGATGGCCGTCGTTTCGGGGTCGTTATTGAGCAGCTCCACCGCCTCGCGCTGGCTGGTACCGATCACTGGGTCGCCGCCCACACCGATACAGGTGGACTGACCGATGCCCAGCGCCGTGAGCTGGGCCACGGCCTCGTAGACCAGCGTGCCGGAGCGCGAGACGACACCCACGCTGCCGGGCGTAAAGACGTCGCCCGGCATGATCCCCACACGGGTGCGCGTGCGCGGCGTGATCACCCCCGGGCAGTTGGGGCCGATGAGGCGCGTGCCGGAGCCGCGCAGGTACCGTTTGACCATCACCATGTCCAGCGTGGGCATGCCCTCGGTGATGCACACCACCAGCGGGATGCCGGCGTCGGCGGCCTCCAGGATGGCGTCGGCCGCGCCGGCGGCCGGCACGTAGATGATCGAGCAGTTGGCGCCGGTCTCGCGCACCGCCTGCTCCACCGTGTTGAACACGGGTACGCTGCCGTCGAACATCTGACCGCCACGCCCCGGCGTCACGCCGGCCACGACCTTGGTACCGTAGGCGATGGAGCGGCGGGCGTGCTGGCTTCCCTCGCCGCCGGTGATGCCCTGCACGAGCAGGCGTGTGTGTTCGTCCACCAATACGCTCACGGGCAACCCCCTGCAGTCGTTACCGTATCTCGGTGCGGAGCGCCGTGCACCCGCCGGCCGCGGCCGATGGCCGCTCACGCGTCCTCGGTCACGTAGCTCGGCCAGTGATCCGGCAGGAGCATGGCGCCGCACACCTTCTCGTAAAACGCGGCTGGGCCGACCGCGCCGATGATGCCGTAGATATACCCCCGCGCGCGCATATCGTGCAGGCAGCGCAGGAGCAGCGCCGCGCCGATGCCGTGCCCGCGCCGGTCGGGCCGCACGCCCGTGGGGCCGAACACGCCTGGGTGGGCGCAGTCGTAGGCGGCAAAGCCCACGATGTCTGCCCCTTCCACGGCCAGAAAGGCGCTGATTGGCACCCGCGCCCACGCGCAGGCCAGCTCATCCGCCCAGCCGCGTGTGAAGAACCGCTCCGCGAACGCCCGCGCCGGGGACAGATCCCACGGGCGGGCCCGTCGCACGCGCGCCC
Source organism: Dehalococcoidia bacterium (assembly GCA_042408665.1). Classification (GTDB taxonomy): domain Bacteria; phylum Chloroflexota; class Dehalococcoidia; order CAUJGQ01; family CAUJGQ01; genus CAUJGQ01. The sequence goes on from JBHOQW010000194.1 coordinate 18,393, forward strand.
CCGCCGCCGCGGCGCGGGCGACGGCCGTCGTTGGGTCCGGCAGCGCCAGCAGCGGCACGATCATGTCGCGGGGCGACATCGGGTCGTGCTCCTTGGCGGCGCGCGACGGGCGGGCCGGTCATGCTACCGCGTCACCGCCGCCACGGCCTTGCGCGCCGCTTCACCGAGGTCATCGGCGGTGATCACCGGCAGACCGGACTCGGCCAGAATCCGCTTGCCCTCCTCGACGTTGGTGCCGGCCAGGCGCACCACTACCGGGATGTGGGAGAGATCCATCTGCTTGAATGCCTCAACAATACCCGTGGCGATCACGTCGGTGCGCGCCATGCCGCCGAAGATGTTGATCAAAATGCCTTTGACGTTGGGGTCCTGGGTCATGATCTTGAACGCGTTGACCACGCGCTGGGGATCGTTCACCGTGCCGATGTCGAGGAAGTTGGCCGGTTCGCCGCCGGCGAGCTTGATCACGTCCATCGTCGCCATGGCCAGGCCGGCACCGTTGACCACGCAGCCGATGTTGCCGTCCAGCTTGATGTAGTTGTTGATCCCCAGCTCCTGCGCCTGGACCTCGAGCGGGTCCTCTTCATCGCGATCGCGCAGCGCGGCGATCTCCGGGTGGCGGAACAGGGCGTTGTCGTCGAAGTTGATCTTGGCGTCCAGGGCGAGCACGCGCCCGTCGGTGGCGACGACCAGGGGATTGATCTCCACCAAGGAGGCGTCCGTGGCCATATAGGTCTTGTAGACGCCGGCCATCACCTGCAGCGCCTGGCGGAACTGGTCACCGGCTAGGCCGAGCGCGTACGCCAGCTTGCGGCCGTGGTGTGGCTGGTAGCCGGACACGGGGTCGATGAGGACGCGGTGGATCGCCTCCGGCCGGGTGGCGGCGATCTCCTCGATATCTATGCCACCGGCGGCGGAGGCGATCATCACCGGCATACCGGCGGAGTTATCGAGGATCAGGCTCAGGTACAGCTCGCGCTCGACCTCGATCTGTTCGGCGACGAGCACCCGCTTGACCTTCTGTCCTTGCGGGCCGGTCTGGGGGGTAACGAGCTGCATGCCGATGATCGCCGCCGCGTGCCGTTCCGCCTCGTCGACCGAGTTCGCCAGGCGGACGCCGCCGCCCTTGCCGCGGCCGCCGGCGTGGATCTGTGCCTTGACCACCACCTTGCCGCCGAGCTCTGCGGCGATCTGGCGCGCCTCTGCGGCTGTCGCGGCCACCCGGCCGCGGGGCACCGGCACGCCGAACTGTGCCAGGATATCTTTGGCCTGGTACTCGTGGATCTTCATGCGGACGTCCTGTAAACGAAATACCGTGTGCGGAACAGCTCGGCGGCGTGGCCTGGTGGGGGCGCCGGGCGCGGCCGCGGTTCCGCGGGGGCTGGGCGGAGGGGGTGGGATTCGAACCCACGGGCTGGCGGAGCCAGCCGGCGGTTTTCAAGACCGCTGCCTTAATCCACTCGGCCACCCCTCCAGAGCGGAGCATAGCAACCGGCCTGGCCGAGGGCAAACGAGGGAGAGACAGCCCTGTCGGCGGCCATGATGAGCACGCCGCGTGGGGGTCATGCGGACTACCAAGCGGGTACCGTCCAGGAGCCCCACGCCGCACGCCTCCCTCCGCGCCATATCGCACCACGCCGCCGGCACGAGGCGCGGGACATCCGGCACCGGGGAGGGTTGACGGTCGTCGCACCCGGCCCTAGCATCGCCCCGAGCGGCGCCCGACGCGCTGCAAGGACGGACGGGTGGCTCGGATTCGGGTGCGCGTCATCCCTCGCGCCGGCCGCGACACGGTGGTGGGTGCGCCGGCAGGGGTGCTGCGCGTGCGGGTGGCGGCGCCGCCCGTGGCCGGCGCGGCCAACGAGGCGCTGGTCCGCCTGCTGGCGCGGACGCTGGATGTGCCGCGCGGGGCGGTGCGCGTTGTGCACGGCGAGGCGAGCCGGGACAAGACCGTGGAGGTGGACGGCTTGGACGAGGCGGAGGTGTGGCGGCGGCTGGGCGTGCCGCCGCCCTGAGCCCCACGCGCGGTTAGGTGCTGAGGAGGGCCTGCTGAGCGATCGACAGCACGATGATCGCCACCATCGGCGTCAGGTCGATCATACCGAACCGCGGGATCACGCGGCGCAGCGGCGCCAGCACCGGCTCGGTGATCTCGGTCAGCACCCGCACCAGCGGGTTGGACGGGTCGACGGGGAACCAGGAGATCAGCGCCCGTCCGATGATCGCGATCTGCAGAATGGTGATGAGCACCACCAGGAAGTTGGTGAAGAATGCAGCCATTGTCGAACCTGTGTCCTCGTCCTCACGGCCGGCCGCGGCCCCACCGGCGGCCTATCAGCCGCCCAGGGCGCGGCTCTTTTCATACCCGGCGATCACCGCCTCGATGATCGCTGCCCGTACCGCGCGCCGCTCCAGCGCGAGCAGCCCTTCCACCGTGGTGCCGCCCGCAGAGGCCACCTGGCCGCGCAGCTCCGCCGGGTGACGGCCGGTGGCTTGCACCCAGCGCGTGGCGCCCAGCACCGTCTGCACCACCATGTCCGTGGCCACGTCTCGGCGCAGGCCGATGTGCACGGCGCCGTCGATCAGGGCCTCCAGTAACAGCATGACATATCCGGGGCCGCTACCGGAGACGGCGGTGGCGATATCGAGCAGCTTCTCGTCGGTGGTGTACATCTCCCGGCCCCAGGTCTGGAGCAGCGTGCGCACGGTCTCTCGCTGTTCCTCGGTCACCTCCTCGGTGGCCGTCCAGATGCTGAACGCCTCGCCCACCACTGCGGCCAGGTTGGGCATCACCCGCACCACGTGGTGCCGGAGGAGGGCGTCACCGATGTGCTGCATGCGCACGCCCGCCATGATCGAGACGATGAGCTGTTCCGGGGCGATGTGGTGCCGCAGCCGTTCAGCCACGGCCGGAAAATCCTGCGGCTTCACGGCTAGCACCAGCGCGTCTACCCGCTCATGCACCGGGTGATACCCATCACTGGCCGTGACCTTGTACCGGTCAGCGAGGTACTCCCGCCGCGCGGCGTGGATCTCGCACACGTGCACCTCGTCCGGCCGTGCGATGCCGCGCCCGATCGCCTGGTCGACGATCGCCTCGCCCATGAACCCACCGCCGATCACCGTCAGCCGCATACGCCTCCCACGCGCAGCGCCCGGGCGAGCGGCCCGGGCGACCCGTGCTCATGCCAGAACCCGCGGGCCGCCTACCCGGTTTCGCCGTCGGCCGGCCGCGGCCCGAAGATGGCCCGGCCGATACGCACCATGGTGGCCCCCTCTTCCACCGCCACCTCGACGTCGTCCGTCATGCCCATCGACAGCTCGGCCAGTCCGGTGGCGTCGCGTAGGGCGCGCAGGGCGCGGAACACCGGCCGCACCTGCTCCGGGTCGTCCACCTGCGGTGCCACGGTCATCAACCCGCGCAGCCGCAGGTGTTCCAGCCGTTGCAGGTGTCGCACCGCCTCCGCCACCTCATCCGGCGCAAAGCCGAACTTGGTGGACTCACCCGCCACGTTCACCTCGATGAGCACGTCCACCGGCCGGGTGGCGTGGCGGTTGAGGGCCTCGGCCAGCCGCAATGAATCGATTGAATGCAGTATATCAAAGGTTTGCAGGGCCGGCTTGACCTTGTTGGTCTGCAGGTGACCGACAAGATGCCAGACCGGCCGCAGACCGGCTGTATCCAGCGCGGCGCGCTTGGCCACCGCCTCCTGCACCCGGTTCTCACCGATGTCCGCCAGTCCGGCGCGCACCGCCGCGGCCACTACCTCGGCGGGAAAGGTCTTGCTCACACCCACCAGGCGCACACCGGCCGGGTCACGACCGGCGCGGGCGGCGGCGGCCGCGATGCGCGCGCGCACGGCGGCGATGTTCATCGCGATCTGGTGCTCGAGCGTGGGTGCCGTCATCGTCCCCTTCGTTCCCGCTCAAACGCCGCCCGCATCTCCGCGTTGGGCGGATACACCCCGGTGATCGCCGCCCCGGCGGCGATGTGGCGCTGCACGTACCGCTCTAGCTCTTCCTGCTCCCGCGCCTCACGCGCCACGGCTGCCGCCCCCGCGCGGGGCAGGACCAGCACGCCGTCGTCGTCTCCCACGATCACGTCGCCCGGCAGCACCAGCACCCCACCGCAGCCGACGGGGACGTCGAGGTCCGCGGCGATGTGCGCGGCGGTGTGCTGCGCCGGGTGGGCTCCGGCGGCGAACACGGGCAGCTCCAGTGCGCGCAACTCGGCGGCGTCGCGCACCGCGCCGTCGGTGACGATCCCGGCCGCGCCCCGCCGCGCCATGCGCAGGGCGAGAATGGCGCCTAAGACCCCGGCCGTGGTGTCACCGTGGGCGTCCACCACCAGCACCTGCCCCGGCCTGATGTGCTCCACCACCTTGCGCTGCGGGTACGCCGGGTTGGCGAGCATTGCCGGGTCGCCTTGGTCCTCACGGGCCGGCACGAGGCGCAGGGTAACCGCTTCACCCATCAGGCGGGCACCGGGGCGAAGCGGAAACACGCCGCGCATATGGGTCCGGAGCAGGCCGTGCCGGATGAGCACCGTGCTGAGGGTGGCCGTGGAGGCCACGCGCAGGTCCTCCCACAGGTCGGCCGGAAGCGGCGCGCTGGTGTCGTTCAGGCTCAGCATGGAGCGCGTCCTCCGCCGTGGACGATGCCAGTATCGCCCGTCGTGCGCGCCCGCGCTAGCGGTTGGGGTTGGGCACCAGCTCGGTTGCGGCCGGCTCCAGCGCCGTGCCGGTCCAGCGGTACGTGATGCGGCGCAGATGTGAGGGGCAACAGCGCGGATCACCGGGAGCGTAGGCCGCCGCCGTCGCCACCAGCAGGCCGCGCTCGACGGTGACGTTGAGCTGCGCCTCGCGGTAGGCGAGCAGGCGGAGGGGCTGGCCGCCGCGCATCGTGTAAACGTAAAACCCGATGATGCCGGCCGTGCCCTCCGAAGAGATCGGCACGATGGCCTCCTCCTCACCGTCGCCGGTGAGGTCGGCGTAGATCACGTCGGCCAGGTGCACCGCGGCCGCGCCCCCTTCGGCGTGCAGCTCCCGCGCGATCAGCGTGGGCCAGTCGACCGCGCGGATGGGGGCCACCGTGGGCGAGGGGGCGGGTGAGGAGGTCGCCGTCGGTGGGGCGGGTGGCGGTGCCGGCGTGGCGGTGGAAACCGGTGGGACGGTGGGGGGTGGGAGCGTGGCCATGGTGAAGGTAGCCGCCGGCCGCTCGGCGCGCGGGCCGGCCGCCGGTGACCGCGCACAGGCGGTCGCGGCGCAGCCTAGGCAGACCAGCAGCAGGAGAAGGGGCGTTCGAGTCACCGTGGCCGGGCCGGGGAAGGGACGAGATGGCCCCGGTACGCACCGGGGCCAGACGCGGACGGACGCGGGCATCGGGGCCTAGCTCGTGCTGAACGCCCGCAACGTCTCGGTGAACTCGTCCACGGGCACACGTCGCTTGAGGATGCAACGGGCCTGGTGGTGCAACCGCCCGCCGTAGCTATACTCCTCCCACTGGGCGGTGACCAGCTCCCAACCGGCGCTGCCGAGCTCATCCAATCGCTGTTGCAGTTCCCGTTCCGTGAAGGTTTCCGTGAGGTACTGGAACGCTTCGCGTTGCATGGCCGTTGCCCTCCTCTGGTACCCCACCACGGGCGGGGCCACTCGGTGCGACCATCGGCCGTCGCCCATCTATTGTACCCCTCCTCTGCCGACACACGCGAGCGGCCTGCGGCTCGCTCGCCGCCAGGATCGGTGCGCGCCTGGTGACGATTGGAGGGCCACGGGGGCAGGGTCGCTCACGTGCCCGGCGGGCCGGAGATGAAGCGGGAGCGCTCCCAGCGCGCGTACAGGGCGATGCCCAGGGCCAGCGCCACCAGGCCGGCCAGGCCGAGCAGCGGGTGGATGGAGAACAGGTACAGCACCAGCACCAGCCCGCCCACGGCGCCGAACAGGATCAAGAGCGGCACGGCCAGCGCGGCGAACGCCGCCCGGGTGAGAATGAGCGCCTCCATACAGCCACCCGGTTCCTGCTCGTCCTTCTTGTCCTTGCCCGGCGGTGTCGAGGGACCGTAATAGAACCCCATCGCCTCACCCCCGCTGCTCCCTCACCCGGTCGGGCCGACCCGCACCGGGATGCTCACGGCTTGCGCCAGGGATTTGTCCATCTGCAGGAACGTCGCGCTCCGCCGCCAGCCGTGCGCCTGAGCCGTGGCCTGCTGATCCGCCCGTGCGTCGGAGAGATCGACGCGCGCCGTGGCGCAACCGCTGCCGGCGATGAACGCCGCCGCCGCGCTCAGCACGCCCGGCAACGCCGCGTTCTCCTCCGGCGGCAGCAACGGGTAGGCGATCCGCCCTTGCCGGTGGTCCCTCACGGCGTGTGCCAGCGCGAAGCCGGCCACCCGGCCCCATCGCAGCAGCACGCGACGGTAGATCCGGGCGCCGCCCAGTAGCCGCTCCAGCACGGCCGGCGGCCCGTCCGTGTAGCGCCGGCGCAGGGAGGGCGTCACCGCGCGCAGGCCGGCCGGCAAGGCGCGCGCCTCGATCGCCGCGAAGGCGGTCGCGTGGTGGGTGCGGACCGGCGCCAGCCGGTAGCCCTGCGGGAGCGCAGCGCAGGCGCCCGCGGCGGCGCGTTCGAAGGCGGTGTAGCGGTGGAAGACCCGGTAGCCGGTGGCCGTGTACAGGGAGACGGCCGGCGCGTTGTCGGCGCGCACATCCAGCAGCACGCGCTCGGCCCCGTGCGCCGCGGCGAAGGCCTCCGCCGCGGCCAGCAGCGCCCGCCCGATCCCCTGGCGCCGGTGGGCCGGACATACGGCGAGGTTGCTGACCACCGGCGGCATGCCGCTCACCGCTACACAGCCGACCACGCGGTCGTCCTGCTCCGCCACGAACACGGCGAACGGGCCGGTGAGCGCTGTTACCAGCCGCCGCCACGGCCCGCCCAGCAACCGTGCCTGCAGGGACAAGGCCCGCCGCATCGCCTGCCGCTCGCGCGCGGTGGGGAAGTCCTCGGGGAACACCTCCGCCAGCAGGGCGGCGACCCGAGCGACGTCGGCGGGTTGGAGCGTTCGCATCGTCACCGCCGACGCTGGTGCGGCCGTCATGACCGATCCTCCGTATACGGGAGTGTAGCACGCGGCCGGCATCGTGGCCGGCGCTCGGCCGGGCCACGGACACGGGAAGGGGGCGGTTCGGCCGCCCCCTTCCCGTCCTGTCCGCCTCGTGATACCCCGCGAGGCTCGGCCTAGCCGCACTTGGTGTAACCGCAGGCGCGGCAGGTCATACACCCCTCGGCGTAGTGCAGCAGGCTACCGCACTCCGGGCAGCCGACACCGGACTCGTCCTGGGCGGGGGCGGTGTGACCGCGGCCGTTGGCCGTCACGGCCGGCGGGAGGCTGCCGGGGGTGGTGTGGCCGTTGCCCTGCGGGTCGAGGAGGCCGGCGGTGAACATGTCCGGGTTCACGAACCGCTTTTCCAGCCAGCGGAAGACGTAGTCCACCAGCGAGGTGGCGTGCGGGATATCGCGGTTGGAGGTCATGCCGGACGGCTCGAAGCGGTTGTTCTTCATCTTGGCTGTCAGCCCCTCCAGCGGCACGCCGTACTGCAGGGCGATGCTGGTGAGCTGACCCAGGCTTTCCATCAGGCCGTTGACCGTGGAACCCTGTTTGCTCACCCGCAGGAAGACCTCGCCGGGGCGGCCGTCCTCGTACAGGCCGACGGTGATGTACCCTTCCTGCTCGCCCACCTGGAACTTGTGCGTAATGGACATGCGCTCGTCCGGCAGGCGCTTGCGCTGCGGCCGCCACTCCGCCGCCGGCGCCGTGCGCTGCTCTTCCTTGTCCCTGGCGTGGCTCAGCACCTGAAACTCCCGCGAGCCGTCGCGGTAGATGGTGATCCCCTTGCAGCCCATGGCGTAGGCGAGCTGGTAGGCCAGGGCCACGTCCTCCACCGTCGCCTCGTGCGGGAAGTTGATGGTCTTGGAGACGGCGTTGTCCGTGTACTTCTGGAAGGCGGCCTGGGTGCGCACGTGCCACTCGGGCGTGATGTCGTGCGCGGTCACGAACACCCGCTTCACCCAGTCCGGCACCTCGGGCCGGGCGGACAGCTTGCCGCCGGCGGCCAGGTACTGGATCAGGTCCTCGGAGTAAAAGCCCTCGCGCCGCGCCACCGCCTCGAAGCAGCGGTTGACCTCGGTGAGCTTGGTCGGTTGCTTCGGGTTCTTGGGGTCCAGGTAGTGCTGGCGGGTGAACGCCAGCGCGAACACCGGCTCGATGCCGCTGGAGCAGTCGGCGATGATGCTGATCGTGCCGGTGGGGGCGATAGTGGTGCGGGTGGCGTTGCGCAGCTTGGTGTTGCGGTAGGGCGTTTCGGCGGTGGGGCCGTAGATGCTCTCCTCCCAGGCCGGGAACGGTCCCCGCTCCTCGGCGAGCCGCATCGAGGCCTCGTCCGCCTTCTCCTGGATGAAGCGCATCACCCGCTCGGCTAGCGCCATCGCCTCCGGCGAGTCGTAGGGGATGGCGAGCTGGTAGAGCAGGTCGGCCCAGCCCATCACCCCCAGGCCGATGCGGCGGATGCGGCGCGACACCTCCTCGATCTGGGGCAAGGGGTAGCGGTTAGCGTCGATCACGTTGTCCAGGAAGCGCACGCACTCCGGCACCACGGCGCCCAGCCGCTCCCAGTCCACCTCCGGCTGGCCGTTCACCTCGCGCACGAAGCGGGCCAGGTTGATGGAGCCCAGGTTGCAGGAGTCATAGGGATACAGCGGTTGTTCCCCGCAAGGATTGGTGCTCTCGATCGGGCCCATGGAGGGCACGGGGTTGGCCTTACTGGCGTTGATGCGGTCGATGAAGATGACGCCCGGGTCGCCGTTCTTCCAGGCGTTCTCGACCAGGCGCTGCCACACCTGGCGCGCGTTCTTCGTGCCGACGACGCGGCCGTCGCGCGGGTCGATGAGCTCGTAGTCCTCGCCCCGCTCCAGCGCCTGCATGAAGCGTTCCGTCACGGCCACGGAGATGTTGAAGTTCTGCAGCGTGACCATGTCCGCCTTGACAGCGATGAACTTGTCGATGTCTGGGTGGTCGACGCGCAGGATGCCCATATTGGCGCCACGGCGCATCCCGCCCTGCTTGATCGCCTCGGTGGCGCCGTCAAACACCTTCATGAAGGAGACCGGGCCGGAGGCCACGCCGGAGGTGGAGCGGACGATGCTGCCCTCCGGCCGCAGGCGGGAGAAGGAGAACCCGGTGCCGCCGCCGCTCTGGTGGATGAGGGCGGCGTGTTTGACGGTCTCGAAGATCGCCTCCAGCGAGTCCTCTACCGGCAGCACGAAGCAGGCGGAGAGCTGGCCCAGGGGCCGGCCGGCGTTGGCCAGGGTGGGCGAGTTGGGCAGGAAATCGAGGCGGGCCATTAGGTTGTAGAAGCGCTCCTCGATCTCGGCCACCCGCCGTTCATCGGCGCCGTAGGCGCGCTCCACCGCCGCCAGCGTGCGGGCCACCCGCTGGAACAGTTCTTCCGGTGTCTCGATCGGCTGGCCCTGTTCATCTTTGGCCAGGTAGCGCCGCTCCAACACGACGCGCGCGTTGGGGGATAGCTCCAGGGGCTGAAGGTGTCCGCTCCGCTTGCCGCGGGACGGCCTGGCAACCATGGCGTCCTCTCCGTCTGTTGGAATCGGTCTCACGCCGTATTGGGCCCGCTCGTTTGCATCGTTGGCGGTGATGGCGTTCTCTCCGTCTAGGCGCAGCGCCCGCGGTCCACTGTCCGGCCGGAGCCCATCGGCCGGCGCGCTAGCCGCGGGCTCCGGCCCGCGCGTCCAGCTCATCGAGCGCGCGGCGCAGCGCCTCCACGTCCGCGAACTGGCGGTACACCGAGGCGAAGCGCACGTAGGCGATCTGGTCCAGGTCGCGCAGGAGCTCCATCACCACCTCGCCGATCTGGGCGCTGGCCACCTCGCGCTGGCCGGACTGCCGCACCCGGCGTTCCACCTCGCTCACCAGGTCGTCCACCGCCTCCGCCGACACAGGCCGCTTCTCGCACGCTCGCCGCACCCCCGCTGCCACTTTCTCGCGGTCGAACGGCTCCCGCCGCCCGTCTTTCTTCACCACCCGCACCGGGCTCATCTCCACCCGCTCGTAGGTGGTGAAGCGACCACTGCACGCCGCGCACTCCCGCCGGCGCCGGATCTCGTGCTCACCCGTGCGCGAGTCCACCACCCGCGAGTCCCGGTGCCGGCAGTACGGGCACTGCATCGCCTACCACCCACTGAAACTGCTCAACCGCTTGACCGTTACCACAATATCTGGGGGCCGGTCGGACTGAGCATACCGTATTTGGTGGAGCTGTCAATGCCGTTGTACGGTACCGCCGCGCGCCTCGGCGAGGGGTAAGTGGCACTCCCGGGCGGGACTTTCGTCCAGGCCGGTAGGCGACGGCCCCTCCGCCGCGGAGCTGGGGAGGGGCCGTCGCGCGGCGGTGGTGCCGGTGGGCCTCACGGGCGGGACGTCATGGTTCGGCGCAGGAAGGCGGGCAGCTCCACATCGGTGTCGTTGCTGCCCAGATCCGGCGCGGGACGGCGCGGCGCGGCCGGCTCGTGGTGCGGCTGCGGCGCCGGGCTTGGGTGATACGGCTCATGGCGCGCCTGGTAGGCCGGCTGGCTGAAGCGGAAGGAGCGGGCCTGCTCCTGCGCGTGCGCGTCGAATCCGGTGGCGATCACGGTGATCTGCACCTCGTCACGCATGTTGTTGTCCAGCACGGCGCCGAAGATGATCTCCGCGTCCGGATCGACGACCTCGTTGATCACCTGCGCGGCCATGTTCACCTCGAACAGGAGGAGGTCCTCCGGCCCCGTGATGTTGAACAGCACGCCGCGGGCGCCCTGGATGCTGGCGTCCAGCAGGGGGCTGGCGATGGCCTGTTTGGCGGCCTCCACGGCTCGGTTCTCACCCTGCGCCCGGCCGATGGCGAGCAGGGCCGGGCCGGCGCCCTGCATGATCTTCTTCACGTCGGCGAAGTCGAGGTTGATCAGGCCGGGCCGGGTGATCAGCTCGGAGATGCCGCGGATGCCCTGGTAGAGCACACCGTCCGCCTCACGGAAGGCCTGGGCCATAGTGACGCGCTGGTCGCAGATCGAGAGCAGGCGGTCGTTGGGGATGACGATGAGCGTGTCCACCTTCTCGCGCAGCCGCTCGATCCCTTCCTCGGCCTGGCGGCGGCGCTTGGCGCCCTCGAAGCTGAACGGTTTGGTCACCACTGCTACCGTGAGGGCGCCGGCCTGTCGCGCCAGCTCGGCCACCACCGGCGCCGCGCCGGTGCCGGTGCCACCGCCCATCCCCGCCGTGATGAACACCATCTCCGCGCCGCGTACCACCTCGGCCAGCTCGTGCTGGCTCTCCTCGGCGGCCTTGGCGCCGATCGCCGGGTCGCCGCCCACGCCCAGGCCCTTGGTCAGCTTCTCGCCGATGCGGATGCGCACGTGCGCCTGGGAGCGGGCGAGGGCCTGAGCATCCGTGTTGATCGCCACGAACTCCACGCCGAACAACTGCTCCTGGATCATACGGTCCACGGAGTTGGAGCCGCCGCCGCCCACGCCGATCACCTTGATCGGCGGGAGCCCTTCCAGTTCCGGATGGGGGTGGGATGTTCGCACCATGGGGAGGGGACTCCTTTCCGAAGACTTCCGGATCCGTCGAAACTGTGCCATGCGACGCTCCACCGCGCTCTGGCGATGCTGGGGTGCGTGCCGCTACTCGGGCAACATGATCCGGGCCAGGCTGGTCAGCCGCCGCAGCACCCCGAAGCGGCCCTCCACCGGCGGCGCCCCGGCTTGCCGGGAGGGCTGCAGAACCGCGTCGTGTTCGCGCACCGCCCACCCGAGCAGGCCGATGCTGGCGCTGAACGCCGGGTTCGCCAGAGTCTCGTCCAACTGGTGGATGCCGGTGGGGGCGCCCGTGCGCGCCGGCATCGCCAGCACCCGCTCGGCCACCTCGGCGATGCCGGCCAGGTTGGCGGTACCGCCCGTGAGCACCACGCCGGCCGAGACCAGCTCCTCGCAGCCGGAGCGGCTCACCTCGTCGCGGACCATCTCTAAGATCTCTTCGACCCGCGCCTCGATGATCTCACACAGGCGCCGCCGGCTGACGGTGCGCTGCCGCTCGGAGCCGAACGCCTCGATCTCGAACGTCTCGTCCGGTGGCACGCGGGCCGGCAGGGCGTGGCCGTAGATCTCTTTGGCGGCCTCCGCCGCGCTGAAGGGGGCGCGCAACCCGTAGACGATATCGTTGGTGATGTTGTTGCCGCCCACCGGCAGCACCGCGGTGTGCAGGATGGCGCCCTCTACAAACACGGCCACATCCGTGGTGCCGCCGCCGATATCGACCAGCACCACGCCGTGCGTGCGCTCCTCCTCGTCCAGCACCGCATCCGCCGCCGCTACCACTTCCAACACCAGGCTCTCCACCTGCACCCCCGCGCTCTCGACGCACTTGCTCAGGTTCTGGATAGCGGTGACCGCGCCGGTGATGATGTGTGCCTCCACGTCCAGGCGGTGTCCGTATTTGCCCACCGGATCGCCGCTGCTCTCCTCGCCGTCGATGATGTAGAAGCGGGGCAGGGCGTGCAGGATCTCGCGGTTGTTGGGAATGGCGACGGTGCGTGCCCCCTCCAGCGCGCGCCGCACGTCGTCCTCGGTGATGGCCCGTTCCAGGTTAGGGAGGGCCACGGTGCCGCGTGAGTTCAGGCAGGCGATGTGCGCGCCGCCGATACCCACCGTGGCGGCCACGATCTTGGCGTTGCTAGCCCGCTCCGCCGCCCGCACCGAGGCGCTGATGGCCGCCGTCAGCCGGCCCACGTCGTCCACCAGGCCCTTGGCCATGCCGCGCGAGGCGGTGACGCTGTACCCGGTGATGCGCAGCCGGCCCTGGTCGTCATACCCGCCGACCAGGGTGCAGACCTTGGTGGTCCCGATATCGATGGCCGCCACACCGCCGCGTCGCACTGCCCGCTCCGTCCCGGGGCGCCGTTCCGCCCCACGTCTATCGGTAGAAGGCGCGGTCGCCGAACCGCAAGTCGATCTCCGTCACCGAGGTTCGGCCCGCCTGCTGCAGGACCGCGCGCCACACCGCCAGCTTGTACTCCAACCCCGCCTCGTCGCCGAGACGCACGCGCACCCCCCGGTCGGTGGTGACCTCCAGGCCGCGGGCCTGCGTCCATTCGAAGCGCACGGGCTGCTGTCCGACGGCCGCGGGCGCCAGTTCCCGCACCCGCAGCGCCATGCGCACGGCGTCCCCGTCCACGCGGTCGCCTGGCCGGAGGCCGGGCGTACCGTCCGTCTGCACGATCACCGGCAGCGCGTCGTCCGGTGCGGCGTCCAGGACGACGCCGTCCGCATCCACCGCGTAGCCGACGCCGCCCACCTGCCACACCGCGGCCGGCATGCGCTCCTCGACACGGACCGTCAGCCCGCGCGGCCAGCGGCGCACTACCTGGGCCCGCCGTACGCCCGGCAGCCGCTCCACCCGCTGCCGCACCATCTCCGGATCGACCCAGAACAGCTCCTGGTGCAGGACCCCGCTGGCGTGGGCGATCTCGTCTGCGCTGAGATAGCGGGCACCCTCCACGCGCACCCGCTCCACGCGGAAGAAGCCCGTGGAGATCAGGCCGTACACACCCAGGCCGGCGGTGAGCAGCACCATGGCCACACCCAGCAGCACGAACCGACCGCGCAGCCGGCGGCGCGGGATGACCGGCGGGCGGGGTGAACCGGCGGGAGGGCGCGTCACCCGAATGCGCCCGCCGGGGCCGGTGCCCGGTGGCAACGGTCGCGGCCGGGCGGTGATGCGCGATACCGGCCGGCGTGCCCCGGTAGGCCGCATCGGTCGGTCCGCGCGTGGGCGCAGGACGATCTCGTCGCCGGAGCCGTCCGGGCCGACGGGCATCATCCCGGCCTGGTCACCGTCGGCGGTGCGTTTCGGCATGGCGCTCCAGTCCCAGCTCGATGAGGCGGGTGAGCAGCTCGCTGTAGGTCATCCCGGCGAGCTGCCACAGCCGTGGGTACATGCTGATCGACGTAAACCCCGGGATGGTGTTGATCTCGTTTAGGAGCGGGCGGCCGTCTTCCACGAAGAAGTCCACGCGCGCCATACCGGCGCAGTCGATCGCCCGGTAGGCGGCGATGGCCAGCGCCTGGATCTCGCGCGTTAGCCCGGGCGGCAGGTCCGCCGGGGCGATCAGCTCCGTGCTGCCGTCCACGTACTTGGCCTCGTAGGTGTAGAACTCGGCCCGCGGCACGATCTCGCCCAGCGGCGAGGCCTGCGGCTCGTCGTTGCCCAGCACGGCGCACTCGATCTCGCGCCCGCGCACCGCGCGCTCCACCAGCAGCTTGCGGTCCCAACGGCCGGCCTCGGCGAAGGCGTCGGCCAGGTCCTCACGCGAGTGCACCTTGCTCACCCCCACCGAACTGCCGCTGTTGGCCGGCTTGACGAACACCGGGTACGCAAAGTGGCGCTCCACCTCCCGCGCCACCGCGGCGGCGTCCCGCTCCACGGCGCTGCGCAGCACGACCATATGCTCCACCACGGGCAGACCGGCCTGTTGCCAGAGGGCCTTCTGCATGCTTTTGTCCATGCCGATGGCGCTGGCCGCCACGCCGGCGCCCACGTAGGGCACCCCGGCCAACTCCAACAGGCCCTGGATCGAGCCGTCCTCCCCCTCGGTGCCGTGCAGCACGGGGAAGACGATATCGGCCTCGGTCAGCACCTCCAGCACCGCCGGGCGGGCGAGCAGGCCGTCTCCCTCCGTCTCGATGGTCGCCAGGCTGCGGTGGGCGATACGGGCCAGCGCCGCTTGCGTCTCCGCCACGGTCAGCCAGGCGCCGGAGCGGGCGATGGCCACCGGCAGCACCTCGAACCGGTCCCGGTCCAGGGCGGCCATCACCGAGCGGGCCGAGGCCACGGAAACCTCGTGCTCGCCGGACCGGCCGCCGAACAGCACCACCACCCGGAGTTTGCGCCGCGCCGCCATCAGATTCCTTTCCCAGCAGTGGTTAGAATTCGCCCACCAGCTGCACTTCCCGCTCCAGTTCGATCCCGAACCGCTCGCGCACGCGCCGTTCCGCCAGCTCAATAAGCTGGCGGACCTCCGCCGCCGTGGCCCGGCCGGCATTGCAGAAGAAGTTAGCGTGCTTGGCCGAGACCTCGGCGTCGCCGATGCGGTGCCCGCGCAGGCCGACCTGGTCGATCAGCCACCACGCCGCCACCTGTGGTGGGTTCTTGAAGATCGAGCCGGCGTTGCGGCCGCGCGGCTGTGCCGTCAACCGCCTGGCGTCCAGATCCGCCACCCGGCGGAGGAGGGCGTCGCGGTCGCCGGGCGTGACCGCCAGCGTCACCGTCAGCACGACCTGGTCGTGCAGCAGGCCGCGGGTGAAGGCGCTGCCGCGGTATTCCAGCCCCAACTCCGCCGCCGAGAGCTCCCGCTCATGGCCCTCCGCATCGACCACGCGGGCACTCACCAGCACGTCCGCCAGCGCGCCGCCGTAGGCGCCGGCGTTGTAGACCACGGCGCCGCCCAGCGTGCCGGGGATGCCGACCGCCCACTCCAGACCGGCGTAGCCGTCGCGGCACAGCCGCCGGGCCAGGGCGGCGAACGAGACGCCGGACTCGGCCACGAGGCACAAGCGCCCGTCCGCGAGCGGCGTTGGCTCGGACACGGCGCGGGCCCGGTTTTCGATCACCAGCCCGCGGATGCCGCGGTCACCGACCAGGATGTTGGAGCCGGAGCCGAGCACGAATACCGGCAGGCCGTGCCGGCGCGCGGTGACGAAGGCGTCCGCGAGCTGGCCGGCCGTGTGCACCGTCATAAAGAGGTCGGCCGGCCCCCCGATGCCGAAGGTGGTGTGACGGGCCAGCGGCTCGTGCTCGCGCACGGGTGCGATGGCCGCCAGCACCGCCTTCGCCGCGCTCAGCCGCGCCATGTCGTGCTCACTCCGCGCCGTCGCGCTCATGTCAGCGCCCTCAGCAACGCCGGGCCGGCGGCGTTCACGTCTCCCGCTCCCATGGTAAAGACCACATCGCCCACGCGGACCATCTTCTTGAGCGACTTCACCGCTGCCTTGATCGAATCGACATAACGGGCCGGTGGCGCGACGATCGCCTGGGTCAATTCCTCCGCACTCATGCCCGCCGCCGGCGTCTCGCGGGCTGCATACGTCTCCAGGATGAACAGCGCGTCCGCGTCGGCGAAGCAGGTGCGGAACTCCTCGAACAGGTACTGCGTGCGGCTGTAGGTGTGCGGTTGGAAGAGGACCACCAGCCGGCGCCCGGGAAAGTGCTCGCGCGCTGCCGCCAGCGTCGCCCGCACCTCGGTGGGGTGGTGGGCGTAGTCGTCGAGCACCGTCACGCCGCGCGCCTCGCCCGCGAGCTCAAAGCGGCGGCGGGCGCCGCGGAACAGCGCCAGGGCGGCGCGCATCTCGTCGGTGGTCAGCCCGAGGGCGGCCCCCGCGGCGAGGGCGGCCAGGGCGTTGGCCACGTTGTGCCGGCCCGGGCGGGTCATGGTGAAGCGGCCGACGCGCTGGCCCCAGCGCAGGACCACGAACGAGCGCCGGCCGCTGCCGTCCGGCCCCTCGTCCAGGGCCAGCCAGTCGGCGCCGTTGGCGCCTGGTCCACCGGCGGGCGTGGCCGGCACCACCCGGTAGCGCTCGACCGTGGCCGGCAGCCGCTCGCCGGTGAGCGTTGCCAGCGGCGCGCTGTCCGCGCAGGCGATGATGCGGCCGCCGGGCTCCACCTGGCGTAGGAACTGGCGGAAGGCGTCCGTGAGCGCCTCCGGGGTGCCGTAGTAATCCAGGTGGTCCGGCTCGATGTTCGTTACCACGGCCAGCCGTGGCCGGTAGGCCAGGAAGGCGCGCGCGTACTCGTCCGCCTCCACCACCATCGCCGGTCCGCTGCCTATGGCCGCGTTGCCGCCCAGGTCCAGCGACTCACCGCCCAGCAGGTAACCGGGCGCCCGCCCGGCCTGGGCCAGCAGAAAGGCGATGAGCGACGACGTCGTGGTCTTGCCGTGCGTTCCGGCCACGGCGATCGTCGTGCGGCCGGCCGTGAGCTGGGCCACCATCTCGGCGCGCGAGAGCACGGGGATGCCACGGCGTCGCGCCTCCACCACCTCCGGGTTGTCGGGCTTGGCCGCGGCGGTGACCACGACCAGCTCCGCGTCGCCCAGGTGGGCGGCGGCGTGGCCGCGGTGCACCGTGGCACCCAGCGCGGCCAGGCGGCGGGTGAGGTCGGTGTCCTGCAGGTCGGAGCCGGACACCCGCACGCCGGCGCTGAGCAGCACCTGGGCGATGGCGGACATGTGCATGCCGCCGATGCCCACCAGGTGCACCCGCCGTGGCAGGGTGGGTGTGGGCGCCGGTCCGCTAGCCCTGCGCTCCATCTCGATCACGCCGCCACCTCCAGCAGCAGCCTGGCCAGATCGGCAGCGGCGGTGGGACGGGCCAGCGCCGTCATCGCCCGGCGCATCGCCGCCAACCGCTCGGGCGCCCGCAACAGATCGTGCACCGCCGTCAGGATGTGGTCCACCATGGCGTTGTCCACCACCACGGCCGCGCCCCGCTCCGCCAGATAGCGCGCGTTCCGCTCCTGGTCTGAGAACGGGCCCGGCACCAGCACGGCCGGTAGGCCGCTTGCGGGCAGCTCGCCCAGCGTGGAGGCGCCGGCGCGCAGCACGGCCACGTCGGCGGCCGCCATCGCCGTGGGCATGTCCTCCAGGTAGCCGAACAGGTGGTAGCGCGCCCGCAGGGGCGCGGGCAGCCGCTCCGCCAGCCGCCGTAGCTCCGCCTCGAACGGTGGGCCGCTGATGTGCACAAGGTGCGCCATTCGCAGGAACTGGGGCAGGTGGCGGGCCACCGCCCGGTTGAGGTCGCGCGCACCGGAGGAACCCCCGGCCACCAGCACAACTGGCTCGGCCGGCGGCAGGTCCAGCCGGGCGCGCGCGCCGGGGCGGTCAACGGCGAAAAACGCCGCCCGCACTGGGTAGCCGGTGACCACCGTGCGCGCGCGCGGTAGGGCGGCCAGGGCCTGGTCGGTGGAGGTGGCGATGCGGGTGGCGAAATGGGCCAGGAAGCGCACCGCCCAGCCGGGGTGCACGTCGGGTAAGAACAGGAGCAGGGGGATGCGCCGCAGGTAGGCCGCCACGGCCACCGGCACCGAGGCGTAGCCGCCGGTGGCGAACACCGCCTGTGGGCGGACGCGGCCCAGGATCCGCCAAGCCTGCGTCACCCCCGCGGCGATGGCCAGCAGCGCACGGGCCGCCGCCACGGCCGGCTTGCCGCGCACCCCGGCCGCCGGCACGGCATAAAACGGCACCCCGGCCGCCGGCACGATCCGCTCCTCGGCGCCGCCACGTCGGCCGATGTACCACACCGCCAGCGGCGCGCCCACCTGGCAGCGCAGGGCTTCGAGCACGCTCAGCCCCGGGTACACGTGTCCACCCGTGCCGCCGCCGGTGAACACCACCCTCACCGCTCCCTCCGCAGAAAGGCCGGCATCGTCGGGCGCGCACGTCCGGGTGTGACGTACGCCCGCCCGGCGCGGCCGGACTGGTTGTCGGCCGGTGGCGCCGTCACCGCGGCTGCGCCCTGTGGCGCTCCGGCCCGGGTGGCCCGCGCTCGGCGGCGCCGCTCCAGATAGCTGCCTTCTCTCGGGTAGCGCGACACGCTCAGCAACACGCCTACCCCGGCCAGGGTGGCCATCATGGCCGAGGAGCCGTAGCTGAGAAACGGGAGGGGGATGCCGGTGAGCGGCAGCAGGCGGGTCACGCCGGCGATGTTGATCACCGCCTGGTACGCGATCCAGCAGGTCACCCCCACCGCCAGCAGAAAGCCGAACTTGTCGCGCGCGCGCACCGCCGCCCGGAAGCCGCGTGCCGCCAGCACCGCGAACAGCACGATCAGCGCCGCCGCGCCCACGAACCCCAGCTCCTCCCCGGCGATGGCGAAGATGCCGTCCGTGTGCGCCCCGGGCACGTAGAAGAACTTCTGTCGGCTCTCGCCCAGCCCCAGCCCGCGCACGCCGCCGCTGCCCAGCGCGATGAGCAGTTGGAGGATCTGATAGCCCTTCCCGGCCGGGTCCTTCTCCGCGTGCAGGAAGGAGAGCAGGCGCTCCAGACGGTAGCCCTCCACGGCGACCAACACCACGCCGCCGGCCAGGCCCGACGCAGCCAGCGTGAGCACGTGGGAAATGGAGGCGCCGGCGACGAAGAACATCGTGCCGGTGGTGAGGGCGATGACCAGGAAGGTGCCCATGTCCGGCTCCAGCATGATGAGCCCGCCCACCAGACCCACCATCATCACGAAGGGAACCACACCGAGCGAGAACTGCTTCACCTGCTCGCCCTTGGCCGCCAACCAGGCGGCGATGTAGATCACCATCGCCAGCTTGGCGAACTCGCTCGGCTGCACGGGCGGCAGGGGGCCCAGCCGCACCCAGCGCGCGGCGCCGTTGCTGGTATGGCCCACGCCGGGAAGCAGCACCAACGCCAGGCCGATGAGCGCCCCGGCCAGGATGAGCGGGCTCCAGCGGCGCAGGGTCTCATAGTTCGCGCGCGCCAGCAGGACCATCAGCGCCAGGCCGGCCACCGTGCCGATCACCTGCCGCACGATGAAGTAGTTCGGGTTGCCGAAGTCGTTCAACCCGATGGCGAATGAGGCGCTGTACACCAGCACCAGCCCGACCCCCGTCAGCGCCAGCACGACGGCAACGATCGCCAGGTCGGGACGGTTCGGTCGCGCCCGGCCCACCACGCGCTTCATACGCCGTCCCCCGCGTCGCTGCTGGCGGCCAGCGCCTGCACCAGCCGCCGGAAATGCTCACCGCGGTGTTCGAAGTTTGGATAGGCGTCGAAGCTCGTGCCGGCCGGTGAGAGGAGAACGACGTCGCCCGGTTGGGCGAGGCGCGCCGCCGCGGCCACCGCCTCGTCCAGCGTGCGCCTCTCCTCCACTACCGGCTTCCCACCGACCTGGGCCGCCGCCACCGCCGCCGCGAACTGCGGCCCCGCCTCGCCGAACGTCACCACCGCACGGCAGCGGCGCGCGCACTCCGCCGCCAGCTCCCCGAGCGGCAGGTGCTTGTCGCGCCCACCCAGAAGCAGCACCAGCGGCTCCTCGAAGCTCCGCATGCCGGCCAGGGTGCGCTCCGGTGTGGTGGCAATGCTGTCGTTCACGTAGGTGACCCCGTTGACCGTGCTGACCGGCTCCAGGCGGTGGGCCACGGGGCGGAAGGCGCGCACTGCGGCGGCTACCGCCGTCATGGGGATGCCGGACGCCCCGGCCACCGCCGTGGCCGCCAGCACGTTCTCCACGTTGTGGCGGCCGCGCAGCGGCACCTCGGCCACGGGCAGCACCGCCGTCTCCCGCCCCCGCTCGCGCCAGACCACCGTCTCTGCACGCAAGAACGCGCCGTCGCCGGGAAGGTCACCCCCCATGCTGAAAAACCGCACCGTGGCCGCCGTGTCCGCGGCGAAGGCGCGCGTGATCGGGTTGTCCATGTTGAGGACGGCGACATCGCCCGGCGTCTGGTGGCGCACGTGGTTGCGCTTGAGGTCGACGTACGCCTCCCAGGTGAACTGGTCCAGGTGGTTGGGGGTGACGTTGGTGACGCAGGCCACGTGCGGGGAGCGGGTGGCGAGCTGGAGCTGGGTGTGAGATACCTCCAGCACGGCCCAGTCCTCGGCGCTCGCGGCGGCCAGCTCCCCGAGCGGCCAGCGGCCAATGTTGCCGGCCAGCACGTGCCGCCGTCCGGCGGCGGTGAAGATCGCCGAAACCAGCGCCGTGGTGGTGGTCTTGCCGCTGCTGCCGGTGATGGCGGCGATGCGGCCGGGGAAGAGCTCGTAGGCCAAGGTGAGGGCCGAGCCCAGCGGCAGGCCGCGCCGCCGCGCCTCGGCCACCAGCGGCAGGGTGAGCGGCACGCTCTGCGAGAGGTAGACCGCATCTGCTTCGGCCGCCAGCATCGGGTCGGTGCCGCCCAGGCGGTAGCGCACCGGCACGTTGGCTAACTCCGCCATGCGCGTGGCCAGGGCCTCGGCCGGTTTGTCATCCGTCACCGTCACGTGTGCGCCCTGCGCGGCCAGGAAGCGCGCCAACGCCGTGCCCTCGATGCCGAGGCCGACCACCAGCGCGCGCAACCCACGAAACCGCGTCATTCGTCCCTCACCCCCAGGCGTGGGCCGCACCGGCCGCTCAGACCTTGATCGCCAGCGCCACGCCCAGCATGGCGCCCACCAGCGAGACCAGCCAGAAGCGGATCACGACGGTGGTCTCGTGGTAGCCGAGCAGCTCGAAGTGGTGGTGGAGCGGCGCCTTCTTGAACAGCCGCTTGCCGCCCGTCCACTTGAAGTAGGTGATCTGCAGGATATCGCTGACCGCGTTGGCGATGAACACGGCCGCGATGAGCGGCAGCACCAGCACCTGACCGGTCATCAGGGCGACGATGGCCAGGGACGAGCCGAGCGGCATGGAGCCGGTGTCGCCCATGAACACCCGCGCGGGGAAGGCGTTGTACCAGAGAAAGCCCAGCACGGCGCCCACCACCGTGAAGCAGAAGGCGCCCAGAAACGGCTGCCCCTGGAAGGCGGCGATGATGCCGTAGGCGGCGAAGGCGGTAGCGCAGGTGGTTCCCTCCAGCATGTCGATGCCGTCCGTGATGGCCACCGCCGGGGTGAGGAGCACGATCACCAGCACCGCCAGCGGCACCATCCAGATGCCGATGTCGTACACGCCCAGGAAGGGTACGCGCACCAGGTGCAGGTCGAGTAGCGCCGGATGCCACAGCACCACGCCTGCCACCACTGCCAGGACGAACAGCAGCGCCATTTTCAGCCGCCATGTCAACCCACCGCGTACCCGGCCCTGCAACGAACCCAAATCATCGATAAACCCCATCACGCCGGTGGCCGCGATCATGCCAAAGGGCAGGAGGATGGACAGCCGCTCGTGCAGGTTGAACGGCGCCGTCACCAGCAGCACCGTGACGAAAATGATCACGCCGCCCATCGTCGGCGTGCCGGCCTTGACGGCGTGGGAGCCGGGCTGGTCGGCGCTGATCGCCTTGCCGACCTTGAGCCGCCGGAGGAACGCCACGGTCGGTCCGCCTGCCCCCACCGCGATCACGAACGCGATCACCCCGATAACGAGCGCTCGAAACACACCCGCCCCCACCCGCGCCGGCTGCGCGCTCCTGTGCCTGCCGCTCGCTTAGCCCGCCAGCAGCTCGGCCACCACCGTCTCCAGCGCCAACCCGCGCGAGCCCTTGAGCAAGACGGCGTCCCCCGGCCGCAGCTCGGCGCGCACGGCCGCCGCCAGGCCGTCCTTGCCCGGGAAGGCGCGCACGGCGCGCAAGCCGGCCGCCTGCGCGGCCTCCGCCGTCCAGCGGGCGCGTGGGCCGACGGTGAACAGCAGGTCCACCACCGCCGCTGCCTGGCGGCCCAGGTCACGGTGGCATTCTTCCTCGACGGCCCCCAGTTCCAGCATGTCGCCCAGCACGGCGATGCGCCGGCCCGCACGCTGCTCGGCCAGCACGCACAGCGCCGCCGCCATGGAAGCCGGCGAGGCGTTGTAGGTGTCGTCAATGATCAGGGTGCCGTGCGGCCCGTCCAGAAACTTGAGACGCAGAGGGTTGGCTGCCTCGGCCAGCCCGGCGGCGATCTCCTCCAACGAATAGCCGTCCGCCAGGGCAGCGGTGGCCGCGGCCAGGCAGGTATAGAGGTTGTGCGCGCCGGGGAGCGGCGCCCGCACCCGCACCGAACGCCCGTCGGCCCAGAGTGTGAAGGCAATCCCCGCGCGGCCGTGGCTCTCCAGCTCGGTACCGCGCACGTTGCAGGATGCAGCGGTGCCGTAGGTGAGCACGCGACCGCGGGCCGCGGCGCGCATCGTCAGCACGTGTGGGTCGTCGCCGTTGAGGGCGACCGTGCCCTCCGGCGGGATGTGCTCCACCAGCTCCTGTTTGGCCGCCACGATGGCCGCCAGCGAGCCCAACCGTTCCACGTGGGTGTAGCCGATGTTGGTGACGATGCCGTAGCGCGGCGGTGCCAGCTCGCACTGCAGCGCAATCTCGCCGCGCCGATACATGCCCAACTCGATGACGGCGAAGTCGTGCACGGGCTCGCGGCGGAGCAACACGAGCGGCATGCCGATCTCGCCGTTCAAGCCCCCCTCGCTCATGAGCACGCGGTAGCGGCGGGCGAACAGCCGGGCCGCCACTTCCTTTGTGCTCGTCTTGCCCACCGTGCCGGTGATGGCCAACGCCGGCAGGGGGCGCTGCCGCCATACGTGGTGGGCCAAGGCATGCAGCGCCCGCAGGCTGTCGGACACGACGTAGACGGCGGCGTCGCCGGCTGCGTCGGGTGGACGTTCGACCAGCACGCCGGCGGCGCCGCGAGCGATGGCCTCGGCGGCGAAGTCGCTGCCGTCATGGCGCTCCCCGCGCAGCCCGATGAACAGGTCACCGGGCTGGACCCGGCGCGAGTCCACCACCGCGCGGGGATAGACCGTCGCCGCGCCGCGGACACCGCGCAGCTCAGCGGCCAGCGCGTGCAGCACGTCCTCATGGGTGAACATCAGTGAGCACCCTCTTCCATCCGGGCCGGCCCAGCGGCGGTTACCCGGCGGCGGTTCGTGGCCGGGGCGCCGTCGTGCTAGGGCGCCGTGCGCGGTTGCTGCACCAGGGACTCCGGGCGGTCGGGCGGCACGCGCAGGTAGGTGAGCACGTCACGCGCGAGGCGTGCAAACACCGGCGCGGTCAGCACACCGCCGAAGTCGGCGCTGCTCAGGTAATCCAGCTTCACGAGGATGGCGACGCGCGGATCGTTCAGCGGGGCGAACCCGACGTACGAGGGGATGGTCACTTCCTCAACGTAGGCATCGCCGCGCGGGCCGGCCTCCCGGGTCGGCACGTAGGCGGTGCCGGACTTCCCGGCGGCACTGTACCCCGGCACCCGCGCGAGCGCGTTCGCCTCCACCACCTCGCGCATCATGGCCGTGAGGGTACGTGCCGTTGCCTCGCTGATGACCCGTCGGACCGCTTCCGGCCGCGTGGTGCGCACGCCGTCCGCGCCGCGCGTCTCCTGCACCACATACGGTCGCATGAGCGTCCCGCCGTTGGCAATAGCGGACACCATGCCGATCACCTGCAGCGGTGTGGCGCTGAGCCCCTGGCCGAAGCTGTTGGAGGCCAGATCGGCGCGGTACCAATCCGGGTCGGCCGGCAGGCGCACGGCGCCGGCCGCCTCGCCGCTCAACTCAATGCCGGACGGCGTGCCGAAGCCGAAGGCGCGCACGTAGCGATAGAACAGCTCCGGCCCGAGCACCTTGTCCGCCAGCCACACCGTGCCCGTGTTCAGCGAGCGCACCAGCACGGTGGTCATGGTGGTGGGCCCGTTGGCCGAGTAGTCCCAGTTGTGAAAGGCGCGCCCGCCCACGACGGCGGTGCCCGTGTCGTTGTAGGTGGTGTTCGGCGTCACCTTGCCGCTGTCCAGGGCGGCGGCCATCGTCACCAGCTTGAACACCGAGCCGGGCTCGTACTGGTCGGTGACGGCACGGTTGCGCACCAGCTCCATCTGCTTGGGATCGTTCAGGTCCAGGGTGGCGCGGGAGAAGCTGGGGCGGGTGGCCATGGCCAGGATGGCGCCGGTGCGCGGGTCCTGCACGATGATGGTGCCGCCCTTGGCCTTGGTGCGCCGGATGGCCTCGTCCAGCTCCCGCTCGGCCATGCGCTGGATGGTGCGGTCTATGGTCAGCACCACATCGTGGCCCGGCACCGGCTCGACCTGCCGTCGGTAGCCGAAGGGGATGGGGTTGCCGAGGCTGTCGCGCTCGAACCAGACGGTGCCGGGCCGGCCGGTGAGCGCGGCGTCGAGGTCGGCCTCGACACCGGTCAAGCCGTTGCCATCCCGGCCGGTAAAGCCGAGAAGGGGGGCGGCGGCATCGCCTTCTGGGTAGACGCGCCGGCTGGTCTGCTCCAGGATCACGCCGGGGATGCCGGCCTCGGCCACCTTGCGACCGGTGTCGTAGTCCACCTGCCGCGCCAGGAGCACGGTGCCGCCTCCCTCGCCGCCGGTGGCGGAGAAGATCTCGCCCGGTGTGCGACCCAGGAGCGGGGCCAGCCGCTCCGCGTAGCGCAAGGCGGCGCGCTCATCGGCCCACACCTTGCGGTCGATGGCGATGTCCCAGGTGTCGACGGAGGTGGCAAGCGGGTAGCCGTTGCGGTCCAAGATGGTACCGCGGTGCGCCGGCAGGACGCGCTGCCCGATGTGCTCGCCGAGCGCTTCGGCGGCGTACTCCGGGTGCTGCACGACCTGCAGGTAGGCGAGGCGCGCCACGAGACCGATGGCGCTCATCCCCAGCACCAGCGCGACCGCCCACAACCGCCAGAGTGGCTGCCTACCCTTGGGGCCTTTGCCGTTCACCGCCTGCTGCATCCATCCGTGCTGTGCTCGACGCGTCCGCCTCGTCGGCCGGGCGGTGAACGGTAGGGGTGGGACAAACGCCGTTCACCGCCCGGCGACGGCTCACCGGAACGGCAGGCGTGCCAGGAGCCGCTCCCAGAAGCCGGTCGGACGCGCGGGCACGTGGGGCGGCGGCTCCGGGACGTAGCGCGCCGGAATCTGGCGCGGGGCCGGCGGCGGCACGTTGACCTGCACGCTGATGGCGCGCTCCGCTGGCACCATCCCCAGTCGGCCCCGCGCCTCCCGCTCGACCCGCTCCAGCGAGCCGAGGCGGGCGATGTCCACCTGGGCGTTGTAGATGGCCGCCTGCAAGTCGCTGCGCCGCTGCTCCAGCGCGCGGATCTCGTAGCCGGTGGTGGTGAGGTTGCTGCTCTGCACCACGGGCAGGAGGGCCGCCGTCGCCACCAGCGCCGCGGCCATCAGTGTGCCCGAACGGGGCAGGCGGGTCGGCCGGGCCTGTGCCTGAGGGCGGCTCTCCGCCCGGGGACGGGTGGAATCGACAGCGACCATGGCGGGGTGTCCTTCCGAGTGTTGCTGTGGTGTCGCCCGGTTGAGTTACAGGCGCTCGGCCACGCGCATCCGCGCGCTGCGGGCACGGGGATTGGCGGCGACCTCCGCCGGAGAGGGCCGGATCGGGCGGCGCGTGATCTCGCGCAGGGTGGCGCGGTGGCCGCACACGCAGGTGGGCAGCGCGGGCGGGCAGATGCAGTCCCGGCTCTCCTGCCGGATGAACTCCTTCACGATGCGGTCCTCCAACGAGTGGTAGCTGATCACCACCAACCGCCCTCCAGGAGCCTCGAGCAGGTCGTGGGCTGCACGTACCGCCGCGGCCAACGAATCCAGTTCCCGGTTGACCACGATGCGCAACGCCTGAAAGGTGCGCGTTGCAGGGTGGATTCTACGCTCGGCTCTGCCCACGGCCTGCTCGACGATCCTGGCGAGCTGCCCGGTGGTGGTCACCGGGCGGGAGCGCACGATGGCGCGGGCGATCGCCCGGCTGCGCCGCTCCTCGCCGTACCGGTAGATGAGATCCGCCAGTTCCTCCTCGCTGTAGCTGTTGACGATATCCCGCGCCGATACCGGCAGGCTCGGGTCCATGCGCATGTCCAGCGGCTGGTCCTGGCTGAAGGCGAACCCACGGCCGTGCGGCCCCAACTGGTAGCTGGATACCCCAAGGTCCAGCAGGACGCCGGCCACCGGCCGGAACCCCTCCCGCGTGGCGATCTCGGCCATGTCGCGGAAGTTGCCCTGCACCAACCGCACCCGCGACCCGAACCGCGCCAGGCGCTCACGGGCGATGGCCAGCGCGTCCGGGTCGACGTCGATACCGAGCAGGGTGCCATCCGGCGCGCTCGCCTCCAGGATCGCCGCCGCATGGCCGCCCAGCCCCACCGTGGCGTCGATGTAGCGGCGGCCGGGGCGCACCCGCAGCGCCTCGACGACCTCCCGCACGAGCACGGGCACGTGCTCCGCGGAAGGCGTGGCCCGGTCGGATGCCTCCGCCACCGGCTCCCTGGCCTGCACCCGGCCCGCCACCCGCTGCCCGCCCGTCATGTGCCTTTGCCGTCCCCACTACCGACCGGCGTCCGCCGTCGGGCCGGCCACAGGCCCATGTTATACTGAAGCTGACCTCAGGCCGGCCGGCGCCCCCACCGGCCGTCTCCGGTAACTCGTGCGGACGGCGTATGCACTGGGGCCTGCGGGCGTCCCTATGATAGCCGTCCGCCCCCCGTTGCGCGGTGTTCCTTATGGCAATATAGGACAACGGGCTATACTCGGTCGGGCGTGGGCGGCGCAGATGCCCGACCGCGAGGGCTGCGGTGACGCTGCGTGTGGGGATCCTCACCCTCTCGGATAGAGCCAGTCGCGGCGAGCGGGTGGACACGGCCGGGGCGGCCGTGCGCGAGCTGCTCACCGGCATCGGCGCCCAGGTGGTGCGGTATGCGGTGATCCCGGACGAGCGCGATCTCATCGCCACCACCCTGCGCGCATGGGCGGACGGCGGAGACCTGGACCTGATCGTTACGACCGGCGGCACCGGCCTGTCGCCGCGTGACGTCACGCCGGAGGCGACGCTGGCGGTGGTCGATTACCTCGTACCGGGCATGGCCGAGGCGATGCGCGCCGCCGGGCTGCGGCAGACGCCGATGGCGATGCTCTCCCGCGGGGTGTGCGGTGTGCGCGGCCGCACGCTGATCGTCAACCTGCCCGGCAGCGAGAAGGGGGTGCGCGAGAACCTGAGCGTGCTGCTGCCCGTGCTGCCGCACGCCGTGGAGACCCTACATGGTCCCGTCGAACACGGGTCGTGAGCAAAGAGCTCGATGCGCTTCGATATCTTGACGCTCTTCCCACGCATGTTTTGCGGGCCGTTCGATGAGAGCATCATCGGGCGGGCCCGTAAAGCGGGGTTGATTCAGATCCACATTCACAACATCCGCGATTACGCCGAGGGAAAGCATAAGGTCACGGACGATTACCCGTTCGGTGGCGGCCCCGGGATGGTGATGAAGCCGCAGCCGATCTTCGACTGCCTGGCCGCCGTACGCCCCCTGGACCCGGAGCCCGGCCGGGTGGTCCTGCTCACGCCGCAGGGGCGGGTGCTGAACCAGGCGATCGTGCGTGAGCTGGCCCGCCTACCGCGCCTGATCTTGATCTGCGGACACTACGAAGGGGTGGACGAGCGCGTGCGCGAGGCGCTGGTAGAGGATGAGATCTCCATCGGCGATTACATCGTCTCCGGGGGAGAGATTGCCGCCATCGTGGTGGTGGACGCGGTGGCGCGCGAGGTGCCGGGCGTCGTGGGCTCACGCGAATCGCTGCGGGAGGAATCGCACGCCAGCGGCCTGCTGGAGTACCCCCAGTACACGCGGCCGGCGGTCTTCCGCGGTATGGCGGTGCCTGATATCCTGTTGAGTGGTCACCACGGTGAGATCGCCAAATGGCGCCGCCGGCAGAGCATCCTGCGCACCGCCCTGCGCCGGCCAGATCTCCTGGCGCGCGCCCAGCTCACCGATGAGGAGCGCGCCTGGCTGGCCGAGCAGCTGGCCGCCCGCGGCGAGAACCTGCCAAGCGGCAGTGCGCGGGCCCTCACTTCTGACCACGGCCCGCTGAGGACGGCGGCACATCCCCCGGCCCGACCGGGGGGCGGGGAGGCACAGCAGACCGGGGTGGCTGAAGGCCGGGGTGAGGGCCTGCCGTCCGGCAACGAGACGACATAAGGTCCGCGTCCATCGGCGCGGGCCTTTGCCATGCGCCGGCCGCCCGCGGCAGCGCGGGGAGATGGACGAACAGGAGCGACAGCCATGGACTTGAGCAGCGTGGTCGAGGTGACACCCAACCCCAACATCCCCGACTTCCGCGTCGGCGACACGGTGCGCGTCACCCTCAAAGTGGTCGAGGGCGACAAGGAGCGCCTGCAGGCGTTCGAAGGGGTAGTGATCCGCAAGCGGCGGGCCGGCACAAGCTCCAACTTCACCGTGCGTCGGATCGCCAGCGGCGTGGGTGTGGAGCGCACCTTCCCCATCTACTCGCCCCGGATCGAGAAGGTGGAGGTGATCCGCCAGGGCAAGGTGCGCCGCGCCAAGCTGTACTACCTGCGTGGTCTGTCCGGCAAGGCCGCCCGTATCAAGGAGCGCGGTCGCCCGCAGAAGCAGAACGCCGGCTCCGCGTAGCCGGTGCACCCGCCCCGTCCCGATAGGGAGGTGCGACCATGGCCCGTCGGCTCCTCTCCGACGCGGAGATCGAGGAGGCGCTGGCCCGCCTGCCGGGCTGGCGGCGCGAGGGCAACGCCATCACCAAGCAGTACCAGTTCCGCGATTTCCGGGCGGCGATGTGGTTCATGAATGCCGCGGCGGCCGCGGCAGATGCGATGGACCACCATCCGGAGTGGTGCAACGTCTACAACCGCGTCACCGTCACCCTGCGCACCCACGACGCGGGTGGCGTCACCGAGTGGGACGTGCGCCTGGCCGAGGCGATGGAGCGCGCCGCCCGCTGAGGCGGTCTCATCCGTCCAGCACGCCGGCGGCCAAGCGCAGCATCGCCTCGGCGAAGGCGGCGCGTACCGTGAGGCGGTCGCCGCTGCACTGAAGCCGCTCGGCGCGGCGCTCCCCCTCGCGGATGATGGCCACGAACACCGTGCCCACGGGTTTCTCGGCGGTGCCGCCGGTGGGGCCGGCGATGCCGGTGGCCGCCACGGCCACGTCGGCGCCCAGCAGGCGGCGGGCGCCGTCGGCCATGGCCAGGGCACACTCGGCGCTCACCGCCCCGTGCGCGCGCAGCAGCGCCTCCGGCACGCCCAGTACCGCCACCTTCACCCGGTTGCTGTAGGCCACCACGCCGCCCAGAAACACCTTGGAGCTGCCCGGCACGTTAGTGATGCGGTATCCCGCCAGGCCGCCGGTGTCGGTCTCCGCCAGGGCCAGCGTCAGGCCGCGGGCCGTGTATTCCGCCACGATGCGCGCTTCCAAGGTGCTCACCGCGCCCCTCCCGTCGCCGGTATGCCGCCCCTCGGGGCGACTCCCGGCCGTCCGCGGGCCCGCGCCTAGCCGCCGGCGGCCGTGGCCTCTGCCCGCTCCACCTCGGCGAGGAAGGGCAGCACGAGGTCCAGCACCCTGTCCGGTGCCTCACGCACCAGGGTGTGCCCCAGCCCTTCCAGGATGTGCAGCCGTGCGCCGGGGATGGCGCGGCTGATGATCACCGAGCCGCCCGGCGGCGTCTGCTTGTCCTCGGAACCGACGAGCACCAACGTCGGTACCCGCACCCGCTTGAGCTCCTCGGTGTAGTTGTAATCGGCCACGGCCCGCGCCACCTGGGCGTAGATGCGCGGGTCGTTCATGCGGATGCGGCGCTCCTCCGCCTCGCGCACCTCCGGGTGCTGCCGCAGGTACTCCTCCGTGACGTGCGGCGCTCGGTTCTGCCTGATCCATGCGGCCATGCCCTCACGCTCGATGAGCTCGGCCTGGCGGTACCATGCCTCACGCGCCCGCTCGTTGACCTGGCTGGAGGTGCTCATGATCACGGCGGCCAGCGTCTTCTCGGGAAAGTCGAGGATGAACCGCTGGGTGATGGTGCCGCCCATCGAGGTGCCCATAATCACCGCCTTGTCGGCGCCGATGTGCTCCAACAACGCGGCCAGGTCCCGCGCGAACTGGGCGATGCTGTGCTCGGCGGCCGGGTTCTTCTCCGATTCGCCGAAGCCGCGCACATCCCAAGTCAGCACGCGGTACCGCTCCGCCAGCCTAGGCACGATGGGCGACCAGTCGGCGCCGCTGCCGCCGATGCCGTGCGTGAGGGCGATGGTGCGCCCGCTACCGGTGACCTCGTAGTGCAGCTCTACCCCGTTGATGCGCGCCCGCATAGGTGCCTCCTGCTGTGCGTTCTGGCCGATCGTGCCCGCGGCGGCCGGTCAGGGGACCACGCCGGCCAACCACACCGCCTCGTACCGGCCGGCGCCCAGCGCCGCCACCAGATCGGCCTCGTCGCGTACCGGCATGTGGAAGCGGGTAGCGGCACGACCGACCTCGTGCGGGGCGTGGCAGTCGGAACCGCCGGTGCCGGGGCGGCCGCACAGCCACGCCAGCGCCGCGGCGGCCCCATTCTGGGCCGGGCCGTCGCTGCCGTTGATCGCCTCCACCGCGTCGAACAGGTGCGTGAGCGCCGACGCCGTCGGCCGCGGCTGGCCGGCACGGGCCGGATGGGCCAGCACCATCACGCCGCCGGCACGGGTGACGGCGGCGCGCAGGGTGGCGGCGAGGAACATCCCCGGCGGTGGCTCGTCCAGCCCGAAGACCAGCGCGTGCCCGAGCTCGGTGGTCACCTCCATGCCGCGCAGCACGAGGAAGCCGTGCTCCGCGCGCAGCTGCGCGATGGCCGCGGCCGGCCAGAGGCGGTCGTGCTCGGTGAGGCAGATGCCGTCCAAGCCGCACCGGCGTGCCCGCGCGATCAGCTCCACCACGGACAGGGAGCTGCACGTCGAAAGCGGCTGGGTGTGGCAGTGCAGGTCGATCAGCACACCGCCAGGGTACGGACCCGCTCGTCGAGACGGTAGGATGGGCTTGCTCACACGATCGCTCCTGCCGCCCGCAGGGCGTCGCGTAGGGCCGCCACGTCCAGGTCCGGCAGTTCGCGGCCGGAGCGAACGGCGAGGGCGGCGGCGGTGCCGGCAGCCTCGCCGGTGGCCATACAGGCCGGGATCTCCTTGGTGGCGTGGTGCACGCGGTGGTCGACGGAGATGCACCGGCCGGCCACGATCAGGTTGCGCAGCCGTTGCGGGAGCAGGCTGCGGTATGGGATGTCGTACGTGGCGCCGTACTTGGTCCAGTGGCCGGTGCGCGCCACGGCGTCCGGGAACCGGCGGTTGAGGTCCTCCCGCGCCAGCACGTAGCGGCCCTGGAGCCGCCGCGACTCCGTGATGCCGAGCTGGGTGGCCACGTCGGTGACGTACGCCCGCTCAAAGCCGGGCACCGAGGCCCGCAGCCGCCCGGCGGCGCGCGCGGCCTCGCGCCGGCAGGCGACCTCCGCCCAGGTCAGGTCCTCCGGTGAGGTGGGGTCGATGCGCCGCTCCACCCGGCCCTCGCCGCCCCAGGTGACCAGGACGCGCCCGTCGCCCAGGGTACGGAAGAACAGCCGTCCCAGGCCCGGCGCTTCCTCCAGGCGCTGCACGTTGGCCATCCGGAACCAAAGCCAGGGATGGACCGTCTCGCGCTCGTACGATTCACCGGCCGCGGCGAAGAGGTCACCGTCGCCGGTCGCGTCCACCACCATGCGCGGGCGGATCGCCTGCCGTCCCGCCTTGCTCTCAACGAGCACGGCCGTGATACGCCCGTCCTCGACCAGGGTGCCGGCCACCCACGTGTGGAAGCGGAGATGAACGCCGGCCTCGGTGACCATATCGTCGGCCGCGAGCTTGAACGCCTCCGGGTCGAAGGCCACCGAGTAGCGCACGCGGTGCGGGCCGGAGCCCCACACGAGGCCCCAGCGGCGGGCGTGCTCCACCAGCTTCTCGTCCGGGCTGTTCCAGTCCTGCGGGCGCGGGTAGACGGCGGCGCCGCGCCGGTCCAGCCGTTCCACCAGTTCCTGGCAGAGGCCGGCCACGACCTGCGTGCCGGCGCCGTCGTCCAGCGTCAGCAGCAGGATGATCAGCCCGCCTGTGGCCAGCCCACCCAGGTAGCCGTACCGCTCGACGAGCATCGTCTGCGCGCCGGCGCGCGCCGCCGCGACCGCCGCGGCCAGCCCGGCCGCGCCGCCGCCAGCCACCAGCACGTCCGGTTCCGCGATCACCGGTACCGTCCGGGCTGGCTCCCGGACCACGGTGCGCTTTCTGGACCGAGGCGGACGGCTCGCCATCGTGGATCTCCGGGCGCGGTCGGCCGCCACCGGCCGTATGTCCCCGCCGAGAAGGTTATACCCCACGCCGGCAATAACACAGAGGGGGTCAGACCGGGAATGATGCTACCCGTGCTGGCCGGCGCGTCGTGTTCACCGTGCGCTGAGGCTGCCGCACGGGGCCGGCGCTGGACAGCCGGCGCCGCTGGTGCTACCGTGAGGCTGGATGGACAGGCCGTGGCCCAGGGCCACGGCCGGCGACAAACGGGAGCTCGGGCGAGCCGGGCTGAGAGGGCGACCGCACCCGTCGCCGACCGTCGAACCTGACCCGGGTAATGCCGGCGTAGGGACGATAGCCGGAGGTAGGATGCCGCGCCCCGGCCCCGCCGGGGCGCGTTGCCTTCCCGCCCAGCCCCCGCGGAGGTACCGCACATGGCCGACGAACTCGTGATCGGCGGGAAGCGCTTCACCTCGCGCCTGATGCTCGGCACCGGCAAGTACCGCTCCATGGAGGAGCAGAACGCCGCCATCGAGGCGTCCGGCTGCGAGATCATCACCGTCGCCATTCGCCGCCTCAACCTGGACAACCCGAACGAAAAGACGTTGCTCGATTACATCGACTGGACACGCTACCAGATCCTGCCCAACACCGCCGGCGCCCGCACGGCCGAGGAGGCGATCTTTACCGCCCGCCTGGCGCGCGAGCTGACCGGCTCCAACTGGATCAAGGTCGAGGTGCAGCCGGACCCCACCTCCCTGCTGCCCGACCCGATCGACACCCTGCGCGCCTGTGAGACGCTGGTGCGCGAGGGGTTCGTGGTGTTGCCGTACATCGGCGCCGACCCCATCCTCGCGAAGCGGCTGGAGGAGATCGGCTGCGCTACGGTGATGCCGCTCGGCTCCCCCATTGGCTCCGGGCAGGGCATCCTCACCCTGGACGAGATCAAGCTGATCATCGCTCAGGCCAGGGTGCCGGTGGTGGTGGACGCTGGCCTTGGTGTCCCTTCCGACGCCGCCTTGGCGATGGAGATCGGCGCCGATGCCGTGCTCATCAACACGGCCATCGCCCAGTCCGGCAACCCGGCGATGATGGCGCGTGCCATGAGGCTGGCCGTGGAGGCCGGCCGCCTGGCCTACCTCGCCGGGCGCATGCCCAAGCGCGAGTTCGCCGTGCCGAGCAGCCCGATGGAGGGCGTGGTCACCCGCTGACCGGGCGCCGCGCCGAATGCCCAAGGAGCCGGGGCCGTGCACACCGTTGCACCGCCGCGCCTGATGCTGGTCACCGATCGCCGCCTTTGCCCCGTGGACCGCCTGCCGGCCCTTGCCGCCCAGGTGGTGGGGCACGGCGTCGACGCCGTGCAACTGCGGGAGAAGGACCTGCCGTCCGACGCGCTGCTGGCGCTGGCGCGCGCCCTGCGCGCGGCGATCGGCGACCGCGCCCTCCTGTTCGTCAACGGCGATGTGGACGTGGCGCTGGCGGCGGGCGCCGACGGCGTCCAGCTCGGTGAGAAGGCGATGTCGGTGGCAGAGGCGCGGCGCCGTGCCGGCGGGCGGCTGCTCATCGGCCGCTCGGTGCACGACGTCGCTGGGGCGGTAGCGGCCGAGCAGGCCGGGGCGGACCTGCTTATCGCCGGCACGGTCTACCCCAGCCGCTCCCATCCCGGCAGCGTGGGCGCCGGGCCGGAGCTGATCCGACGCATCGTGGCGGCGGTGCACGTGCCGGTGCTGGGCATCGGCGGCATCACCCAGGAGAACGCGACCGCGGTCATCGCGGCGGGCGCGGCAGGGGTGGCCGTGATCTCCGCCATCCTGGCGGCGCCGGACCCGGCCCGCGCCGCCGCCGAGCTGCGCGCCGCCGTCGAGGCCGCGGCCGCTGTGGGACAACAGACATGATTCGTGTGACCATCAACGGGCGACCGCGCGAGTTCGAGCGCGAGATGCCGCTGCCGGAACTGATCAAACGGCTGGAGATCACCCATCCGCGCATCGCCGTGGCCCATAACGGCGTGGTGCTGCGCCAGGACGAGCACGCCGCTACCGTGGTGCGCGACGGCGACACGCTCGAGATCGTGCGCATGGTGGGCGGCGGGTAGCGCCCGGCGACCGCGGCGGAGCCCGGGAGGAAACGAGCGATGGTGACTTCCACGGATGTGGCGGTGGTGGGCGGCGGTGTGGTGGGCTGCGCCGTAGCCTGGTGTCTGGCGCGGGAAGGGGTACCCGTCAGCCTGTTCGAGCGCGGCGCGCTGGGCGGCGAGGCCTCCGGCGTCTCGGCCGGCATCCTCGCCCCCTTGGCCGAATCGGCCACACCCGGACCGTTCGTGGAGCTGGCGCTGGCCGGCCTGCGCGCCTTCGACGAAGAGTTGGAGGCGTTGCGCGAGACCTCCGGTTTGGACCCCGAGTACCGCCGCTGCGGCGTGCTGCGCCTGGCGATGGACGAGGCCGAGGTGCAAACGCTCCAGGAGGCCGCAGCCTGGCAGGCCAACGCGCACCTCGACCTGCGCTGGCTGGAGCCGCGGCAGGTCGCCGCGCTGGAGCCCGGCCTGGTGCCTTGTCGCGGCGCTCTCCTCTCGCCGCGTGAGGGGCACGTGCATCCGGGCCGCCTCACGCTGGCGCTGGCTACGGCCGCCGCCCGGTCCGGCGCCATCCTGCACGAGCAGAGCGCGCCCGTGCTGCCGTGGGTGGAGGGCGGTCGCCTGCAGGGGCTGCTCGTGAACGGCGAACGGCGCTCGTTTGGCACGGTGGTGCTGGCCGCCGGCGCCTGGAGCGGCGCCTGGGCGGCCCAGCTCGGCCTGCGCCTGCCGGTGCGGCCGGTGAAGGGGCAGATGCTGCTCGTCCGTGCGCTGCCGCCACCCGTGCGGCACATCGTGTTCTCCGGGCACAGCTACCTGGTGCCGCGCGCCGACGGCACGGTGTACGTCGGCGCCACGCAGGAGGAGGCCGGCTTTGACCACCGCGTGACGCTGGCGGCGGTACGGTCGCTGGCCGGCCACGCGGCGGCGCTGGCGCCCGCGCTGGCCGCCGCCGAGGTGACAGGGATGGGTGCCGGGTTGCGCCCGGGCAGCGCGGATGGCCTGCCCATCATCGGCCGGGTGCCGTGGATGGACAACCTGATCCTCGCCACCGGCCACTTCCGCAATGGGGTGCTGCTGAGCCTGATCACCGGCCGCTTGGTGGCAGCGCTGGTCAAAGGCCAGTCGCCGGAGCTACCCCTGGACAGCTTCAGCCCGGCCCGCTTTGGCGCCCTCACCCGCCGCGCTAGCCCTCACCC
Organism: Dehalococcoidia bacterium; assembly: GCA_042408665.1. Taxonomy (GTDB): domain Bacteria; phylum Chloroflexota; class Dehalococcoidia; order CAUJGQ01; family CAUJGQ01; genus CAUJGQ01. Next base: position 54,453 of record JBHOQW010000194.1, read on the forward strand.
CCAGCCCCTCTCCCGCACGCGGGAGCGGGGTGGCCGAAGGCCGGGGTGAGGGCTTGGGCCGGGGGTGAGGGCCGGTCCAGCGCGGATGAGGCCGGATCGGTGAGAGTTGCTGGGAGGTGACGATGTCCCTGGAGCTCGCCAGCCGCGCCCGCTGGGACCTGTACGTGATCACCGACGAGCGGCTGAGCGGCCGCTCACACGAGGAGCAGGCGCGCGCGGCGCTGGCCGGTGGCGCCGGCATCATCCAGCTTCGCGACAAGACGGCCACCACGCGCCAGCTGTACGAGGCGGCGCTGGCCCTGCGGGAGATGACGCGGGCCGCCGGCGCCCTGCTGATCATCAACGACCGCGTGGACATCGCCCTAGCCGCCGACGCGGACGGCGTGCACGTCGGTCCGGATGACCTGCCCGTAGCGGTAGCCCGGCGGCTACTGCCCGGGCGCATCGTGGGCGCCTCGGCCGGCACGGTGGAGGAGGCGGTGGCCGCCGAGCGTGACGGCGCCGATTACCTGGGCGTGGGCGCCATCTACGAGGCCCGCGGCAGCAAGGCCGATGCCGGCCCGCCGGTAGGGCCGGAGCGCATCACGCAGATCCGCGCCGCGGTGCGGCTGCCCATCGTCGGCATCGGCGGCATCAAGGCGGACAACGCCGCGCCGGTGATCACTGCCGGGGCCGACGGTGTGGCGGTGATCACCGGCGTAGTGGCCGCGCCCGACATCGCCGCCGCCGCCCGCGCGCTGCTGGCCGTGGTGCAGGCCGCCAAGCGGGCGGCGCGGTGACCCCGGCTTGCCGGGGTGGAACGGGCCAATGCGCGTGCGGGACATCGGTGAGTTCGGTCTGATCGAGCGCATCGCCGCGCTGGCGGGGCGCGATGGCGGCGCGGTGATCGGCATCGGCGATGACACCGCGGTGCTGGACGTCGGCGGCCGTGGCCTGCTCCTGGCGACGATCGACATCCAGGTGGAGGGGCGGCACTTCCGACGCGAGCGCATCGACCCTTTGCGCCTCGGGCGGCGCACGGCGGCCATCAACCTGAGCGACATCGGCGCCATGGGCGGTATGCCGCGCTGGGCGCTGGTATCGCTGGCGCTACCGCCGGAGCTGGCGGTGGCCTGGGTGGAGGAGCTGTACCGCGGTCTCACGGCGGAACTCGAGCGGTTCGGGGCGGCGGTAGTGGGCGGCAACCTGTCCGGCTGCGAGCACATCGTCATCGACCTTGCCCTGCTGGGGGAAGCAGAGCGCGGGCGGGTGCTGCGCCGCGACGGCGCTCGGCCGGGCGACGTGATCCTGGTCACCGGCACGCTGGGCGCCTCGGCCGCCGGGCGGTTCGCGATGGACGCCGGGTTGGACCCCGCTGATCCGCTGGTGGCGCCGCTGGTGGAGGCGCACCTAACGCCCACGCCGCGCGTTAGGGAGGGGCAGGCGGTGGCCGCCACCGGCCGGGCCACGGCGGCCATCGACCTAAGCGACGGCCTGAGCAGCGACCTTGGCCACATCTGCGACGCCGCCGGCGTGGGCGCGGTGGTGGAGGCGGCGCGGCTGCCGATCCGCGCCGAGACGCGGGCGCTGGCGGCGCGGCTGGGGCTGGACCCCGTGGGGCTGGCGCTGGCGGGTGGCGAGGACTACGAGCTGCTGATCACCGCCCCACCGGCGACGGTGCCCGAGCTCACGGCCGCGGTGCGCGCCGCAACCGGTGTTGCGCTCACCGCCGTGGGCGAGATCACCGCGGCCGCCGCCGGGCGGTGGCTGGTGCTTGACGGAGAGCGGGTACCGCTGGCGGCGGCCGGATGGGACCACTTCCGACGGTGAAGTCCCCACGTTTTCTGGAGGGCATCATGCAACCTATCGCCAAGGCGTTGACCATCGCCGGCTCCGACAACAGCGGTGGCGCCGGTATCCAGGCGGACCTGAAGACCTTCACCGCCTTCGGTGTGTACGGCATGACCGCCATCACCGCCGTGACGGCGCAGAACACGCAGGGTGTGCTCGGCTTCGATGAGGTATCGCTGGACCTGATCGCGGCCCAGATCGACAGCGTCGTGAGCGACATCGGGGTGGATGCGGCCAAGACGGGGATGCTGGCCAGCGCCGCCATTGTGGCGCTGGTGGCGGACAAGGTGCGCGAGCACGGTATCACGAACCTGGTGGTGGACCCCGTGATGCGCGCCAAGAGCGGCGACCCGCTGCTGGCCGAGGACGCGCAAGAGGCAGTGCGCACGCTCTTGCTGCCGCGGGCGCTGGTGGTCACGCCCAATGCCCCCGAGGCGGAGGCGCTTACCGGCCGGCGCATCGAGACCCTGGCGGACATGCGCGTCGCCGCCCGCGACCTGCACGCCATGGGCGTGCGCTGGGTGGTGGTGAAGGGGGGGCACCTGCCGTTTGAGGGCGACGCCGTGGACGTGGTGTACGACGGGCACGCGTTCACGGAGTTGCGCGCGCCCCGCTATCCGACGAAGAACACCCACGGCACCGGCTGCACCTTCTCCGCCGCCATCGCCGCCGGGCTGGCGAAAGGCCGGGAGCCGCTGGCCGCCATCGCGCGGGCCAAGGAGTACGTGAGCCGCGCCATCGAGACCGCCCTGGAGATCGGCCACGGCCACGGCCCCACCAACCACCTGGTGGGCGTCACCAGCGAGTGGTAACGCCAGCGTGGGCCGGCACCAAGGGCCGGCCCACGCCCCACGCTTCGGCCTGGGGCATAGGGGTAAGGCCTTGGCTCAGGCTTCCTGCTCGTGCTTGGGCCGGCCGTAGTTGGGATCCATCGGCAGCTCGGTGCTACCGGTGATCAGCCAGGCTAGCAGCCACAAACCGAGCGCCCCGATGCCGACGGTGAGGAAGAGGGCCGCCATCAGGAAGGCGCCGTCGTCGCCTTTAATCGTTGGTGTCTTGAACAGCAGCCATTGCGCGAGGTGCGCCAGCTCGCCCATGCCCGTCCTCCCAGTGCCCGCCGTCCTGTGTCTTCCACTATACGGTCGTCGCGTTGTTCGTGCCAGCCGTCACGAGCCGGCGTCGCGAGCCGTCAGCGGTGGCCAAGGTTCGGGATAGCGCCTTGTCCCGCCCTTGGCGAGCTGATACACTCCCCGCCTGGCGAGCCGGGCCCCCTCCTGGCCCCATGACGTGGGACGGGGCGGTTTCCCTGCCTTGGAGGCGTGCAGTGAGCGCCATCGGTGCCACCCTGCGCCTGTACCGGGCGGTAGCAGCGCGCGGCTTTCGCCGTTACGCCACGTACCGAGCGGCGACGCTGGCCGGGGTATTCACCAACACCGTCTTCGGCCTGATGCGCGCCTCCGTGGTGATGGCGCTGTTCGCCGCGCGCCCGTCCGTGGGCGGCTACGACCTGACCGACGCGCTCACCTACACGTTCCTGGTCCAGGGGCTGATCATGGTCATCTACCTGTGGAACTGGTGGGAGATCGCGCTCACGGTGCGCAGCGGTGACGTGGCTACCGATTTCAGCCGGCCGATCGATTACCAGCTCTACTGGCTGGCGCAGGACTTGGGCCGCGCCGGCTACCATGCCCTGTTTCGTGGCGTTCCCCCGTTCGTGGTGGGGGCGCTGGTCTTCGGAGTGCGCCTCCCCCATGCGCCGCTCACCTGGACGGCCTTCCTCCTGAGCCTGATCCTGGCGGCCACCGTGAGCTTCGCCCTGCGCTTCATGGTCAATCTCTCCGCCTTCTGGTTGCTGGACTACCGTGGCGCCGGCCGTATGGCGGCCGCGCTGTGGACGTTCCTGTCCGGGTTCGCGGTGCCGATCGCCTTCTTCCCGGAGCCGTTGCGTACGGCGGCGCTGGCCCTGCCGTTTGCCGCCTTGATGGAGGTGCCGGTGACGGTGTTTCTGGAGAAGGCGCGCGGCCTCGAGCTGTGCGCGGCACTGCTCTTCCAGGCCGGCTGGGCGGCGGCGTTGCTCCTGGCCGGGCGGGGCGTGCTGGCCGCCGCCCGCCGCAGGTTGGTGATCCAGGGTGGGTAGGCTGGTCGTCCTGTACCTGCGCCTGGTCGGCGCGCGCCTGCGCGCACAGATGCAGTACCGCCTCTCCCTGGTGCTGGAGATCGCCGGCAATTTCCTGCTGGCGTTCATCGACTTCCTGGCCATCGCCGTGATCTTCGCCCACCTGCCGCGGTTGGGCGGCTGGAGCCTAAGCGAGGTGGCCTTCCTGTACGGCACCTCCTACCTGGCCTTCAAGCTGGCCGATATGGCGGTGGGACACCTCGACACACTTGGTCAGCAGGTGCACACCGGCCACCTCGACCCCCTCCTGGTGCGGCCGTTGGGGGTGCTCTTCCAGGTGATCACCACCGATTTCTCCCTGCGGCACGTGGGCGGGTTGCTGCAGGGCGCGGTGGTGCTGGGCCTGGCGCTCACCCGCGTGGCGATCGATTGGACGCCCGGCCGGGTGCTCGTCTTGGCGTCCATGCCGATGTGCGGGGCGCTGATTTTCGCTTCGGTGTGGATTGCCGGCCACACGCTGGTGTTCTGGACCGTGCGCGGCGGGGAGGCCGTGAACGCCGTCACCTACGGCGGTAATCTGCTCACCACCTACCCCTTGGAGATCTTTGGCCCCTGGCTGCGCCGCCTACTGGCGTTTGCTATCCCGCTTGCCTTCGTCAACTACCTGCCGGCGCTGTACGTGCTAGGCAAGCCGGACCCGTTCGGCCTGCCCCCGGTTTTGCGCTTCGCCTCACCCCCGGTGGCGGTGCTGACGCTGCTGGTGGCCGGCCGCATCTGGAACGCCGGCCTGCGCCGCTACCGCAGCACCGGGAGCTGAGCCCACACCGGACGAGGGAGGGAGCATGTCGCTCATCGAGGTCGAGCGACTGGAGAAGGTGTTCACGGTGCGGCGCCGACGGCCGCACGCGCGCGGCCTCCTGGGGCGGCTGCGCCGGGAAACGGTCCTGGTGCGGGCCGTGGACGGCGTGAGCTTTACCGTGGCGCGGGGGGAGATGGTAGGCTACCTGGGTCCCAACGGCGCCGGCAAGTCGACGACGGTGAAGATGCTGACGGGCATCCTGGTGCCGAGCGGTGGGCGGGTGCGCGTGGCGGGGCTGGACCCGGTGCGGCGGCGGGTGGAGCTGGCGCGCCGCATCGGCGTGGTGTTCGGCCAGCGCTCGCAGCTGTGGTGGGACTTGCCGCTCATCGATTCATTCCAGTTGCTGCGGTACATCTACCGCGTGCCGGCGGCGCGCTACCGCGCCAACCTGACCACGCTGGTGGAACTGCTGGACCTGGGGCCGCTGCTCGGCACGCCGGTACGGCAGCTCTCGCTGGGGCAGCGCATGCGCGGGGAGCTGACGGCGGCGCTTTTGCACGACCCGGAGGTCCTCTACCTGGACGAGCCGACGATCGGCCTGGACGTGGTGGCGAAGGCGCGCATCCGTGAGGTGCTCATGCACCTCAACCGCGAGCGCGGCGTGACCGTGCTCCTCACCACGCACGATATGGGAGACGTGGAACGGCTGTGCCGGCGCGTGTTGGTGCTCGACCACGGCCGGCTGGTATACGACGGCGAGATCGAAGCCCTCAAGCAACGGTTCGGCACGGAGCGGACCGTGGTGGTGGACCTGGAGGAGCCGGTACCACCGCTAGCGGTGCCAGGCGCGCGGGTGGTGAAGGTCGAGGGTCCGCGCCAGTGGCTGCGCTTTCACCGGGCGAAGGCCACGGCGGCGGAGATCGTGGCGGCGGTGGCCGCCCGCGCACGGCTGGTGGACCTGACGGTGGAGGAGCCGGCCGTGGAGGACGTGATCCGCCACATCTACGAGCACGG
>JBHOQW010000206.1:0-22784 GCA_042408665.1 Dehalococcoidia bacterium
ACTGGTGCACGATGGTCCAGACGTACACCTCGCCCTCGTCGCTCAGCCGGATCGTCTCCATCTGCTCCACGGCGCTGCATTTGGAGCAGAAGCGGCGCTCGCCCAGGTAGACGGCGCCGCACGCCCGGCAGCGGCTCCCCAGCAGGTACGGCTTCTCGTTGGGGTCCTCCGGCAAAATCAGATACGGCACGATCGGCCGTTGTGCCTGTGTGGTTGTACCCGTCGCTTCTGCCAAGGACGCCCTCCCTGTCGCGTGTCGCATCCGGTGCCCGGTCAGGTTCGGGCACGAACGATCGCTGCTCGCGGCCCGGTTGTAGCATCGGACACCCGTGGCGTCAACTTGCACGCCCACCGGATTACCCGGGCGCCACCACCAGCCACACACCGGCGATAGACAGCATCGTGCCGGCCACGACTCGCGTGGTCAGCCGCTCGCCCAGGAGCAGCGCGGCGAGCGGCAGCGCGAACAAGGGCGCCGTGGAGGAGAGCACGGCCGTTTTGGCCGCGCCCGCCCGCTGCACGGCCAGCACGAACAGCATACTTCCCGCGCCCGTTCCCACCACACCGGTGAGGAGCAGGGCGAGAAGTCCGCGTCGTCCGTAGCGTGGGCTCCAGAGGGCGTGGCCCGCGCCGCGCGCCAGGCCGGCGGTGACGACCGCGGCTACCGGCAGGCGGATCGCCTGCGCCACCGCCGGCTGCACGCCGTCGGCGGCGGCGCGCAGCCACACGGAGGCCAGCGCCCACAGCAGCGCCGCCGCCAGCACCAGCGCGGTGCCCCGCCACACCTCGCGCCGTGATCGCACCGGCTCCCACGCGGTGGCGGGCGCGCGTCCGCCCACCACCAGCGTGACCCCCACGATCACCAGCGCCGCGCCGAGCGCCACCGGCGGTGTCACCTCTTCACCGATGAGCGCCACCGCCAGCACGAAGGTCAGTAGCGGATAGGCGGCCATCGACACTGGGAAGGCGCGGCTGACACCGATATGGCGCAGGCTACGGATGTAGGCCGTGTCGCCCAGGCCCAGGCCCAGCGCCCCGGAGCCGGCCAGCCCGGCGGCCGCTGCCGGGCTGGGCGCCCGCGCGGCCCCGCTCAGAAGCAGCAGCGCGGCAACGGCAACCAGGAAGGCGGCGCCGAACAGCGCCCGCAGGGCGGAGATCACCACTGCTGGCATCCGCCCTACCTGCGAGCCCATGAGGATGTTGCTCACCGCCCACAGCAGGGCCGAACCCAGTGCCGCCGCTTCGCCCATCATCCCCGCGCGTCTCCTTTGGCGATATATCCACGGGCAGCGTGCCAGAGGCGCCCGCTCCACGCCAGCGCGGTGACCCGCGGCCGGGACGAGGTGCGCCCTCTCCGCGTAGGATGGCCTTCACACGTCTGCCGGAGGTGCACGCCATGCCCTACAGCGCCGAGCACGAGCGCCTCACCCGCCAGATCGCCGCCGAGCAGTTCCCGGACGAGGCGCACGTGGCGGCGACGTTCGTGGCCATGATCCGGCAGGAGTCCGGCTTCGACCTGGACGTGATCACCGGCCGCCGCGACTCCCCGGCCGGCGCTCGCGGCATCGCCCAACTCATGCCCATGCACTGGTCGGCCGTGGACCCGCTGGACCCGCCGGCCGCGCTGCGCTACGCCGCCGGCTACCTGCGCCGCCTGATCGAGCGCTATCAGGAGCGGCTGGGCACGCCCGCAGCCGCGCTGCGGGCGGCGGTGGCCGCCTACAACTGGGGGCCGGGCAACGTGGACCGGGCCATCGCTCGTTTGGGCGATGCGTGGGAGTCGGCACCGGAGCTACCGGACGAGACGCGCCGCTACCTCGCCGCCGTCCTAGCCGAGCCGAGCGCCGCCCCATCGGAGCCCGTCGCCCTCACGGCCCGCGTCACCGCCGCCTACGGCCTGCGCCTGCGCGCCGCCCCGAGCGACGCCGCCGCCGTGCTCGCCGTGGTGCCGTCGGGCAGCCGGGTGACGCTGCCGCGGGCGGCCTGGTACCCGGTGCGCTGGCAGGGACAGATAGGGTGGATGTGGGGTGAGTTCCTGGCGTTTGACGCCCAGGCGCCCGCACATCCCGGACAGGCGGCACGCGCACAGGCCGCGCTGGCGCTGATGCGGGGGCTGCTGGCGTGGGCCGAGGGCGGCGACCGGGAGGCGCTGGCGGAGCTGGATCGGCAGGTGCACCGCCTGCTGGAGCGGGATCCCGCGCCCGCCTAATCGCCCTCGAAGTAGTCGCGGTCCAGCTCGCGGCGGGCGAGGCCCGTATCCATCGCTGCCCGCGCCACGGCCCGCGCCACGCCGCGGTGCACCGCCCGGTCCAGCGGTGCGGGCAGGAGCTGGCCGGGCGGCGTCATCGCCACCAGGGCACGGCTAGCGGCCAGGAAGAGGTCCGGGGTGGCCCGACAGGCGGCGGCGTCGAGCAGGCCGCGGCACAGACCGGGGTAGCAGAGCAGGTTGTTGATCACGGCGCCGCTCTCGGCGATACGTGCCCCCGCTGCCAGCGCCTCCGCCGGCGTGATCTCCGGCCGCGGGTTGGACAGCGCCAGGATGATCTGCCCGGGCCGCACTTGCTCCGGACGGATGAGGCCAGCTCGCCCAGTGGTGGCGATCACGGCGTCGCAGGTGGCCATGATCTCCTCCAGCGTGGACGGCACCCCGCCCGCCAGGCGCAGCCGCTCGAGGGCACCCGGGTCGATGTCGGCGCCCAGCACCGGCCGGCCGGTGGCGTGCATCACCGCGCGGGCGATGGCCAGCCCCGCCGCTCCCAGCCCGATCTGGCCTACTCGTAGCTTCTCCAAAGCGGTACCCGCCAAGGCGGCGGCGTTCACCAGCGCGGCCAGCGTGACGGCGGCCGTGCCGTGCTGGTCGTCGTGGAACACCGGCCGGTCCAAACGGGTCGCGAGCTGCTCCTCGATGGCGAAGCAGCGGGGCGCGGCGATGTCCTCGAGCTGAACCACACCGTAGGTCGGGGCGATGGCCGCCACCGCCTCGACGATCTGCGCGTCGTCCTGGGTGCCGAGCAGCACCGGCACGGCGAACACGCCCACCAGCTCGGCCAGGAGGGCGCACTTGCCCTCCATCACCGGCATGGCCGCCACCGGCCCCAGGTTGCCCAGACCTAGCACCGCCGAGCCGTCACTCACCACCGCTACCGCGTTGCCGATCACGGTGTAGCGGCCGGCCGCAGCGGGGTCGGCGGCGATGCGCTGCGCCACCTCGCCCACCCCGGGGGTGTAGACGAGTGACAGGTCGCGCAGGCTGGTGATGGAGCGGGTAGCCACGGTGCGCAGCTTGCCGCCGGCGTGCGCGTCCAGCACCTCGTCACGCACCTCCAGCACGGTGGTGGCCGGAAAGGTGGCGAGATCGGCCAGCAGGGCCGGCAGCGCCTCCGCCGAGTCGAGCACGATGTCGATGTCGCGCACCATGTGCACGCGGCCGGCGGAGACGATGCGGATATCGCCGATGTCGGCGCCGTGGCGGGCGAGCAGGCTGAGCACGGTGGCCAGCACGCCGACGCGGTTTTCGTTCCGCACGCGGATGGTGCGCGCGAACTGCGGTTGCTGCCGCTGCATGTGCAGAGCATAGCGCATGGCCGCCGTGCGCGTGAGCGGCACCGTGCCCTTGCGCTGTGCCGCCGACTTCGGTCTGATGGGCGCGATCATACTTTTGAGGAGGTTTCAATGACCGAGGTGCGCGCGCCCATGGTGGGCAAGGTGGTGGAGGTGCTCGTGCAGCCGGGCGCCAGCGTCGCCGCCGACGACGACCTGCTGGTGATCGAGTCCATGAAGATGCAGATCCCCATCACCGCGCCGGTCAGCGGCACGGTAGAGGCCGTGCACGTGACCGTGGGCGCCACCGTGCGCGAGAACGACCTGCTCGTCACACTGCGCTGACACCGGCAGCGGGAGCGCCGCGGAGACGGCGCACATCGCGCGGCAGCGTGCTCCCGCCGGTCTCAACCGCGCGCTCCAACCGGCCGATACCAAATGCGCACCGCGCCGTCACGCGCTTGGCCGGCGGGTGGTGCCGGCCGGCCCTTGATCGTCCTTGCAGAAGGTTTACAATCGGCGCAGTCTGTGATGGAGTGCACCAATGAGCGCCACAGTGCAGACCACCCCCCAGCCCGCCACCCAGGCCGCCGGTGAGCACGTGCGTTGCTTCGAGTGCCGGCGGGTATGGCCGCGCTCGGCCATGCGCTGGGGTGAGCGGCCGGCGGGCCCGCTGTGGTTCGCCCGCACGGTGCGCGTGCTCCGCTGCCCGGACTGCCTGCCCGCTTAAACCGCCCGTCCCGGCCGTCCCGTGTGTCTCACGCTTCCCCCGGGTGTGCCCGCTGCGGCGCCGGCCTACGACGCCGCGGCGACGGCCCCGGCGGAGGCGGGGCGTCGGCCGGCGCGGTGGCGACGGATGGCGAGCGACAGCGCCTCCAGCGTGCCGTACTCACGCTGACGCGCGGGTGGCAGGGCGATCACCCCATCGTGCAGCTCGTCGCGGTTGACGATCAACCGCACCACGCCGTCACTCCGGCCGGCGATGATCCGCTTGGGAATCCAGACCAGCGGCGGCTGCTCGTGCGGCCGGCGGACGCGCAGGTGGGTCCCTTCATCGGCCTCCACGGTGCCGAGCGGCTCATCGTCGGCGCACACAACCAGGTCACCAACGGCGGGAACGTCGGACGCAACCATCGATTCACCTTCGGGTCCAGGGGATAGGGTGTGGCAGGGCGTTAGCGGCCATCCTCGACGCGCGCGATCACGCGCTCGGCCAGCAGATCGAGCTGCGCCGGCATCTCCTCCGGCAGGCAGACGGGCCGCAGCACGAACTTGCTCGCCCCGGCGGCGATGTAGCGCTCCAGGCGGGCCACGCAGCGTTCGGCCGGGCCGATGAGGGCGTAGTCCTCCACCGCCAGGTCGGGCCGCAGCCGCCGCAGCGCGGCGCCGGCGCGCGCCAGGACCGGCGCCGGATCGTCCGTGATGCAGTAGGGCAGAATGACACCGTAATGGTCCGGCTCGATGGCGCGACCGGCTTCGGCGGCCAAGCGCTGCACCAGGGTCACCCCGGCGCGCACCTCGTCCGGCGTCACCGCCGAGGCCAGCCAGCCGTCTCCCAGCTGCGCCACGCGCCGCAACGCCGCCTCTGACCGCCCGCCGAACCACACCGCCCGGTGGGCGAGAAGCGGCCGCGGCCGCACCGTCACGTCCGTGACGTGGAAGTAGCGGCCGTGGTGCGTGACGCCGTCCTCCGTCCACAGGCGGCGCATGAGGGCCATCGCCTCATCGGCGCGGCCGGCACGCTCGGCCCGGGGCACGCCGGTGGCCTCCTGCTCGCGCGGGTCATCGGTGCCGAGGCCGAAGGCGGGCAACAGGCGGCCGCCGGAGAGGAAGTCGATGGTGGCGATCTGGCGCGCCAGCACCACCGGGTTGCGCGCGGGCAGCACCAGCACGCTCATACCGAACTTGAGCCGCCGGGTGCGGGCGGCCATGGCGGCGATGGCCGCCATCGGCTCTAGGAAGGGCGCCGGGCCGGCCAGCCGCTCGCTCAGCCAGAGCGAGTCGATGCCCAGCGCCTCGCAGCGGGTGGCGTAGGAAAAGAGCGCCTCCGGCTCCTCACCCGCAAACGGCCAGCCCGTCACCGCCACCCCGACGCGCACGCTCATCCGCGATCACCTCAGGGCGATCATCCGGGCGGCGGCGGACAGGGTCAAGGGCAGCCGCGGTGTCGGCGCCGTCCGCTGCGCGACGGCGTCTACTCCACCAGACGGTAGTTATAGACGTTCGGGATGTTGGGCGGCGGGTTCTGACCACCGTTCGGCAGCCCGATCCCCTTGGCGCAGCCCGGCGCCTTCGGGTCCAGGACCTGCGCCGTCCAGTTCGAGGAGCCCTGCTTGTCCATGTTGGTCACCTTCACACAGGTGAAGCCCACGATGGTGAACCGGAGGTTGGGGCCCTGGTCGGACGACCAGAACACCAGGGGCAGCCAGATGGGCGTGCCGCTCTGGTAGTACTGGTAGAGCAGGTCGATGATGTCCTTGTCCGTGCCGAAGGCGTTGCCGCCCTGGGAGTCAACCTCCTGTGGGTTGACCGGATCGATGTAGGCGTAGCGGTTCTTCCAGTGAAAGTAGCCTTTGAATGCGTTGCTGTCGATGTTCCAGTTGCAATTGTAGACCGTGTTACCGCCAAGCTTGCGCTTGCACTGCGGATTCCCGACATCTTCTGGGATGTCTTGCACGTTTAATCTATCATACTGGTTGGAGCGAAACACCACCTGTGCGCCGGTGGCGGGAGGGATCGCGTCGGTGACGTTTTTCTTGTTCCCCACCCAGACGGCGTACGGGAAGCCGCCTGGCCCCTGCGTGTCGATCCCCTGTGTGGTCTGTAGGATGACCTTCGCCTTTGCCGTCACCGCACCGCTCTGGAAGCCCAGCACACGCGCGAAGCTGTAGGACACGCTGCGCTGCACGGTGACCTCGATGGTGTCGTTGTCGAAGTTCGTTTTGGCGATGGTGACGCTCTGGATCTCGGCGTCGCTCAGGCCGTTGGTGCGGGCCAGGCGGCGCGCCTCGCTGTCCGCCGCCGTGGGGCTGGCCGGCAGGTACGCCGCCCCGCCCAGGGCCGCCGCGTCGGCCGCGTTCTGCAGCCGCCGCCGGTTCACCCCGAGCTGTCCGATATCAATGGTGAGTGCCACCATGCCCAGGAGGGCCACCAGCAGCAGCGCCACCAGCGGGAGCACGACACCCCGCTCGCCGATCATCGTTGCGCATGCCGTGCGTGCGCGCCGTAGGCCCCTCCGCCATAGCTCGACCATCCCCGTTCCCTCTTTCTGCCGCACCAACTGAGCCGCACCGGCGGGGTGATGCTACTCAGGGAATCGCCCCGTTCACACCGTTACTCAAGTGCGACATTGGTGAAAGCGACCGGATGGTCGGTTACCGATCACTCCGCCCACGATCGCCGGGGCGGAGGCCAGCGCCCACCCTCGCTCGGGCCCTAGCCGCCGGCGATGGCGGTGTCACTCCACCAGGCGGTAGTTGTACACCGGTTGCAGCGTGGGCGCCGGGTTCTGGCCGCCGGTGGGGAGGCCGACCCCTTTAGCGCAGCCGGCGGAGCGCGGGTTTTGGATCACCCCCGTCCAGTCCGCCGAACCGCTCGGGTCGATCGGGTCGAGCAGCACGCAGACAAAGTTGACCACCGTGAACTGGAGCTGGTTGCTCTGGTCACTGGCCTTTACCACCACCGGTAGCCAGATGGGAATGCCGGCCTGCTGATACTGGATCAGCTCGTCGGCCATATTGGTACCAAAGGCGTTGCCGCCCTGGTTGAAGGTCTGCATATTGGCGCTGTCGATCCATACGTACCGATTTTTCCAGTGAAAGTATCCCTTAAATGTGGTGCTGCTTATATTCCAGTTACAGTTGTATACAATAGTGTTGCCTTTGAATTTGTGTTTGCACTGGTCGTTGCCGACATCGCTTGGGATGGTGTAGACGTTTTTGAAGTCGTAGTCGTTGGAACGAAACGTCACCCGTTTGGTGATGCTCGGGTCCCAGTTCAGCGCCTCCGGCCCGCCGGTGTTGCCGCCCCACACGGCGTAGGGAAACGCGCCGCGCTGCTGCGTGTCGACCCCCTGCGTCACCTGGAGCAGCACCTTGGCCCGCGCGCTCACGTCCGTGGTCATGATGCCGAGCACGCGCGCAAAGAGGTGCGACACGCTGCGCTGCACGGTGACCTCGATGGTGTCGTTGTCGAAGTTCGTTTTGGCGATGGTGACGCTCTGGATCTCGGCGTCGCTCAGGCCGTTGGTGCGAGCTAGGCGGCGCGCCTCGCTGTCCGCCGCCGTGGGGCTGGCCGGCAGGTACGCCGCCCCGCCCAGGGCCGCCGCGTCGGCCGCGTTCTGCAGATGACGACGGGTCTGGGCGGTCCGGCCGATGTCTAGGGAGAGGGCGGTCATCCCGGTCAGGGCTACCGCCAGTAGCGCTACCAGGGGCAAGGCCATGCCGCGCTCGCCGCGATGCATCCATCGGCACATGGAAAGGCCTCCTGCCTGCTCCGGCTGCGGCTCGCACCGGGGAGCGCAGCCCACGATACCGGCGATCACTCCATCGGCCGCTTCGGACAGGAGAAGAGCGTCAAGGTGGTAACGGCCCGCGTGCGTGCCGGCAGACCGGCCGGTCGGCACGTGAGGGCCCTTAGCCCGCCGCACCGCGCCCGTCCGCCCCGGCCAGCCGCAGCGGCACCACCACCGGCTGGCCGCCGGCGCGGACGACCTCGGCCTCCACGCCGAACACGCAGGCGATGGTCTCGGGCGTGATCACGGCCGCCGGCGGACCGTCGGCCACCACGCGACCGGCACAGAGCATGATCACGCGGTCGGCAAAACGCGCCGCCTGGGAGAGGTCGTGCAGGGCCATCACCACGGTGAGGCCCTGCTCGCGGTTCAGGCGGCGCACCAGCTCCAGCACCGACAGGGCGTGGGCCAGGTCGAGGTACGCCGTCGGCTCGTCCAGCAGCAGGAGGTGCGGCTCCTGGGCCAGGGTGAGGGCGATCCAGGCGCGCTGACGCTCGCCGCCAGACAGGGCGCGCAGCGGCCGGTCCGCGAGGTGGACCAGGTCGGTTTGCGCCAGGGCAGCGGCCACCGCCTGGCGGTCGGCCACAGTGGGCAGGCCAAGCAGGCGCTGGTGCGGGTGGCGGCCCAGGCTGACGAGCTGCTCGACGGTGAGGTCGTCGGGCGATTGCGGGCTCTGCGGGAGCACGGCCAGGCGGCGCGCCAGGGCGCGCGGTGGCCATTGCGCCAGCGCCTTGCCGTCCAGCAGCACGGTACCGCCCGCCGGACGCATGAGGCGGGCCAGGCCGCGCAGCAGGGTGGACTTTCCGGAGCCGTTTGGCCCGGCCAGGGCCACGCACTCGCCCGGTGTGATCGTCAGGTTCACACCCTCGATCGCCGGGCGCCGGCCGTACGCCAGGCGCAGGCCCCGGGCCTCCAAGCGAGCGCCCAACCCGTCGCGCATCGAGCCGCTCCTACGTTCATGGTAGGGCAGGCCGGCGGTTGGCCCCAGCCGGGCATCGCGCGCCCGTACTTTTGGACGGGTCAACCCCCGGCCGCCGGCACCTGGCGCGTCCCAGCCGACGTACGACACTGCGGTGAGGGTGACGCCACCGCCGGATGGTGCCTATGCAGGCCGCGGCCGGTCCAGCCCCTACCCGCCGGCGGGTGCTCCTGGCGGCGCTGTCGCTCCTCGTGCTGGCCGTATTGGCCGCCTGCACCGGTTCTGCACCCACCGTTGCGCGCACCGGCACCGCTGCGCCGCCCCCGACCCCGGTCGCCATCACCTGGTCTTTCTGGGGCGACCCGTGGGAGCGGGAGTTCAACAGCCGCCTCGCGCGGGCCTTCGAGCTGGAGCATCCGGGCTTCCAGGTGCGGTTGGAACACCACCCCTGGGGCGAGTACTTCGCCTGGCTGCGCGGCGAGTGGCAGGCCGGACGCTCCCCGGACGTGATGTTCCTGAATTACATCCCCTCCTACGTGGCCATGGGCGAGCCGGAGCCGATCGACGCCTTCGTCGAGCGCGACCGCTTCGACCTGAGCGACTTCCACGCCGCCCTGCTGGACGGCTTCCGTGCCGACGGCCGCCTCTACGGACTGCCGCGTGACAACGACACCAAGGTCGTCTATTACAACCGGGCGCACTTCGCCGCAGCCGGCCTGCCGGAACCGGCGGATGGCTGGACGTGGGCCGACCTGCGCACCGCCGCCCTCCGCCTCAGCCGACCGGACGACCCGGTGCCGCGCTATGGCTTCGGCTTTGAACCGGACTTCTGGTGGCTGGTCTGGCTCTGGCAACACGGCGGTGACCTGGTCGACGACCCTTACCGGCCCACGGCCTGTCTGATCGACACGCCGGCCGCTATCGAGGCCGTTCAGTTTCTCCGTGACCTCATCCATCGCGACCGCGTGACGCCACCACCGGACCAGCTCACCACCGAACAGATGAGCCGTCTGTTCCGCGAGGGGCGGCTGTCCATGTTGTTCGGCAACCACGCCCTCATCCCCTGGTTTACCGAGACGGCCGGCCTTTCCTGGGATGTGGCGCCCCTGCCGCGCGATCGCGCGCACGCCAACGTGGGCGGCGGCGCCGGCTTCGTCATCAGCCGCCGCTCCGAGCATAAGGAGGCGGCCTGGCTCCTGGTGACCTACCTCACCAGCCGCAAGGCGCAGGCCATCCTGGCCGAATCCGGGGTGATCACCCCCGCCCGCCGCTCCGTGCGCGAGAACAACATCTTCCTCCGCCAGCAACCGTACCGCGCCGACGTGTTTCTGCGTGAGACGCAACGGGCCCGCCCCGTGCCCAACTTCCCGGGGGTGACGGCCGTCTACCAGGCGATCAACGAGGGCCTGGCGCCCGTCTGGCGCGGCGATCGCCCGGCAGAGGAGGCGCTGCGCGAGCTTGCCCCCGTGGTGCGGCGCTTGGCCGCGCTCGCGCCGTAACGGGAGGCCGCCGCATGCTCAACCTGCACCGCCTGGCCGGTCGCCTGTTTCCCCCGCTGCTCCGCCGTAGCATCGGGGCGCGGGTGCTGGCCGGTTTCGGGCTGACGGCGGCGCTGGCCCTGGCCGTGGCCGTGGTGTCCTTGATCTACAACCGTGACGCCGGCCGCAGCCTGGCGCGCGTCACCGAACGCGACCGCGAACTGGCGGCCGACTTCCGCGAGCTGGCCATCGCCGTCGAGCAGCAGACCGCGGCCGTGCAGAGCTTTCTCCTCTCCGGTCTGGATGGCGACCTGGACGCGCTGCAAACGGCGCGCGACCGCTTCCACGTGGCGCTTGCCCGGTTAGAGGCGGGCCTGCCGCCCGCCGAGCGGGAGGACAACTTCGAGCAGATCCGCGCCAACGCCCGCGCCCTGGACGACCTTGCCGGTCAGGACATCGCCCTCTACCGGCAGGGCTGGCGGGCCTCCGCCCACTTTCTCTGGCGGACGGAGGGGGAGCAGGCGAAGCAACGGTTGCTCCAGGCCATCCAGCAGCAGATCGAGCGGCACAACGCCGGCATCGACGCGGAGATCCGGCGTTCGCAGGAGCACCTGCGGTTCGCCTTTGTCGCCTCCCTCGGCCTGGTGGCGCTGGCGGCCGTCACGGCCTTGCTCATCGGCGTCGGCATCACCCGCGCCGTGACCGAGCCGGTACGGTCGCTCGTGCAGGCGGCCACGGCGGTGCGCGGCGGCGACTACCGCGTGCGCGCGCTCGTCTCCGGGGAAGACGAGCTGGCCACCCTCTCCGCCACCTTCAACGAGATGGTGGAGAGCCTGGCCGCCTCCCGGGCGCAGCTGGAGCGCGCCCTGGCCGAGACCGAGCGTTCGGAGGAACGGTACCGCCTGCTCACCGAGAAGGCCAACGACATCATCTTCACCATCGACCGCCAGAACCGCATCACTTTCATCAACCCGGCGGTCAAGGCGATCCTGGGGTACGACCCGGCCGAGCTGATCGGGCAGCCGGTCGACATCCTGTACAGCGAAGAGACCCGCCGGCGCATGGCCACGGATGGGGCGTGGGTGGCGCGCGAGCCCCGCACCTACACGGGTGACGTGGAGGCCGTCGCCAAGGACGGGCGGCGCGTCACCCTGGAGGTGAACAGCTCCGTCATGATGATGAACGGGCACGCGGTAGGCATCCACGGCATCGCCCGGGACATGACCGAGCGCTACCGTATGGAGCAGGAGCTGCGCCGCCTGCACATCCAGGACCGGCGGCGCGTGGACCAGCTCATCACCCTGAACGAGATCGGGCGGCGGATCGCGGCGCTGCAGCCGCTGGACATTCTCTTTCCCCAGCTTGCCGCCCGTATCGGCCGCACCTTCAACTACGACCACGTGCGCATCCTGCTGCGCGACGAGGCCGGAATCCTCACCGTGGCCGCCGCCTGGCAGCGGGCCGGCGATGGTCCACCCCCACGCGCCGCCGTCACCTCACCGCTGGTGCTGCGCGCCCTGGAGGGCGACGCCGGCTTCGTGGCCGGGTCCGGTCGGCCGGAGGATGACGCCGCGGCGCGCTACACCGAGATCGCCGTGCCGGTGCGCACCAAGGACGCCGTGCTGGGCGTGCTGGACGTGCGCGGCGGCGTTGAGGGCACCATGGATGAAAGCGATATCTTCACGCTGCAAATCCTGGCCGACCAGGTGGCGGTGGCGATCGAGAACGCCCGCCTGTACGAGGCGGGCCAGCGGCTAGCCGTCTCAGAGGAGCGCAACCGCCTGGCGCGCGATCTGCACGACTCCGTCACCCAGGAGCTATTCAGCATGACCATGATCGCCGGCGCGCTGCCGGTGCTGATGGAGCGCAACCCGGCCGCCGCCCGCGAGCGGCTGCATCGCCTGCACGACCTGGCCCGCGGCGCTCTGGCCGAGATGCGGGCCCTGCTCTTTGCTCTGCGCCCGGCCGCGTTGGAGGACGAGGGGCTGGTCTCCGCCATTCAGAAGCATGCCGCCGCCTTCCAACACCGCGAGGGCGTCGTCGTGCAGCTCAATCTGGAGGTGGAGGACCGCCTGCCGCACGCGGTGGAGGAGGCGCTGTACCGCGTCGTGCAGGAGGCGCTCAACAACGTGGCCAAGCACGCGCACGCCACGGCGGTCACTATCGCTCTGGCAGTGCGCGACGGTCGCGTCTGCCTGACCGTGACGGACAGCGGGGCGGGGTTCGTGCTCGCGCCGGACGGCGGGCCGGCCGGCACCACGCTGGGGCTGCGCGGCATGCGCGAACGGGTGGAGCTGTTGCACGGCAGCTTCGCGGTGCGCTCTACGCCCGGAGAGGGCACCACCATCCACGTCAGCATCCCCCTGTCGGCCGAGGTGCCGGCCAGCGGCTGAGGCCCCAAGCGCCGCGCTGGCCCCTGAACCCCTATCCCACCTATACTTTTGATGGCCGGTGGTCACCGCGGGTGCCGGCGCCTGCTGGGATGTGACCCTGACCACGAAGTCGCTCCGGCTGGTAGCCGAATGAGGATCGCCATCCAGGGGTGAACCAGCTCGAGCAGGACGTTGAGCGGGTTCTGGCGAGCCTCGGCGCGCTTCCCGCCCCGCGCCCCCGCCCGACCCTCATCGCGCTGAGCGGCCTGCCGGGCAGCGGGAAGAGCACCGTGGCCGACGCGCTACGGCGGCGCGTGCCGATCGTCGTGCTGCAGAGCGACCGAATCCGCAAGCTGCTCGTGCCGGTGCCGCAGTACAGTGCGGCGGAGAGCGCGCGCGTGTTCGCGGCCATGTACGGCGCGCTGGAACGCCTCTTGCGGGCCGGCATTCCCGTGCTGGTCGATGCCACCAACCTGCAGGAGCGCTACCGCGCCCCGCTAGTAGACATCGCCGCCCGCACCGGTGCGCACTTCGTGCTGGTATGGGTGGAGGCGCCGGAGGACACGATCCATCGCCGGTTGACCGCGCGCACCGCGGGGACGCGTGCCGGATACGATGTCTCCGATGCCGGCATCGATGTCTATGAGATGATGCGTGCCCGGGTCGAACCGATCCCGGGTGACCACCTCGTGATCAACACCGACCGCGACATCACGCCGGCCGTGGAGATGCTGGCGCGGATGGTCGAAGGAGACGATGACGAAGCCTTCCCCGGCCGGCCGGACGGGCGACCGCACCAGGCGTCCGCCGCCCATCCACGGGACACGTCGGCGGGGGGCTAGCCTGGGAGGCGCCATGAGTCAGCGACGGCAAGAGGCCCGCAGGGCCGAGCGGGAACGCCGCCGCCAGCAGCGGCGTGAGCAGCGCCTGGAACAACGTCGGGTGAGTCCGGCGAGCGCCACCGGCGGGACGACCACAACCGCCGCCAAGGCGCGGACCGTGGACCGCGCGGCCCGGCGGCGGCTGCCCTGGATCATCGCCGGGATCGCCGCCGGCGTCGTGCTGGCGGTGGGCATTGTGGTGGTAGTGCGCGCCCAGATGGCGCCGCTGCCTGGCCAGAAGTTCCCCACCAACGGCAACGCGCACGTGCTGCCCGGCGAGGCACACGGCGCCTATTTCAGCAACCCACCGACCTCCGGCTGGCACTACGATAGCGTGCCGGCCCCCAGCAGCGAGGCGTACACCGAGCCGCTGGCGCCGGAGGCGCTGCCGCACTTCATGGAGCACGGCGGCGTCTGGGTGCTGTACCGACCCGACGTCGGCGACGAGGTCAAGCAGCAACTCAAAGCGATCGTCGACAAGTACCTGGCGCGCAAGAAGCCGGTGGCGCTGGCGCCCTACCCGCCGGCCGGCTACCCGCAGCCCGAGCACCCGATCAACGTCATCGCCTGGCAGTACCTGCTGGGGCTGGACACCGTGGATCGGAAGAAGATCGAGGACTTCATCGAGCGGCACGCCTGCCGCTACACCCCGGAGGGCACCGGCGCCGGCAACGGCTGCCCGCGCGGCGTGGTGCGCGGCCAGACGGCGCCGGCGGTAGACGCCGGCGAAAACGGCTTCAAGGTGCCGACGCCGACCGCCGCCCCGCAACCGACGGCGGCCGCGGGCCCGACGACGCCGGTGGCCGTTGGCCCAACGCCGCCCACGGCCGCGGCCACCCCGAGTCGCTGATGCGCTGGGTCCCACTCGGCGGGGACACACGAGGAGGAGCACACCGTGGTTGACGTGCGTGTGGAGAGCGGCGACATCACCCGGGTGCAGGCGGACGCGCTGGTCGTCAACCTGTTCGAGGGGGTGCGTGCACCGGGCGGTGGTACCGGGGCCGTGGACCGGGCGCTGGACGGCGCCATCTCCCGCCTCATCCAGGATGGGGAGGTCACCGGCAAGCGCGGTGAGCTCACGCTCATCCACACCTTTGGGCGGATCCCGGCGCCGCGCGTGGTCGTGCTCGGCCTCGGGGCGCGGGAGAAGTTTACCCTGGACACCGTGCGTGACCTCACCGCCGAGCTGGCGCGCTTTTTGCGCGGGCGCGGCGTCACCCACGCCGCCAGCATCACTCACGGCGCCGGCATCGGCGGGCTGGAGCCGGAGGCCTGCGCCCAGGCGATGGCCGAGGGCGCGGTGCTCGGGCTCTACACCTTCACCCGCCACAAGACCAAGCTCGAGGACCACAAGGAGCTGCGCACCGTCACCCTGGTGGAGCACGACGCCGGCAAGGTGCCGGCCTTGCGCCGCGGCGTCGAGCGGGGGGTGATCCTGGCGGAGGCGGCCAACTTCGCCCGTGACCTGGCCAACGAGCCGTCCAACGTGCTCACCCCCGCGGAGATGGCGGAGCGGGCGCGGGCCAAGGCGGCCGAGGCGGACCTGGCGTGCGAGGTGCTGGAGCGGGAGCAGATGCGCGCGCTGGGGATGGGCGCCCTTCTGGGCGTGGCCCAGGGCAGCCATCAGCCGCCCAAGCTCATCGTGCTCACCTACCGCGGCGATCCGAGCACGGAGCAGGCGTTGGGCCTGGTGGGCAAGGGCATCACGTTCGACACGGGCGGCATCTCCCTCAAACCGGCGCAGGGTATGGAGGAGATGAAGGGCGACATGAGCGGCGCCGCCGCGGTGATCGCCGCTGTCTGGGCGTTGGGCCGCCTCAGGGCGCGCGTTAACGTCACCGCCATCGCCCCCTGCACGGAGAACATGCCTGGCGGCGGCGCGATCAAGCCCGGCGACGTGCTGCGCGCCATGAACGGTACCACCATCGAGGTGATCAACACCGACGCCGAGGGGCGGCTGATCCTGGCCGACGGCCTCTGCTACGCGCGCCGCCTGCACCTCTCTCCGATCGTCGACGTGGCCACCCTCACCGGCGCCATCAGCGTGGCGCTCGGCAACGTGGCCATGGGCTTGATGGGCAACGACGACGCCCTCATCGAGCGTGTCAAGCAGGCCGCGGCCCGCGCCGGCGAGAAGGTGTGGCAGCTCCCCATGTTCGAGGAGTACCGGGAGCAGCTAAAGTCCGACGTCGCCGACCTGAAGAACACGGGTGGCCGTCCCGCCGGCTCCATCACCGCCGCCTGGTTCCTGCGCGAGTTCGCCGGGGAAACGCCCTGGGCGCACATCGATATGGCCGGGGTGGACAACTACGACCGTGACAAGGGTTGGATCGTCAAGGGCGCCAGCGGCATACCGGTCCGCACCCTCATCCACCTCGCCCTGCGCTACGCGGACGAGCGCGCCTCAGCCGGGCCTGGGTCGGCGTGACGGGGTGGCGCGGCTGCTCCGCGTGGCCGTCCTCCTCGTGGCCGTGCTGGCCGCGTGTGCCGGCCCGTCGCCCGCAAGCCGGGATGAGCCCGGCAGAGCTGGGGCGCCGCCCAGCCCCACGGCTGCCCGTATCCTGGCGCCGCCGCAGACGCCGGCGCCAGCGCCGATCGCCGATAGCGGTGTGGCGGCGCTCATCCGCCGGGTGACGCTCTACCACACCGATGTTCCTGCCGAGCTGGTGGAGCAACCGGCCGAGCTGGAGGACGCCCTCACCGCCGCCGCCCGCGCCCCCGATCCGGCCGGATTCCTGGCCCGCGCGCAGCAGTGGGGGCGCACGCTCTCCCTGCGCACGGCGTTCACCGCCGCCTCACCCAACGTCGTCCGGTCGATAACGGCCGTCACCCTCCACTTCGCCACGTCCGATGGCGCTCAGGCGCAGTTCGGGCGCGTGCGCGCCGAGGGCCTGCCGGCGCTGCTGGCCGATGCCGGGCTGAGCGCCGCCGTCGTGCCGTCAGACCGGGCACAGCCGGCACCGCCCCCGGCCGCCGGCGAGGAGGCCCTGGGCTGGCGCTGGCTGAACAGAGACTCGGAGCCGGCGGGCGAGGTGGTGACCTTCCGGCGCGGCGCGTTCGTGGCGGTGGTGGTGGTCAGCGGCACGGGCGATGCCGGGGCGCTGGCGCAGGTTCTTGACCGCCGCGCCGTCGCCGCGCAACCGGGTGGCCGGTAAGTTGCCGCTGGCGGCGCGGGGCGCTACAAAGGGATCGCGGACCGTGAGGAGGTAGGATGTCTCGTCTGGCAGCGGTTCTGGTAGTGCTGCTTGCCGTGGCGGCGCTGGCGCGCGTCTCTGCGGCCGACGCGCAGCCGGTGCGCTCGGTCGGCCCGTACACGGTGAGCCTGTGGTTCGCCTCCACGCCGGTCTACCCGGAGGAGGGTAACGCCCTCTATATCCAAGTGACGCGCGCCGACGGCACGCCCGTGGCGGGCCTGGAGCAGACGCTGCGGCTGCGCGTCGGTCTTCCCAACCAGGCCACGGAGACCATGCCGGTCAGCCCCGAGCGGGGGCGTCCGGGTGTGTACCGTGTGGACCTGCTCCTGCCGCGCGCGGCGCCGTACTCCATGAACCTGCTTGGCCGCATCGAGGACACGCCGGTGAACGAGCTGTTTATCACCGGGCGTGACCTGGACAAAGTGATCGTGCGTCCGCCCCAGTATCCCAGGGGCTCCGGGTACGTGGTGGCGTTCACCTTTGGCCTGTACCTGGTGGGGCTCGCCTACCTCACTGTTCGCGGCGCCCGCCACTGGCGCCGCCGCCGCTCCGCCCTCAGCGGCTGATGTCAGCCGTTGTCCGGACCCTGCACCACAGCCTGTCAGGGAAATCCGCGCGCCTGAGTTTTGGATTCGTTCCCCGCCGTCGTGCTTGGTTGCCCGACAGACGGTGGGACAGCCCACCTCTACACTGGGGTTCACCAGAGGGACGGGCCGTTCCCAGCGCCGGGATGACGACAAGCGGCCCACCAGGATCCAGGTGGAACGATGTCAACGGACGTGACGGTGGTCTGCCTGCGCGGCCCCTCAGGCGCCGGCAAAACCGCGCTCGCGGAACAGCTTCTCCCGCTGCTGGCCGCACAGGGCCTGCGCTGCGGGTACCTGAAACGGGCGCACCACGGCCTCGATATCGCCGGCAAAGACTCCGACCGGTTGGCCCGGGCCGGCGCGGCCGCAGTGCTGGTGCACGACGCCACCGGCACCGCCCTGTTTCGTCAGCCCACTGCGGACCTGGACACGCTGCTGCGCCTGCTGCCGCCAGATCTAGACCTGGTCCTGCTGGAGACCTTCCGCCCGGAGCGGTTTCCAGTGGTGCTGTGCGGCAACGTGACGGCCGAGGCAGGCGAAACGGTGCTGGCCCGGCTGGCCCCGACCGCACCACAACACCCCCTCGCGGGGGTGCGCGCCCTGGCTGAGATGATCGCCACCTTGTGCCGTGCGCGCGCTGCCGCGGCCACCCCGGGCCTGCCCCCGCGCCGCCCGCACCGGTGTGCCGGGGCGGTGCTCGGCCGGCGGCTGGCCGGGCTGGGCGCCGCCCTGCTGGAGCTGACCATCCCACGGGCCGACCACCGCCTCCACGTCATCGCCGAGAACGACGGCTGTGCGGCCGACGCGCTGATGGCCGCCACTGGGTGTCATCCCGGCAACCGCACCATGCGCTTTGTCTACTACGGCAAGCTGGCCGCCACGTTCGTCGACACCGAGCGCGACCGCGCCGTGCGCGTCTGGGCGCGGGGTGACTGCCGGGCGTTGGCCCTGCTTCGGTACCCGGAGGCGGACCGCCACCTTGCCCAGCTCCTCACCTACGCCGAGGCGGCGGAGGCCGACCTGTTCGCCTATCGATGGGTGCCGCCGCCACCGCTGCCTGGCCGCCGGCGCCGGCACGTGCTGTGCGCGGGCTGTGACGAAGAAGTGGACGGTGACGCGGTAACCTGGCTGGAGGACGCGGGCTACTGCCGGCCCTGTGCTGCGGCGCGCGTCGGCGCGGCATCGTCCTGGGAAGGAGAACCGGGATGAACCCGATCGTCAAGCTCCTCATCGCCCTGTTCGCGCTGGTCAACATCTGGATGGGTGCCGCCATCGTGATCGCCGGCGTGCGCGCGGCGCTGGAGGGAACGCCGGACCGTATCGGCGCGGCCGCGTTGCGCGTCGCCGGGCTGGCGTGAGCCCGTGGACGGAGGTGCCAAGGTGGGCAGGCTCAACCGGCGTGACTTCCTGCGGGCGGCCGGCGTGGGCGCCGCCGTCACTGCCTATACCCTTGTCCAGCCGCGCTTCGCCTTCTTGCAGCCCGCGCCCGGCATCACCAACCCGCTGGCGTTCTACCCCAAGCGGGATTGGGAGAAGATCTACCGCGACCAGTACCGCTACGACCGCACGTTCACCTACGTGTGCGCGCCCAACGACACGCATAACTGTCGCATGCGTGCCTTCGTGCGCAACGGTGTGGTGATCCGCACCGAGCAGAACTACGACGGGGGAGTGTACGCCGACCTTCACGGCAACACCTCGACCGTGCACTGGAACCCGCGCGGTTGCTCCAAGGGGTTGTCCATCCTGCGCCGTATCTACGGACCCTACCGGCTCAAGTACCCAATGGTGCGCGCCGGCTGGAAGCGCTGGGCCGACGACGGCTTCCCGGAGCTGACGCCAGCGGCGCGGGATGCCTATAAGTTCACCTCGCGCGGCACCGATACGTTCGTGCGCGTCTCCTGGGACGACGCCTTCACCTACGTGGCCAAGGGGCTGATCGCCATCGCCAAGGCGTACAGCGGTGAGGAAGGGCGCCGGCGCCTGGAGGCCGAGGGCTACCAGCCGGAGATGATCGCCGAGATGGAAGGGGCCGGCACCCGCACCATGAAGCTGCGCGGCGGCATGGGCCTCACGGGGGTGATCGGCAAGTACGGCATGTACCGCATGTCCAACATGCTCGCCTTACTGGACGCGCACGTGCGCGGTGTCTCCGAGGAGCAGGCCAAGGGTGGCCGCAACTGGTCCAATTACACCTGGCACGGCGACCAGGCCCCCGGCTTCCCCTTCGTGCACGGCCTGCAGGCCGCCGACGTGGACTTCAACGACGTGCGGTACAGCAAGCTGCACATCCAGGTGGGCAAGAACCTGGTCGAGAACAAGATGCCGGAGTCGCACTTCTTCATCGAGGTGATGGAGCGGGGTGGCAAGATCGTCACCATCACCCCCGAGTACAGCCCGCCGGCCACCAAGTCCGATTACTGGATCCCGGTGCGGCCCGGCCTGGGCGACACGGCGATCTTCCTCGGCATCGCCAAGCTCCTGATGGACCGCGGCCAGTACGACGCGGACTTCGTCAAGCGGTACACGGACTTCCCGCTGCTCATCCGCAAGGACACCCTCACGCGCCTGCGCGCGCACGAGGTCTTCCCCAACTACAGCCCTGGCCTGCGGCCGGATGGGCCCAGCTTCGCGGTGCAGAACCTCACCCCGGAGCAATACGCCCGGTTGGGCGACTATGTGGTGTTCGACGCCCGCTCCAACAGCCTCAAGCCGCTCACCCGCGATGATGTGGGCCGGCGCCTAGACGCCAAAGGGATCGACCCGCGCCTGGACTACAGCGGCACGGTGCGGTTGGTGGACGGCACCGAGGTGGAGGTGCTCACCATCTGGGAGGCGTACAAGCTGCACCTGGCGGACTATGACCTGGACACCGTGGCCGAGATCAGCGGGGCGCCCAAGCACCTCATCGAGCAACTGGCCACTGACATCGCCACCATCAAGCCGGTGGCGATCCATGTCGGCGAAGGCGTGAACCACTGGTTCCACGCCACGCTGCACAACCGCGCCACCTACCTGCCGCTCATGCTCACGGGCAACATCGGCAAGCCGGGCGCGGGGTGTTACACCTGGGCCGGCAACTACAAGGCGGCCCTTTTCCAGAGCACGCCGGAGTCCGGCCCCGGCTTCAAGGGCTGGGTCGCCGAGGACCCCTTCCACCCCAACCTGGATCCCAACGCCGACGGCAAGGTGATCAAGGCGCACGCCTACACCAAGGACGAAGAGCCAGCCTATTGGGACCACGGCGATAAGGCCCTGATCGTGGACACGCCCAAGTACGGGCGCCGCGTCTTCACCGGCAAGACGCACATGCCCACGCCCACCAAGGTGATCTGGACGACGAACGTCAACCTCATCAACAACGCCAAGTGGGCCTACGGCGTGATCAAGAACGTCAACCCCAAGGTGGACCTGATCATCACGCAGGACATCGAGATGACGGCGTCCTGCGAGTACTCCGACGTCATCCTGCCCGCCAACTCTTGGATGGAGTTCCAGACGCTGGAGGTGACGGCCTCCTGCTCCAACCCCTTCCTCCAGATCTGGGGCGGGCAGGGCATCCCGCCGCTGCACGACACCAAAGACGACGTGATGATCATGGCCGGCGTGGCCGCCGCGCTCAGCCGGCTCACGGGTGACCGGCGCTTCGCCGATTACTGGAAGTTCGCGCTCGAGGGCCGGCCGGAGGTGTACCTCCAGCGCCTGCTCGACGCCTCGCTGCCCACGCGCGGCTACAAAGTGGCGGACATCATGGCCGGCAAGCATGGTCCACCCGGCGGGGCACTGATGATGTTCGGCACCTATCCCCGCATCCCGTTCTACGAGCAGCTCAAGAACGACTGGCCCTTCTTCACCGATACCGGCCGGCTCAACAGCTACTGCGACATCCCCGAGGCGATCGCCTACGGCGAGAACTTCGTGGTCCACCGTGAGGGACCGGAGGCAACACCGTACCTGCCGAACGTGATCGTCAGCTCCAACCCCTTGGTCCGGCCGGATAACTACGGCATCACGCCGGAGATGCTGCAACGCGACGTGCTCGATGCCGACCTGCGTACCATCGCCAATAACAAGCTGTCCTGGCGCGAGGTGAAGAACACACGCAACCCGCTCTGGCAGCAAGGCTATCGCTTCTACATCCTCACGCCCAAGACCCGGCACACCGTGCACTCCTCCTGGGCGGTGACGGACTGGAACGTGCTGCAGGCCAGCAACTTCTCCGATCCGTACCGGGTAGACAAACGCCTGCCCAGCGTCGGCGATCAGCAGTTGCACATGAACCCGGAGGATGCCAAGGAACTGGGCCTCAAGGACGGTGATTACGTTTACGTCGACGCCAACCCTGCCGACCGGCCGTACATCGGTGAAAAAACGAACGATCCGTTCTACAAAGTGGCGCGCCTCATGCTGCGCGTGAAGTACAACCCCGCATACCCGCGCGGCACAGTGATGACCAAACACGGCACCTTTATCGCCACTGAAAAGACGGTCAAGGCGCATGAGACCCGCCCGGACGGCCGCGCCGTCTCCGAAGATACCGGCTACCAGGCGAACTTCCGCTACGGCTCGCAACAGAGCATCAACCGCGACTGGTCGATGCCCATGCACCAAACCGACACGCTCTTCCACAAATCAAAGATCGCGATGGCGTTCATCTTCGGCGGAGAGGCGGATAACCACGCCGTCAACACCGTACCCAAGGAGACGCTGGTCAAGATCACCAAGGCGGAAGACGGCGGCCTAGACGGCAAGGGGGCGTGGCAACCGGGCACGACCGGCATGTCGCCCGGTGGGGAGGACGCCTTCATGCAACGTTATCTGGCCGGGGAGCTGGTCAGCGTACGGGAGGGTTGAGATGAGCACCCGCGACAAGGAACTGGAAGAGGACGACCCGTACGAGCTGGTCGCCGTGCAGGTGCCGGGCCCACCGGGCTACGACGGGCCGGCAGAGATGGCGCGCGTGTTCATCGAGGAGTTCGCCCTCATGGGCTGGCCACCGGAGCGCATCCTGCGCCTGTTCCGCAGCCGCGCCTTCGCCGGCACGCACGCGGTGTACGAGGAACGGGGCGAAGCGTTCGTCCAGGCGCTCATCGCGGCCGTGTTCAGCCGCCGGCCGCTAGAGGAGGTGTCGCGCCCGGCGCCTCTGGAAGGAGGAGCGAGCCATGCCGAAGGTGCATAACTGGCAGCTCGGCCGCGAGATGGAGTACCGCTACGACCCGGCGTACCCCAAGCGCCAGTTCGCGGCCGTGTTCAACATCAACCGCTGCATCGCCTGCCAGACCTGCACGCTGGCGTGCAAG
>JBHOQW010000213.1:0-1767 GCA_042408665.1 Dehalococcoidia bacterium
AACCGCTACCGCATCGAGCGCCTTAAGGACAAGCTGGGCACGCGCGACATGGCCACCGGCGAGGTGACGTACGCCGGCGCCTTCGCCGAGCAGGTGGGCGAGCTGTCGCGTGGCTTTGTGCAGATGATGGAGATGGTCAACTCCTCCCGCCTCTCCAACGCCATGCGCGCCGCCGCCCTCACCCGCCGCGCCTACCTGGAGGCGCTGGTCACCGCCCGCGGCCGGATGGCCTTCGGCACGCCGCTGGCGGACCTGCCGCTGATGCGCGAGACGCTCGTGGAGCTCTTGCTGGACAGCGAGGCGTCCTTGGCGGCGGTGCTGCACGCCGGTGCGGTGTTCGACCGGGCGGACGCCGGCGACGCTGAGGCCGGGCGGCTGCTGCGCGTGCTCACGCCGCTGGCCAAGTTCTCCCTGTGTAAGCGCGCCCGGTGGTCTACGGGCGAGGCGCTGGAGGCGCGCGGCGGCAACGGCTACATCGAGGAGTGGGTCAACCCACGTCTCCTGCGCGACGCCCACCTCGGCTCCATCTGGGAGGGAAGCAGCAACGTCATCGCCCTGGACGTGCTGCGCGCCATCGAGCGGGACCAGGCCGACGGCACCCTCTTCGCCGACATCGAGGCGCGCCTCGCCCGCCTGCGCGACCCGCTGGTGCGCCGCGCTGGCGACCTGGCCGGTGGTGCGCTCGCCCGCCTGCGCACGCTGGTGGCGCGGCTCAAGGCGGCGGACCGGCCGGAGCAGGAGGCGGCCATGGGGCGCCTGAGCGAGCGGCTGGCGCGGCTGTGGGCGGCGTCGCTGCTGCTGGAGGAAGCGGACGCGGAGGCGGCCGAGGCGGCCGGCGGCTCCTACCGCAAACTGGTGGTGGCGGCCGAGTACCTGCGCCGCCGCCTGCTGCTGCCCGAGGGCGAGGTGTGGCTCGGCCCCCGGCCCGCGGCCGGCGAATGGTTTGACGCCGTGGTGGACTGCGCGCCGGTGCCGGGCCACGCCGTCACGCCGCTCCTGAACGCTCTCTCAGGGACGGCCGCGTAAGCGCCGGGCCGGGGCGAGGGCCGGCGGTACGTCGGCCAGGCCCGCCACCACGCCCGCACGGTTCATTCCAGCGCCCGCAGCACCCAGTAGGCGTGCAGGAACAGGCGCAGGCCGTCCCGCGCCAGGATGCGCGGGTTGCCGCCGCGGGTCGGATCCACGTGCTCGAAGATGTCGAACTCTGAGTAGTAGGGCGGCTGGCCGGCGGCCGTCAGGCGGTCCCGGGTCCGCCGGGACTCCACGTAGGGGATGAGCGGGTCGCCGCGGTCGTGCATGAGAAAGACGCGCGCCCGGATGCGGTCCAGGACGTGGATGGGAGAGAGGGCCTCGAACTCCGCCCGGCGCGCCTCCGGGAGCGCCGCAAACAGCTCTGGGAAGCGGTCGGGGTCGGTATTGGTGAGCAGGGCCAGCACCACCCGGCCCTCGGCGCTCAGCGCCCCGACCGGGGGCAGGGGCGCTGTCGCGGCGACGAGCGCCCGCCACAGGGCGTCGCGCTCCGCCGGGTCCGGCAGGCCAGCGATGAGGTTCTTGCGCACGATGCGCACCGTCATCGGATCTGCCTCCCACCGCTCGGTGTGATCCTGGTAGCGGATCACGCCAGTGGTCGCCGCCTGCACCAGGTCGGCCAGGCGGGCGTAGCCGCCGAAGCCCTCCACCACGGCCACGTGGTCGCGGATGCGGGGGTCGGCGGCGGCGATCTCCACCAGACTGGCGCCCACCGAGAAGCCCATCAAACCCAGGCGC
>JBHOQW010000215.1:0-2789 GCA_042408665.1 Dehalococcoidia bacterium
CGGCAAGCTGACGGTGCGCGAGCGCATCGAGCGGCTGCTGGACCCCGGTTCCTTCCGCGAGATCGGCGTGCTGGCCGGCCGCGCGACGTACGAGGACGGCCGGCTGGTGGCCTTTCGCCCGGCCAACTTCGTCATGGGCCAGGGCCGCATCAACGGCCGACGGGTGGTGGTCGGCGGCGACGACTTCACCGTGCGCGGCGGCGCGGCGGACGCCTCAGTGGGCGGCAAGCAGGGCTACGCCGAGCGCATGGCGCGCGAGCTGCAGGTGCCGATCATCCGCCTGGTGGACGGGACCGGCGGCGGCGGCAGCGTGCGCACCCTCTTGGAGACCGGTCACACCTACGTACCTGGCAACCCGGCGTGGGAGCATCTTGTCGCTGCCCTGTCGGAGATCCCGGTGGTGAGCCTGGCGCTGGGCTCGGTGGCCGGTCTGGGGGCGGCGCGGGTGGTCACCTCCCACTTCTCGGTGATGGTCAAGGGCACCTCGCAGGTGTTCGTGGCCGGGCCGCCGGTGGTGGCGGCCGGCATGGGCTACGAGGTGGACAAAGAGGAGCTGGGCGGCTCCCACATCCACGCCCACGGCTCGGGCGCGGTGGACAACGAGGCGGAAAGCGAGGACGAGGCGTTCGAGCAGGCGCGACGCTTCCTCTCCTATCTGCCGCAAAACGTGTGGCAGATGCCGCCGCGCGGGCCGACGGACGACGATCCCAACCGGCGGGAAGAGGAGCTGCTGTCCATCATCCCGCGCAACCGTCGGCGCCCCTACGACGCACGCAAGATGATCAGCCTGATCGTGGATCGCGGCTCGTTCTTCGAGATCGCGCGGTATTTCGGCCGGCCGGTGATCGCCGGCTTGGCGCGCCTGCACGGCTACCCGGTTGGGATCCTCGCCAATGACCCCTACTGGTACGGCGGCGGGCTGGATGCGCCCGGCTGCGAGAAGCTGGCCCGCATCGTGGACCTGTGCGATACCTTCCACCTGCCGGTGGTGAACTTCGTCGACCAGCCCGGGTTCGTGATCGGGGTGGAGGCGGAGAAGGCCGGCACCATCCGCAAGGGGGCGCTGGCCCTGGCCGCCGTCTACCAGGCCACGGTGCCGTGGGCCTCGGTGCTCGTGCGGCGGGTGTTCGGGGTGGCCGGCGCCGGCCACCAGAACCACTCCCGCTACAACCTGCGCGTGGCCTGGCCCTCTGGCGACTGGGGCTCGCTGCCGGTGGAAGGCGGGCTGGAGGCGGCCTGGCGGCGCGACCTGGCCAACGCCCCGGACCCGGAGCGGCTCAAACAAGAGCTCTTGGCCAAGTTGGAAGCCGTGCGCTCACCCTTCCGCACGGCGGAGGCGTTCGGCATCGAGGATATCATCGACCCGCGGGAGACCCGCCCCCTTCTATGCGATTGGGTGGAGCAAGCCTACGCGGTGGAGGCCACGCGCCTGGGGCCGAAGAAGCGGGGCATGCGGGTGTGATCGCGAGCGGACCGCAACCGGCAGCCTTCACCCCGGCCTTCGGTCGCCCCTCTCCCCGGCCCGCCGAGGAATTCGGTACACGGACTCAGCGGGCCGGGGAGAGGGGCTTCGCGCTTTGCCGGGGCGCCGGGGGTGAGGGCTGCCCACAGGCCGGATGGAGGCTAACTCCAGCCCGCTACTCCATCGGCATCTCGGTCGGCATCTCGGCCGGTGGTGGGGCCTCCTCGCCCGCCTGCCCGGCCGGCGGCTGCTCGGCCGGGGGAGCGGCTTCGGCCGGCGGCTGCTCGGCCGGGGGCGTCTCCTGCGCGGGCGCGGCCGGGGCGCCGCCCACGGACAGATCGAGCGAGATGAAATGTCCGGTCTGGAAGACGCCGGTCTGATCGGCCGGCATGCCGTTCACCAGGAAGCGGACCGGTGCGTCGTCCGTGCCGCAGCCGGGGACCGAGCCGTCGGCGCTGACGTCGAGCACGTAGCGCCCGTCGTCCGTGGTGGTGGTGCGGCCGCACTCCATCTCGCCGATGTAGGCCACGACCTCGACGCCGCCGGGCGCGGCCGCGCCGTTGAGCGTGACGCTGCCGTAGAAGCGGGCGGGCGGCGTCTGCGCGCGGGCCGTCCGCGGCAGCGCCACCACGAGCAGGGCCAGGGTGAAGCCAAGCAGGAGCGGGACGGTGCGGGATCGCAAGCGGCAACCTCTCCTGAACGATGTCATACTGGACGGCCCCCCGGCACGGACCACCAGCCAAGGATCGGCCGGAGGCAATCCGGGCGCCAGTGTACCAGCGCCGCTGCCTGCCGGCAAGTCTTTCGCGCACAGATAATGTGACATAATAAGAATCTGATACCGACGGCAGGTTTGCCGCCGGAGGGGGGCCGGCGTATACTGAGGGCGAACCCGCGCCGGGGCAGATGCCCCGCGCGTCGGAGGTCTTCCGTGGCCTATCAGATCACCGATACCTGCATCGGCTGCACGGCGTGCACCAACCGCTGCCCCACGGGCGCCATCACCGGCAGCCGCGGTGTGATCCACGTCATTGACCCCAACCTCTGCATCGATTGTGGCGCCTGCGGTGTGGTCTGCCCGCCGGAGGCGATCATCGATGAGGAGGGTGACGTCTGCAAGACGTTCCGCCGTAAAGACTGGCCGAAGGCGATCGTCGTCGAGGAGAACTGCATCGGCTCCGGCTGCGAGCTGTGCATCAACGTCTGCCCCTTTGACGCCCTCTACCTGGACACCAGCGGGGAGCGCGTGGGCGATTTCTTCGGCGTGGCGACGGTGATCGAGAAGCGCTGCACCGGCTGCCGCCTGTGCGAGCAGGCCTGCGGCTGG
>JBHOQW010000217.1:0-3495 GCA_042408665.1 Dehalococcoidia bacterium
GGGGGGCAGGGGGGTGAGGGCCCGTCTCCGCATCTGCCTGGCCCGCACGCCCGGCCAGACTGGCCCTCACCCCCGGCCAGACTGGCCCTCACCCCCGGCCCCACTCCCCCATGCGGGAGAGGGGAGCGTCGTTCGCGAAACGGCTTTGCCAGCGCCAGTTCCCCCCTCTCCCGCGCTCAAGCGGGAGAGGGGGGCAGGGGGGTGAGGGCCCGTCTCCGCATCTGCCTGGCCCGCACGCCCGGCCGGCAGGCCCTCACCCCGGCCTTCGGCCACCCTCTCCCGCATGCGGGAGAGGGGAGCGTCGTTCGCGAAACGGCTTTGCCAGCGCCAGCCCCCCCTCGCCCTCGTCAGAGGGAGAGGGGGGCAGGGGGGTGAGGGCGTGTACTGCCGGGCAGGGGGTGAGGGCAGGGTCAACGGCGCTGGGCCAGCCACGCTTCTTGCAGGGCGCGAGAGGCGACGAGATCCAGCGGCGCCCAGGGCGCACCGGAGAAGTCTTGGTACAGGCGCAGCACGTTGGGCACGACCCGCTCCGGCTCGCCCCAGGCGGCGTACGGCCCCAGGTCAATCGCCATCACCGCCTGCTCCGCCGGGTGGCCGGCCTCGTAGTGCTCCCGCGCCTGGTCGCGCAGCAGCTCGAAGTAGCCGCGCAAGAGCGCCAGCTCGGCCTTGGTGCCCACCGGCCCGTGGCCGGGCACGATCCGCTCCACGTCCATCCCCTCGATGCGCGCGATGGCGTCCAGCCAGCCCAGGATCGAGCCCTCAAAGGCCAACGGCGTGACGTAGAAGAACGCGACGTCCCCGGCGAACAGCAACCGCTCGGCGGGCAGGTAGACCAGCGTGTCGTCGATCGTGTGGGCGGTGGGCACGTGGATGAGCTGCACCTCCCGCTCGTCCACGTACAGCGTGAGGCGGTCGCTGTAGGTCAGGTTGGGCGGGACGATCGGGATCGGCTCGGCCAGGTCGGGCGCGAAGTGCGGCGCCACGGCCACGATACGCGCGGCCGGGTTGCCGGTGCGCGCCATCTCGCTGCGGGTGAGGTCATGCCCGATGATCGTTGTGCCGGCGAACAGGTGGTTGCCCAGCGTGTGGTCCACGTGGTGGTGGGTGTTGATCAGGGTGCTGATCGGAGCGGCGGTGTGGCGCGCCGCCTCGGCCAGAAAGGCGCGGGTCATGCGCGGCACGAACAGCGCATCGACGGCCACACTGCCCGTCCGGCCGGCGATCAGCCCGGCGTTCGAGATGCAAAATCCGCCGCTGGCCTGCACATAGGCGTACAGCCCTTCGGCCAGCGCGACCATCTCCGTCTGCCAGCTTGGGACCACATCCGCCCGCGGCGGGCTGCCCTGCGTCATGGCGTTCACCTCAAGTGGCGGTGCGGTGGCATGGTAGCACGCCGCCGGGCGAGGAGTGAGCGGATGGCGGCCCTCACCGCCCCCGTCCCCTCCCCCGCCTGCGGCAGAGGGTGGCCGAGCGGAGCGAGGCGGGTGAGGGTGGGGTGAGGGTCCTCAGCGGGCCCCCTGGCAAGGCCGGGGGTAGCGGAGAGCAACGCTTACTCGTCGCCCATGCGCTCCCGGTCCTTGCGCACGAGGTAGATCAGCCCCACCACGAACCCGGTGAACAGGTACATGTACGACACGATGCCGATGGCGTAGGCCCACGCCGCCGGCGCACTCATGCCGAACACCCCCTGCGCCACCAGGGCGAGCGCGGCGGAGAGCACCACCCACAGCGCCGCCAGCGCCAGCGTGATGAGAAACGGCCGCGCCGTGAACACGGCCAGCAGGCCGTGGGCGGCCGCCTCTTCTGCTTTGCGGAACGGGCCGGTACGCGGGTGCACGGGTGCGTGGGTCGTCATGACGAGCCTCCTGGGGCGCAACGCCTCCATCTCCAGCGTAGAACCACCGGACCGCGGCATCTGTCCGGCGACACCCGGCGCGGCTGCCTCCCTACGCCGGGCGTTGCCCGACGCCGCGCGTGCGCTTCCCCCGTCCCTCTCCTGTCGCCCCATCTTACCTGGACCGACACCCATCACCCCGCCCTCAGCGAGACCAACGGCGGCGCCTGAAGCGCCGGTTGTGGCATGAACGGCGTGATCGTGACGGCGCGTGTGCGGCACCGTGAGGCGGAGCAAACGGCGCGGCCGGGTTCGTGATCGCGCTGCTGGCGCCGGTCATCGACCCCGGCTGGCCCTCACCCGGCCGGAGCACGCCCTCACCCCCGACAGGCCCTCACCCCCAGCCCCTCTCCCGCTGGGCGGGAGAGGGGAGCATGCGTTGGCGAAGCCGCTTCGCCAGCGCCAGACCCCCCTCGCCCTCGTCAGAGGGAGAGGGGGCAGGGGGGTGAGGGCCCGTACTGCAGGGCGAGCCGGGCGAGGGCGGCGCGAGGGGCGGCAGGAGAGTATGAACTCACCTCGACACTTAAGACGTGAAACGTGTGTTCATACTACGGCGCCCAGCGCGCGGGGGGCGGGGTGCGCAGCCCCCCTCGCCCCCTCGTCCTCTGGCGAGGTACCCAGTCCGGTTGACAAGCGCGGAGCACACCCTCACCCC
This sequence comes from Dehalococcoidia bacterium, assembly GCA_042408665.1. GTDB lineage: Bacteria > Chloroflexota > Dehalococcoidia > CAUJGQ01 > CAUJGQ01 > CAUJGQ01. Next base: position 2,550 of record JBHOQW010000217.1, read on the forward strand.
CAGCCCCTCTCCCGCACGCGGGAGAGGGTGGCCGAGCGCAGCGCGGCCGGGTGAGGGCCAGCCGGGCTAGCCGGCGAGGGCCCAGCGCCGCCCGCCCCGCGCTGCAGCCGGGGCGAGCAGCCCTCGCCTCCCGGGATGAGCACGAGTGTAGGGGGCACACGAGATCGGGACAACCGCGGGGCGTCGTGCACTGCCGGGGCGTGCGACGCTCAGGGCTGCGGCGCGGGGGGCACCTCCGTGCGCGCGGCATCACCGGCGATGCGGGCGTCAAGGCGGGCCAGCCAGCCGCGGTAAGTGGCGAGGTTGGCCTCCAGCTCGTCCCGCATCTTCTGGAGCTGCTCGACCTTCTGGTTTATGATAGCGAACTGCTTCTCCGTGACCGCGATCACGGCCAGGAGCTGACGGCGCTTCTGCTCGGCGTCCGCCTCACAACTGTACTCGGCGCGGATCTGGCTCTTGATCTCCTCCGCCTCGACCAGCTCTTTGATCTCAGCCAGGGAGAGGCCGAGCAGCTTCTGCAGGCGCTTGATCTGCTCTACACGGCGCACGTCGTCCTCGGAGTAGAGGCGGAAGCCACCCTCCATGCGCGTGGGCGGCTTGAGCAGCCCCTTCTCCTCGTAGAAGCGGAGCGTGCGCTGCGTCACGCCGGTGCGCTCCGCCACCTCGCCGATCTGCAGGTACGCGCCGTCCCGTTCCGCCACCGCTGGCCTCGGTCATCCCGTCCGGGTTGGCCCCAGTGTAGAGGTGCCCTGACGTGCGCGTCAAGGTGAAGCCCCCCACCCTTGACACGGCCACCGGCGCCCGCCACAATGATGCCGCGTTTTATTGCAGATGCAATAAGTTGCATTCTTGAACCGGCCCGTCGGTGCGGGTGAGGGAGGCTGGCGATGGTGCAGACGTCGCACGGTGACGGGGCGCACGAGCGGCCCGGGCACCACTGGCGAGA
>JBHOQW010000222.1:0-7044 GCA_042408665.1 Dehalococcoidia bacterium
GTCTGGGTGAGCATGTCCGCGCCGCCGGCCAGCGCCTGCAGGTCCAGCTCCAGCCCCTGCTCGCGGAAGTAGCCGCGCTCGATGCCCACGAAGAAGGGGGCGTAAATGAGGATGGGGATGTAGCCGACGGTGACCTTCTGCGGCGTGCTGGGCTGCGCCGCGCCCGGCTGAGCGGTGCCGGTCGGCGCCTGAGCAACCTCTGAGCGGCCGCCGCAGGCGCCGGCCAGGAGCGCGGCGAGCAGCGTGAGGGTGAGGAACGCGCGTGGCATGCGTGGCATGGACGACCCCCCGGTTCAGGATTGGGGCAGGCCGGCGCTGCGGGCGAGCAGCAGACGCAACGCCGGGTAGGCGTCTTCCAACCGCTCCGGCCGGCCGGTGAGCAGCCAGCGCACGGTCACCTCGTGCACGGCACCGAACCAAGCGGTGGCGGCCAGCTCGGTGTCGAGGGGCGGGATGACGCCCTGGGCCACGGCATCGTCCAGGTGGCGCTGGATCAGGGCGATGAAGCGGGCGCGCTGCTCCATCATGGCGGCGTTGAACTCGCGGCCGGCGCCCATGGCCTCCACGAGGAACAGCCGCGCCAGGGCACGGTGCCCGGCAAAGGTGCGCAGCACGGTGAGCAGGGCGGCGTCGCCGCGCGCCACCGGGTCGGGCGCCTGGGCCATGGCCTCTTCCAGACGGTTGATGAGCAGGGTCCCCATCTGGTGCAGGAGGGCAAGGAAGATGGCCTGCTTGTTGGGGAAGTGAAAGTAGACGCCGCCCTTCGAGGTCTCGGCCTCGGCGGCGATGTCGTCCACCAGCGCGTCGCGGTAGCCCTTGCGCGCGAACACGCGGATGCCGGCCTCCAGGATGCGCTGGCGCCGGGCGCGGCTGCGTTCCTGCTCCGGCTCGTGCGGCATCGCCCGCCCTCTGAAAAATCCGACCGACATGTCGGTCGTGTTTATTCTCACGAATCTGGGCGGTAGAGGGAAGAGGGGACGGCGCGGGCCGCTGACCGCGTCAGGCGGGCTGGACGCCAGGACCGGAGCGGCTCAGGCGCGGCCGCCAGCCCTGGGCACGCAGCGCGGCGACGAGGTCTCGGGTGGAGCGGTAGCGGTGACCGGTTGTGCACCACCAGGTAGGGGCGCCGGGCGCGGCGTCCAACGCCAGGGCGGCCCCGCAGGCGGGGCAGCCGGGCAACCAGCCGGCAGGGAAAGAGCGCATCATGGTCGCGCCTCCCGGCACGTAGGGGGCCATAGGATACGCCATCAGGGCCGGCCGTGCACTCGCCCTGTGCGTGGAATCGGCAGGCGCACCGGTCGGTATCGGCCGCGCGCCGTCACCGAGAGCGGGCAGCGCGTCCGCCGCGCAGGCCGTATACTCAGGCGCGACGACGCTGTGTGAAGGAGGAGCGCTATGGACGAGCGGGCCGAAGCCGCTAAGAAGGCCGCGCTGCTCATGATCCCCTACGGGCTGTACGTGCTCGGCACGCGCGAAGAGGACGAGATCAACGCCGGCACCATCAACTGGGTGACCCAGTGCTCATTCAAGCCGCCGCTGGTAGCGATGGGCGTCAAGGTCGACAGCCGCTTGTACGCCATGCTCAAGGCCTCGGGCGTGTTCGCCCTCTCGTTCCTGGAGAGTGGACAGCGGGACCTGGCCTTCGCCTTCTTCCGCCCGGCCAAGGTGGAGGGCGACCGCATCAGCGGTTACGTCTACGAGCGCTACGAGACGGGCGCCCCGGTCATCGCCGACGCGCCCGCCTGGGTAGAGGGCCGCGTGGTGGGCGAGGTCGCCGTTGGCGACCATAGCTGCGTGGTGGGGGAGATCACCAACGCCGGCCTCAAGCGCGAGGCGCGCATCCTCACCCTGGAGGAGTGCGGCGTCAAGTACGGCGGCTGAGCCTTCCGCCGCCAGCGGTGCACCTCACGGTCCGCGCGCCCGTGCCACCGCGTCCTCCGGCACGGGCGCGCCATCGCTCACCAGATCGGCATCCCCGCGGTACCTTTGGCCGGTCCATCTCCGTCCGCGCAGCCCGTGATCTCCTCCCGCCCGCGGCGCACCCTGAAGGACGTCCCGGTGCGTCACGCGGGCGGTTGATGAATTGCAGGGTGTTCATGGATATTTATGAAGTGTGAGTTAATTTCAATCATGTCGGAATTGAAACAGCAGACCGGCTGAGGAGCTGGGAGATGGTAAGCGTGAAGGCGCGCGGGCAGGAGCCCGCGCCGGACCTGGCGAGCGCGACGATCATCGAGGCGGGGGATGTGGTCAAGACGTACAACACGGGCGATGTGCAGGTGCGGGCGCTGCGCGGCGTGTCGCTGACCGTGGCGCGCGGCGAGATGGTGGCGATCATGGGCCCCTCCGGCTGCGGCAAGACCACGCTGCTCAACTGCCTGAGCGGCCTGGACACGGTGGACGCCGGTGTGGTGCGGATCGCCGGCACGGACCTTAACCGCCTCTCGGACAACGCCAAAACGGCGTTCCGCGCCCGGCACATGGGCTTCATCTTCCAGTTCTACAACCTGCTGCCCGTCCTCTCCGCCGTGGAGAACGTAGAGCTGCCGCTCATCGTCGCGGGTGTGGGGGCCCGTGACGCGCGGGCGCGGGCGCTGGCGGCGCTGGAGCAGGTGGGGCTGCGCGAGTGGGCCAACCACCGCCCGGCCCAGCTCTCCGGGGGCCAGCGCCAGCGCGTCACCATCGCGCGGGCGTTGGTCAACACCCCGGCTATTGTCTGGGCGGACGAGCCCACCGGCGACCTCGACTCCCAGACCGCGGACGAGATCATGGCCCTGATGGAGCGGCTCAACCGCGAGCACGGCCAGACCTTTGTGATCGTCACCCACGACGCCGGCATCGGCGCCCGCTGCCACCGCATCGTGCGCATGCGCGACGGCCAGATCGTGGGTGAGGAGCGGCCGGCCCGCTGAGGCGTCGCCCGCCCTCCGACCGGGAGGTCCCCGACGATGAACGAACTGTTCGGTATCCCCATGACCGCGATCATGTGGGTCCTGCTCGCGATCTTCAGCGCCTGCATGGCCGCCGTAGCGGCGATCTTCCTCACCAACCGCACCATGTTCCGCGTGGGCCTGCGCAACATCCCCCGTCGCCGCGCCCAGTCCACGCTGGTGGTGCTCGGTCTGATGTTGGCTACCCTGATCATCACCGCCGCCTTCACCACCGGCGACACGCTGGACTACTCCATCACCAGCGGTGTCTACGACAACCTCCAGCGCACCGACCTGCGCCTCAACTTCCGGGGCGATGGCGGCGGGGACGCGGCCGGTGGCCAGATCTATACCGACGCCGGCGTGGTGGATCGGCTGCGCACCGCGTTCGTCGACGACCCGGACATCGCCGGCTTCTTCCCCTTCTTGTTTGAGCCGCTGCCGGTCCTCAACCAGGATACGCGCCTGGCCGAACCGGTCGTGGTGCTGGCCGGCATCGACCCCCAGGCGCTGGCCCGGTTTGGCGGGCTGCGCCTGGCCCGGGGCGGCCACGCCAACCTGACCGCGCTGGGCGAGGACGAGGTGCTGGTGAGCGAGCGAGCGGCGGCACGGCTCAACGCCCGCCCCGGTCACACCCTGCTGGTCTACGCCCAGGGACAGCCGCACGCGCTGCGCGTGGCCGAGGTCGTCAAGGATGAGCTGGCCAGCGGCGTGCTCGGCTTCGGCGGGCCGGACGTGCCCGGCGGCATGGCGGCACGCCTCACCACCGTGCAGCGCATCACCGGCCATCCCGGCCAGATCAACTCCGTGAGCGTGGCCCTCAAAGGCGAGGGGCGCGAGACGGTGATGCGCTCTGGCCCGGCGGCGAAACGGTTGGAGGACTACCTCACCAGCCCCAGCGGCCGTGCGGCGCTCGGCCTAGGCGACCTGCGCGCCCGCGTAGACACGGCCAAAGCGGACGGCGTCAAGGAGGCCGAGACCTTCGGCAACTTGTTCACCACGTTCTTCCTGGTGCTCGGCCTGTTCTCCATCGCCGCCGGGGTGCTGCTGATTTTTATGATCTTCGTCATGCTGGCAGCCGAGCGGCGCACGGAGATGGGCATGGCGCGTGCCATCGGTATCCAGCGACTGCACCTGGTGCAGGCCTTCGTCACCGAGGGCATGGCCTACAACCTGCTGGCCGGCGCGGTGGGTGCCGCGCTGGGCGTGGGCACCGCCTTTCTGCTGGTGGTGGGCGGCGCGCGGCTGGTGGCCGGCGAGGAGCTGTCGTTCTTCACCCCGCACGTCACCGTGCGCTCGCTGGTGGTCAGCTACTGCCTGGGGGTGGTGCTCACCTTCGTCACGGTCGTGATCTCCTCCTTCCGCGTCAGCCGTCTGAACATCGTGGCCGCCATCCGCGGCACTGACGACCACCGGCCGCGGGAGGGGCGGCGGCGCACGCGCTGGCGCTGGGTACTGCTGGGCCTGCCGGCGCTGGTCGTGCCGCCGCTGGGCCTGTACTGGCTGCTGCGCAAGGGGTTCGGCCTGCCCTGGGCGTGGATCGTGGGCCCGCTTGGGCTGGCGCTGGGCGGGCTGCTCATGGCCCTGGGCCGGGCCAGCGGGCAATTGTTCCCCTTCTCGCTGGGCATCAGCCTGCTGCCGCTGGCGGCCGCCGCCTTGGCCCGCGACTTCCGCGTCCCCGCCCGCGTCACCTGGAGCGCCGTGGGAGGACTCCTGGCCGTCTACTGGCTGATGCCGGGCAGCCTGCACGACCGTCTGTTCGGCAAGATGAACGGCAACATCGAGATGTTCGTGCTGTCCGGCATCATGATCGTCACCGGCTTCACGTTGCTGCTCGTGTTCAACGCCCGCCTCCTCACACGGCTGGTCGCACCGGGCGGCGCCGGCGCCGCCCGCACCCCGCTCCTGCTCACCGCCCTGGCCGCGCTGGCGGCGGGACTCGGCGCCGCGCTGGGCGACCGAGGCGGCGGCCTGGGCCAGCTCTGCTATCTGGTCGCGGCGCTCACGGCTGCAATGGCGGCCCTGTCGCTGGCCGCGCTGCGCTTCCCGCTCCTGGTGCCCGCGTTCAAGATGGGCATCGCCTACCCTCTGGCCAACCGCTTCCGCACGGGCATGACCATCGCCATGTTCTCGCTGATCGTTTTCTCGATCACCATGATGAGCGTGCTGAACGCCAACTTCAGCGCGCTGTTCTCCGGCGAGGAGGCGCGCGGTGGCTGGGATGTGACCGTGGATACCAACCGCAACAACCCCGTGCCGGACCTGGCGGCCGCACTGCGCGATGAGGGGTCGCTCGATCCCGGTGTGATCGCTCAGACAGCACGCACCACCGGGGAGTTCGGCGCGCAGGAGGCGCGTCTGGCGGGCGGTGGCACGTGGCTGCGCTACCCCGTGCGCGCCGGCGACGACGCCTTCTTCGCCGCCAACCAGGCCAAACTGGACCTGCGCGCCCGCGGCTACGCTAGCGACCGCGACGTGTTTGAGGCGGTGCGCACCCAGCCCAACCTGGCCCTGATCGACATCCTGGCCGTGCCGAACAACGGCAACTTCGGCGCCGCCTCGGACCTGTTCAAGCTCACCGGCCTGACGACGAACGATAAGGAGTTCGACCCGATCCCGGTGGAGGTGCGCGACCCGGTCACCGGTCGGCAGGGCACGCTCACGGTGATCGGCGTGTTCTCGTCCAAGATCCCGCAGCGGGTGCTGTTCGGTCTGTACACCAGCGAGCGCTCGTACGCCCAGATCTTCGGTCCGCCCGAGTACCGTCGCTTCTACCTGCGCCTGCAGCCGGGGGCCGACAGCGACGCGGTGGCGAAAGGGATCAAGGCGGCGTTGGTGACGCGAGGCGTGCAGGCCCGCTCCATCGCCAAAGACATCGACGAGCAGATGCGGCTGGGTCGCGGCTTCAACCGCGTCTTTCAGGCGTTTATGGGGCTGGGGCTGTTCGTGGGCATCGCGGCGCTGGGGGTGATCGCCTTTCGTTCGGTGGTGGAGCGGCGCCACCAGATCGGGATGTTGCGCGCGCTCGGCTACCGGCAGAGCACCGTGGCGCTCACCTTCGTGCTGGAGTCCAGCTTCGTGGCGCTGATGGGCATCCTCTCCGGGGTGGTGGGCGCGGCCATCCTGGCCCGCAACCTGTTCAACTCAGATGCCTTTACCGGCACAAGCCGCGCCGGGTTCAGCTTCTTCATCCCCTGGGGGGAGGTGCTCGTCTTCGTGGCGATCGCCTACCTGTGCGCCCTGCTTATGACATGGTGGCCCAGCCGCGGTGCGGCGCGCGTGCCGGTGGCGGAGGCATTGCGCTACGAGTGAGCGGAGGACAAGCCCCCACCCCGGCACGCGACCTACGGCAGTTGCTTCAGAAATGCCAGCAGGTCGTTCCACTCTTCATCGGTGAGCTGCCAGCGGGGCATGGGCCACGCCAGCGGCGCCCCGTCCGCGCCGATCCCGCGCGTCACCGCGCGCCGGATCAGTTCATCGGTGTAGACGGGACCGCGCTCTCCGTCCGGTTCCAGCATGCCGGCCGGGTCGGTGAGGTTGCGGTAGGTGGTGTCGGGGCTCACGAACATGGGGGTGCGCCGGCCGCGACCATCGGCACCGTGGCATTGGGCGCAGCTCAGGCGCATCATCATCCCGCCGGTGTAGGGGATGCGCCGCCCGTCGCGGGTGGTGGCGGTGAAGTAAATCCAGCGGCCGTTGCGCACGGCCGGGTCGTCACCGGGGCGATCCAGCCACCCGGTCCAGCGGGCGGTGGCCGTCAGCAGGGCCAGCCCGGCCAAACCGGTCACGATCAGGGCGAACCCCACCACCAAGGGGGTTGCGCCGTGCGTCAGGCGCCTACTCCAGGTCACGGCGCATCTGCTCGTACTGCTCACGCGTGATCTCGCCGCGCGCGTACCGCTCCTGCAGCACCTCCAGCGCCCGCGTGCCGCGGCCGCTCACACCGGCCCCTACCTGTCGCACGGCCCAAACGACCAACAGCCCGATACCCGCCAGCACCAACAGGCTGAAGATGAAGCTCAACGCCACCCACCACGGGCTGACGGTGCCGCTCCAGCCGCCCATCATCCACGGCCCCATCATCCATGGGCCCATCGCCCCGCCCATCACCACC
>JBHOQW010000224.1:0-21220 GCA_042408665.1 Dehalococcoidia bacterium
GCGGCGCGGCGGCCGCGGGTGAGGTGGCGGTGGCCGGCGCGGTCGTGGGGGCGGCCGCAGCGGCGGAGCCCGGGGGCGCGGTCGCGGCTGTAGCCGGCGCCTGGGCGACCGGCTGTCTGCGGTCACAGGCGACCAGCGCCACGCCGAGCACAAGCACCAGCATTAACCGTCGTATCATGGCGTGCTCCTGCAGCGGGCCGACCGGGCCGCCGTGCGATCAGGAAGGCCGGCAGCGCGCCGGCCTTCTTTATCTCTACAAGGACGACGACCCGTTTACCAACGTCGGTTTCGCCGCCGCCACCACATCCGCAGACGCAGCAGCGGACCGGGCTGCCGTAGGTCGAGCGGCTGGCCGCGCCAGTAGCGGGTCGATGGATGGCCGCGGCGCATGGGACGGATGGAGAAGAAGATGGCGCCGAAGATGACGAGCAGGCTGCCGTAGGTGAGCCAGCGCGCGAGTAGCGGCGCAAACGGCCGGATCACGAACGTGGCCAGGACCAGGACCACCGCGGCGGCGAGCACGGCGTGCCCGCCGGTCAGGCCGGCGGTGGCGGCGCGCAACCGGTCGCCGATCTGCCGGGCAAACGCCGTCAGCCGTCGCGACCAGCGCCGGCGGCGTGGCTCCTGCGGCACGAACCCGTCCAGGCGGGTCAGTATTTCCTCGATTTCCCGTTCGATCCGGCTGGGCATGGCGGCTACCGCGCGAGGGGGTGTCGAGTTCACCGTCATTCTACATCCGCGGTTGCGGGCTTACCAGCGGTGCTTGACGGGAGATTATCCGGCTGCGGTGCATCGGTGGCGGTGCCCCACCCGCCGCCGCCGGGCGTGAAGATGAGCAGCTCGTCGCCGGGCTGCACGGTGAAGGTGGCCTTCCCCGGCAACTCGATCTCGCGGCCATCGGCGCGGCGCAGCACGTTGCGGCCGGGCGCGCCCGCGGCGCCGCCGGCCAGGCCCCAGGGCGGCACGCGCCGACGTTCGCTGACGATCGTCACCGTGGCCGGGGCGAGGAAGGTGTAACCGCGTACGGCGCCATCGCCGCCCCGGTGCAGCCCCGCGCCGCCCGATCCGCGCCGCACGGCGTACACGGTAATCCGGAAGGGGTAGGCCAGCTCCAGGGCTTCAACCGGGGTGTTGAGGGTGTTGGTCATATGCGTGTGCACGGCGGACAGGCCGTCGCCGAGCGGCCCGGCGCCGGCCCCGCCGCAGATGGTCTCGTAGTACGTGTAGTGCCGGCCGCGAACGGGGTCGTAGCCGCCGATGGTCAGGTTGTTCATGGTGCCGGAGCTGGCCGCCGGGATGAGGTCCGGCCGCGCCCGGGCCAGCGCTCCCAGCACCACGTCCACGATCCGCTGCGAGGTCTCCACGTTCCCGGCCGAGACGGCCGCCGGTGGCCGCGCGTTGACCACGCTGCCCTCCGGCAGGGTGAACGTCACCGGGCGGAAGCAGCCGTCGTTGGAGGGGGCATCGGGGTCGAGCAGGCAGCGCACCACGTAGTAGACGGCGGAGCGGGTGACGGAGGCCACGGCGTTGATGGAGCCGGGGCGCTGCGGCGCGGAGCCGGTGAAGTCACAGTGCAGGCCACCGTCCTTGAGCGTGAGCCGCACGCGGATCGGTACCGGCTCGTCGCCGGTGCCGTCGTCGTCCAGCACATCCTCGAACTCGTACGAGCCCTCCGGGATCTGGGCCAGGGCGGCGCGGGTGAGGCGCTCGGCGTACGCCAGTAGGGCCGCCATCTGCCGTTTCAGCTCGGCGGTGCCGTACCGGCGGGCCAGGGCCGCCAGGCGCGCCTCGCCGGTGCGCTGCGCCGCGATCTGGGCGTCGAAGTCGCCGCGGCGCTGCTCGGGCACGCGCATGTTGCGCAGCAGCAGGGTGAACAGGTCCTCGTTGAGGCGACCGGCGTCGTACAGGCGCACCGGCGGGATGATCACCCCCTCCTGGTACAGCTCGGTGGCGACGGGCATCGAGCCGGGGCTCATGCCGCCCACGTCGGCGTGGTGGGCGCGGTTGGTCACGAACCCCACCAGCTCCTCGTCGCAAAACACCGGGCTGATGAGGGAGATGTCCGGCAGGTGCGTGCCGCCCAGGTAGGGGTCGTTGAGGATGAACATGTCACCCGGGCGGAAGGGGGCGAGGTGCTTGACCGCCGCGATGGCCACGGGCATGGCGCCCAGGTGGACGGGGATGTGGGCCGCCTGCGCCACCATCCGCCCGTCCGGCCCGAAGACGCCGCACGAGTAATCGCGTCGCTCCTTGATGTTGGGCGAGTGGGCGGTGCGCCCCAGCGTGACGCCCATCTCCTCGGCCACGGAGGCGAGCAGGGCGTTGAAGATGGCGAGCGTGGCCGGGTCCGGGGCGCGGGCACGCGGCATGGTCCTATTCTATGCGGGCTACTGCGGGACGGTATGGGTGCTACCGCCGCTCCAGCACCAGGTTGGCCATCTCGTCCACGGTGGCGCGCCAGCCCGGCGGGATGAGCGTGGTGGCGTCCATCTGCGCCACCACGGCCGGTCCGTCGTACCGCTGGCCCGGCCGCAGGCACTCGCGCACGAGCACCGCGGCCCGCCGCCGGCGACCCGCGCACCACACCGGGGCGGTGCCGGCGCGCGGGTCGCCGTCCTCAAAGTCCGGCGTCAGGCGCACCGGTGGCGGCGGCAGCGTCACCCGCACACGGACGCTGACGCACTCCACCGGCCGGTTCGGGTCGGCGTGACCGTAGCGTTGCCGGTGGGCGGCGTGAAAGGCGGCGCGCAGCGACTCGGCGCTGAACCGCGGTACGCGGCTGCCAGGCGACGGCAACGGCGCCTGCACGGGCAGCTCATACGACTGGCCGGCGTAGCGCATCGACAGCACCAGCTCGGCCGTGGCTGCGCGGACGTCATGGCCGTCCGCGGCCAGCTCTGCCCGTCCCCGCGTGACCAGCGCGGGCACCACCCGGCGCAGCAGGCCTTCCAGGCCCGCATCCGCGAGGCACATCGCCGAGGCGCTCACGTCGTGGGTCACGGGCGCCACCACCATGCCCAGGGCCGAGAGCACGCCGGGGAAGCGCGGCACCAGCACCCGCGGGATACCGAGCAGGTCCGCCAGGTCGCAGGCGTGCAGCGGGCCGGCGCCGCCGAAGGCGACGAGCGTGAAAGCGCGCGGGTCGTAGCCACGTTCCACCGAGACCACCCGTAAGGCCCGCTCCATGTTGGCGTTGGCCACGGCGATCACGGCCGCCGCCGCCTGCTCCACGCCGCCGAACGCCTCACCGAGCGAGGCCAGCGCCGCCCGGGCGCGCTCCGGGTAGATCGTCATACGGCCGCCCAGAAAGAAGCGCGGCAGCAGCCGCCCCAGCACGGCGTGGGCGTCGGACACGGTGGGGCGATCGCCGCGGCCGTAGCAGGCCGGCCCGGGATTGGCGCCCGCGCTTTCCGGCCCCACGCGCAGGGCGCCGCCGCTGTCCAGCCGCGCCAGCGAGCCGCCGCCGGCGCCCACGGTGTGGACGTCGACGATCGGCACGCGTATGGCCAGGCCGGCGATGGTGGTCTCATCGCGGGTGAGCACCCGGGCGGGGCAGAGCGCCACATCGGTGGAGGTGCCGCCCATGTCAAAGGTGATCACATCGGAAAAACCGGCGGCACGGGCCACGGCGAAGGCGCCGGCCACGCCGCCCGCCGGACCGGAGAGCACGGTGCGCACCGCCAGGCGGCCGGCCGTAGGCGCGCCGATACTGCCGCCGTCGCTCTGCATGACGCGCAGACGCCGCACGCCGGCGCGGCGCAATGCGGCGTCCAGACGCGTGAGGTAGCGGTCCATGAGCGGCGACACGTAGGCGTTCACCGTCGTGGTGCTCATCCGCTCGTACTCGCGGTACTCGGGCAGCACCTCGTGGGAGACGGAGACGCGCAGGCCCCGCCGGGCCGCGGCCTCGGCCGCCGTGCGCTCGTGCTCCGGGCGGAGGAAGGAGAACAGAAAACACACCGCCAGCGATTCGGTGCCGGCCGCGCAGATGCGGTCCAGCGCCCGTTCGAGCTGTGCCCCGTCCAGCGGTTGGAGCACCTCGCCCTGGGCGGAAACCCGCTCATCCAGCTCGATGCGCAGGTCGTCGGGCACCAGCGGCGCCGGCCGCGTCGGGTGCAGCGCGTACAGCCACGGCCGCGCCTGCCGACCGATGAGCAGCGTGTCGGCGAAGCCGCGCGTGGTGAGCAGTGCGGTGCACGCCCCTTTGCGCTCCAGAAGGGCGTTGGTGGCGACGGTGGAGCCGTGCACCAATTCGTCGGGGGCGGCGCCCATGTCGGCGATGCCGTCCAGGACGGCCCGTGCCGGGTCGGCCGGGGTGGAGGGGCGCTTGTAGGTGCGTAGCCGTCCGTTCTCCCACAGCAGGAAGTCGGTGAACGTGCCGCCGACATCGACACCGAGGATCCCAGCCATCGTCATCAACCGCGGCTCCCGGGCCGGGGTGAGGGTCGAGCCCGGGCTACACCGCCGGGCGCACCAGGAGTACCGGCGTCTTACCGGCCCGCACCACCGCCTCGGCGACGCTGCCCAGCAGCAGGTGCAGCAGGCCGGAGCGGCCGTGGGTAGCCATCGCGACGAGGTCTACCCCCAGCTCCTCGGCGCACTGGACAATCGTCGCCGCTGGGTCGGCGCCCTCGCGCACCAGGCACTCGGCGCGCACCCCGTGGAAGCGGGCGGCCAGGGGGTACAGGTAGTCCAAGGCCTCCGCGGCCATGCGCTCCGCGGCCTGGGTGACGGTTTCCAACTCGCGCACGCGCGGGCCGGGCGGCACGTGGCCCATAAGAGCGGCCTCTTCTGCCTCCGCGCGCGGGTCGAGGTTGGGGTCAATTTGGGCGACGTCGTGGGCAGGGGGGTTGACGCGCAGCAGATAGACCGCCGCTCCTGCCTTCGTGGCCAGCGGCACGGCCACATCGAGCACCTTCTCGCTGAACGGCGAGCCGTCAAGGGTCACGAGCAGTTTGAGAGCCATAGCGCCGATCCTCGCCCGGAAGATGCGCTCCAGCTTAGGCCGAGGGCTGGCGGTTGTCTACCGTCTGGCCGGCCGTGCCCGTAGGCCGCTCAGGGGTGCAGGACCTGGAGGGGCAGGACCTCGTTCAGGCTGCCGCTCCGATAGCCCTGCAGGTCGAGGGCCACGTAGCGATAGCCGGCGCGCTTGACCCCCTCAACCGCTCTGAGGCGCACGGACTCGTCCATCAGGATCGCCATCCCGGCGGCGTCGGTCTCGATACGGGCGACGTCCCCGTGATGGCGCACCCGCACCTGCCGCACGCCGAGGGCGCGCAGCGCCGCCTCGGCCCGCGCGATGGCCTGCAGCGCCTCCACCGTCACCGGTATCCCGTAGGGGATGCGCGAAGAGAGGCAGGCCATGGCCGGCTTGTCCCAGGTGGGCAGGCCGCGTGCCTTGGAGAGGGCGCGGATATCGGCCTTGGCGAGGCCGGCCTCGATGAAGGGGCTGCGCACGTGGTGCTTGCGCGCCGCCTGCTGTCCCGGCCGGTAGTCTCCTTGATCGTCGACATTGAAGCCATCGACCACCCAGTTGAACCCCTCGGCGCGCCGGATGGCGTCCAGCTTGGTGAACAGCTCATCTTTGCAGAAAAAGCACCGGTTGGGGTTGTTGGCCACGTAGTTGGGATCGTCCATCTCGGACGTATCGATGGTCCGGTAGCGGATGCCGATCTGGGCGGCCAGGCGGGCCGCCTCCTCCCGCTCCTCCGGCGCCACGCTGGGCGAGATGCCGGTCACCGCCAGCGCGCGGTCCCCCAGCACCTCGTGGGCGACGGCGGCGAGCAAGGTGCTGTCCACGCCGCCCGAGAATGCCACCACCACCGATCCCATGTCCCGCAGGACGGCCTGCAGCCGTGCCAGTCCGTGATCCATCGTCGACCCCCGGCGACGTGCGCCGTCGCCGCCAGTCATCATAGCAGGGAAGGCGGTGCCGGCGTGTACCTGGCTGAGGCCCTGGACACCGGCCAGCGCTGCCCGCGAGGATGAAGGCGTGGATACGCGCTGCCCGGCCACCGTTCAAGAGCGTGCTGCCGCCATACGGGATGAGTTCAACCGCGCGCTGCTCGGTTGGTGGGACACCGGCCACCGCGACCTGCCCTGGCGCCGCACCAGAGACCCGTACGCCGTGCTCGTGTCGGAGGTCATGCTCCAGCAGACGCAGGCCGAGCGGGTGGCGCCCAAGTGGCAGGAGTTTCTGCGCGCCTTTCCCACGATCGCCGCGCTGGGGGCGGCGTCCCCGGCGGCCGTGATCCGCGCCTGGGCCGGGCTCGGCTATAACCGCCGCGCCGTGTACCTCCACCAGATGGCCCGCGCGGTGGTGGCGCGGCACGGCGGGGCGCTGCCCGCCAACACGGAGGCGCTGCGCCGCCTGCCCGGCATCGGGCCGTACACGGCGCGCGCCGTAGCTGCCATCGCCTTCGGCCTGCCGGAGGCGGCCGTCGATACGAACGTGCGCCGCGTGCTCATGCGGGTGCTCGACGGTGACATCCCCCCTTCGGCGACATGGGTGCAGGCCGCCGCCGACACGCTGGTGCCGGTCGAGCGACCGGGCGACTGGAACCAGGCGCTCATGGAGCTGGGCGCTACAGTGTGCACGGCGGCCACGCCACAGTGCGACCGCTGCCCGGTGCGACACCTCTGCGCGGCCGCCCCGCGTATCCGCGCCCTGCGCGAGCGCGGCGACCGCTACCGTGCGCCGCCGGCGCGCCGGCCGCAGGGCCGGTTTCCGGGCTCACGCCGGTACTATCGGGGTCGCATCGTTGAGCTGCTGCGCCGCGCCGACCACGTCGACGGCCTCACGGCGGCGCAGATCGGCGCGCACCTGAGACCGGACTTCACCGAATCGGACTTGCCGTGGTTGGAGCGACTGCTCGCCGACCTGGCCAGCGACGGACTGGTGGTGTGGGACGGGGAGACGGCGCGGCTGCCGCAGGAGGCATGAGCCGGGCGCGTAGACGGGGGATCGCGTCGCTGGTACAATGGGCCTGGACGTTCGGCGGCGGTTGACTGGCCGCGATACCTGGACGTACGAGGAGCGGCGATGAGCAACCTCGTGATGCTCGGGGATATGACCGAGCAGCCGAAGCCGGCAACGGGTATCACGATCACGGACGCGGCCGCGCAACGCGTGAAGACGCTGCTGGCCCAGAAGAACATGCCCCACGGGGCGTTGCGCGTGTTCGTGGTCGGTGGCGGTTGTTCCGGCTACCAGTACGGAATGGCGCTGGCCGAGGGGCCGGAAGAGGACGACATCGTCATCACCCACAACGACACGCGCATCGTGGTGGACCCGGACAGCGCGCGGATGCTGGCCGGTTCTGAGATCGACTACGTCGAAGACATCATGAAGAGCGGCTTTACCATCTTTAATCCGAACGCCGTCAAGAGCTGCGCCTGCGGTAGCAGCTTCCAGACGGCGGACGGGACCGGGACGCCGCGCGCCTGCCATTAAGCCAATTTCCAACCGAGAGCGCCGACGCCCAACGCGGGGCCGGTACACGGCCCCGCGTTGTGTTCTGCGCGACGGTTGACGGGACTGGACGCCGGTCTCTAGCATTGGCCCAGCGGGGCTGGGACAGGAGGAACGGCAAGCCATGGCGCAGCAGGACGCCGCCCCCGGCGCGTTCAACGCCTACATCGTGGTGGGCGGGCCGGACATCTTCGCCCGCACCCGCGCGCTGGGCTTCACCATGCACGGGTTCAAGAGCACCCGCCGCAAGCTGGCGGCCGGGATCAAACCCGGTGACCGGCTCATCTTCTACCTGACCGGCCTCAAGCGCTTTGCCGGGATCGCCCGCGTGACCTCGGAGATGTTCGAGGACCACACCCCGATCTGGTCGAGCCCCAAGAAGCCGGCCGAGGACTACCCCTATCGGGTGCGGATCGAGCCGGAGATCGTGCTGGATGAGGCGGACGCGGTGGCGGCGGAGCCGCTCGCGGCACGCATGAGCTACACCAAGAAGTGGCCGCCAGAGCACTGGGCTCTCGCCTTTCAAGGGAATCTACACCGAATTCCGCCTGAGGACTACGTTCTGATCCGCCAGGCCCTGCAAGAGGCGGTCGCGGCGCGGGCGTGAGCCGTTCAGGGCCGGACAGGACGCACCGCGCTCAGCCCCGGCCTTCGGCGCGGGGTGGTCCACCGCGCCGCACCGCCACCAACTCACGCAGCCGCCGGACGCGCCACAGGTTCTCCAGGTCGTGCAGGTGCAGCTCGCGTACCAGCTGAACGATGGACACCGGACCGCGGTACGGGTGGCGACCGGTGCGCTCCCAGTCGCGATCGTCCAGCTCCCACAGCGTATAGCGCAGGCGGTGGCGCAGGTGCTCGAAGCGCAGCACCGCCCGCTCGATGTTCTCCCGCGGGATGTCTGAGTCGTCGAGCACTGCCTCGGTGTCGATCACGCGCAGTTCCGGGTTGCGGCGTGTCAGGATCTGCTGCACATATTCAGCCACCATCTCTTCGTAGGCGAGCACGTGCACCGCGATCCGGCGCGCCGACCAGCCGTCGTCGTCGGTCACGTCGACGGTCCGGTACGGGAACGCGCACAGCTCTTCGGCCAGCTCGTTGCCGGCCTCCGCCAGCGCCTTGATCAGGTACCGATGGCCGCCCGGGTCGGGCGCGATCTCGCGCACCATGCGCCGCTCCCGTGCCGATACGTTCAGGTGGCCAGCCAGTAACCGCCCGGCGGCGACGGCCGATGGAGGTTCACCTGCTGTGGGCCCTCCCAGCGCGCCTCCCGCCGGCGGGCGCGGCGAGAGTCACCAGTGCCCCAGGTGCTCTGCACGCAGGCCTTGACCTTCGGGCAGCGCACGCAGAAGAGCAGAGCATAGCGAGGCGACTGCGCGCGGTAGTGCCCAAAGCATCGCGCGAGGTCCGGTCCAACCTGTAACCCGTCTGGCATGGTGGCGGCACCGCATTCCTGAGATTTCCACCGCCGTCGCCACCGACCCATTCAGAATATCATGTCAATGTCCGGGCGAAACCGCAGGTGGAGGCGCTGGCGGTCGTGCACGGCTGCGAAACCGCGCTGGAGCTCGTCGTGTGGACCGGGACGCCGAGCGAGCGCGCGCTGCGTCACGAGCGGCTCATCGAGGCCGTGCAGGCGTGTCGCCGCTGTCCGACGATGGAGGGCCGGCGGCGTGTGCTGGGCTACGCCAACGGCCCGCCTGACGCCCGGGTGATGTTCATCGCCGAGGCGCCCGGCCGGCGCGGGGGTGAGGTCACCGGCATCCCCCTCACCCGCGACCAGAGCGGGCGGCGCTTTGCCCGTCTGCTCGCCCTGGCCGGGCTGACGCGCGCGCAGGTGTTCATCACCAACGCCGTGCTCTGCAACCCGCGGCGTCCTGACGGCACCAACCGGCCGCCCTCCGCCGCGGAGGTCCGCGCCTGCTCCGGCTGGCTGCGGGCGCAGATCGCGCTGGTCAACCCCCTCGTGGTGGTCACCCTGGGGGCCACCGCGCTGCGTGCCCTAGCGCTCATCGAGCCGCATCCCTATCGGCTGCAGGAGTGCGTGGCCAGGCCGCTTCCCTGGAACGGCCGTATCCTGGTACCGCTGCATCACCCGTCGCCGCGGGCGGGGCTCAGCCGCTCCTACCGCGAACAGGAAGCGGACTTCGCCCGCCTGCGCGCGATCCTGGCACACCTGCCAGTACCCGGCACCGCACCGGCGTGAGCCTGAGGCGGGGAGGCGGCGCGCGTTGCGGCCGGCGTGGGCGGTCGCTACGCTGGTTGTGCACACCCGAACGCATGAGCGCCGATGGCCGATGAGCGTAGCCGCCCTGCCGTTTGCCACCTTTCTCCTGTTTCTGGAGTTTGCCGCCGGGACGCAGGCGGTGCTGTTGGTGCCCCAGACGCGCGGCCAGGTCTCGCCCGGGTTTCTGAAGATGGGCGCGGTCTTGGCTTTCGCCGGCGCCGCGCTCGCCCTGTGGACGACGGCTGCGCTGCCCACCGGCGCTGAGGTGGCCGGCTACCGCCTCGATC
Source organism: Dehalococcoidia bacterium (assembly GCA_042408665.1). Taxonomy (GTDB): domain Bacteria; phylum Chloroflexota; class Dehalococcoidia; order CAUJGQ01; family CAUJGQ01; genus CAUJGQ01. Next base: position 9,983 of record JBHOQW010000224.1, read on the forward strand.
CGTCCTTCATCAGCCCCATGCGGGCGGCGGTAGCCGTATTCGCGCTGCTGTCGCTGGTCACGCTGGTGCTCGTCTTCCGGGAGGACGGGTGGCGGGCGCGCGCGCTGAACGTCCTCACCGCGGCGGCGGCGCTGGTGGCGCTCGCCCTGGCGGCCGCGGTGCTGCGCCTGCCGACCTGGGGGTACCCGGGCGCGCTGCTCTCGCTCCTGGCGGGCGCGGCCAGCCTGGGGGCGGTGTCGCTGGGCATGACGCTGGGGCACTGGTATCTGGTGACGCCGCGCCTGCCGGAAAAGCCCCTCAACGAGCTCACCCTGGTCCTGCTGGGCTGCGTGGCCGTGCAGACGCTGGTGATGGCGGTCAACGCCGTCTTGCCGGTGCGGGAGGTGCCGCTGTCGCCGGACACGGCCACGACCGGCCTGGTCGAGAACCTGTGGTTCTGGCTGCGGGTCGGTGTGGGACTGCTCTTCCCGCTGGGGCTCGCCTACATGGCCTGGCAATCCAGCGTGGTGCGGGCGATGATGTCGGCAACGGGGCTGCTGTACATCGCCATGGGCGCGGTGCTGGCCGGTGAGATCGTGGCACGGGCGTTGCTCTTTACCACGGCCAAGCCACTGTGAGCGCGCCGGGGCGCCGCGGCGAGCGGTACGCGCGGCGGGAGGCGCGGCAGCCACACGATCCGCGAGAGACGGCGCCGGACTGGGCTGCGGCTCCCGGTCCCGTGCCCTCGGCCGGGAGCGGGGTGTGCGGCACGCAATAGTCGATCCGGCGCTCCGTCGCGGTGCCACGTGCGGACGGGAGGTCATGTATGAACCGGGAGCAGGCGTTGGAAATCCTGCACGAGTACACGAAGACGGAGCCGCTGCGCCGGCACGCCTATTCCGTCGAGGCGGTGATGCGCGCGGCCGCGCGCAAGTACGGCGGTGATGAAGAAACGTGGGGCATCGTCGGCCTCCTGCACGACTTCGACTACGAGATGTTCCCCGACCAGCACCCCATGGCGGGCAAGCCCATCCTGGAGGCGCGCGGCGTCCCGGAGGAGATCATCTACGCCATCCAGTGCCACGCCGACTTCACCGGCTACGAGCGCCGCTCCCTGATGGACAAGATGATCTTCGCGGTGGACGAATTGACTGGGTTTGTGATCGCCTGCGCGCTGGTCCAGCCCAACAAGAGCCTGTCCGAGGTTAAAACCAGCAGCGTGCGCAAGAAGCTCAAGGACAAGGCCTTTGCTCGCAACGTCAACCGCGATGACATCTGGAAGGGGATCGCCGAGCTGGGTGTGGATTTCGACGAGCACGTCCAGTTCGTGATCGACGCCCTCAAGCCCGTCGCCGGGCAGATCGGGCTCAACCCCTGACAACGGCGCGCGGTCGGAGGCCGCCCAGGCAGCCTGAAGGCGGTGCATGACGTCGCGCCGCACCTGTACCGACCGTACCTGACCGACAACGCCGGTGCTCCCACCCATGCGAGCGGCGCGCCGCTCCTGCCCCCGGTGCGCGAGGTGCTGGGCGACGACCGGATGACCGTGATTGTCACCGGTGGTGACGATATCACCCGGCTGGGCCTGCACCTCTGCCCGGATATCGACGCCGTCCTCCGGACGCTTGTCGGGGCGTTCCCCGGGCTGTCGGCCTGGGGGAACCCGGACGGTACGGGACGCCTCCGCCACGGCCATCCGCGCTGTCTGAACTGGTGGGTGCGTGCGCTCCCGACGGCGCAGATAGGCGCCGCGATCTCCCCTCGCGGTGCCCGCCTGCCCCCTCCTGTGCTGGGCAAAGTGGACGGACAGGTCTAAATGATCCGCACGCCAGCTTCGAGACCTAGATCGGCTCCGCCCGGCAGATGCTCTCGACGCCCTCAATGCCCTCACCCTTGCTTGAAGGAGGACCGGCAGGTGTTTCGCACAGTTGCACTCATCGTGTTGGCGCTGCTCATCGGCGCGGTTGTCGTGCCGTCTAAAGCCTACGCGGCCGCGGATTGGGTCTGGGACGATCCGATCGTGGCTATTGACGGCCAGACCGTGTATATCCGGGCCGGTGTGTACGGTGAGCCGGCCGAGGTGGACAAGAACGTGAAAGTTGCGCAGTTCGTCATCTCCGTGCCGGAGTCGGTTTCCGTCCGAGTGATCGGCCGTACCCGGCACAACTTCCCGGAGACGGTGCGGTTCGTCCACACCCGGGAGACCTGGCAGCCGGGTGCGCCCATCCCGGTGCACGTCTCGCTGGAATTCAAGGCCAAGACGGTTGCCCCAGCCATGCTGGCGATCTCCTACCCCGGCGGTACGACCAGCGTCACGGGGACGACCGCTTCCCTGCTTTCAGCTTCGTTTAGCCTACCGTAGCGTGACGTCGGTGCGGGATGCGGCGTGGCTCCCGGTGCTGCTGGAGCCGGGTATGCCCGCGTCTCGCGCCCTCAGGGCTCAGCGACCAATTGAGGCATATCGATGAAACCGATGCGGCGACCGCTCAAGGTGTACCTGTCTACCGTGATGCTCGCCGCCGCGGTGGCCGTACTGGTATCGCTCCTGGTGATGCCTCCGACCGTCACCGCGCACACGGCGGTGCTGAGCGTGCTCTTGGTCGGCTTGGCGTCGTTCAGTTACCTGGCGCCGGTCAAGCTGGCACCCAAGCGGGCGGTGGTCCTCACGACCGCGCTGGAGACCGTCGCCCTGCTCAGCATGGTGCCCGCGGCCGCAGCCGTGACCATGGCCCTGGCGACCGCGCTCGGCAACGTCTACCGGCGGCGGCGGTGGTTCAATGTCGGCTTCAACGCCGGGCAGGTAGCGCTGTCGCTCGTCAGCGCCGGCACGATCTATCACCTGCTGGCGCCGGTGGCTGACACGGACCCGGTACGGAGCACGCGCGGCCTAGCGGCGCTGCTGCCGGCGGGGCTGGTGCTCTACCTTATCAGCGCCTTGGCCGTAGACGGCGCGGCGGCGATCCAGCAGCGTCGTTCGCCCTTTGTCGGCTGGTTGTCCGTGCACGGCCCGGAGCTGGTGCCCCATGGTGTGCTGGTCGCGATCGGCACGGTGACGGCGATCGCGGTGGAGCACTCACCCTGGCTGCTGCTGGTAGCCGCGGCACCGGTGGCGCTCATACGGACGGTGATGAGCGCGTCGCTCCAGCTCGACGCCCGCCTGGTGGCCCGCGTGGAACAACTGGCGGATGCGGCGGAGAGCCGCTTGCCGCCGGGGCAGCGCGCATCTCGGTGCGCGGCAGAGCTGGCGCGGCGCCTGGCTGTCCACCGGGGGCTGGCCGCACACGAGTGCCAGCGGGTCTCCCTCGCTGCCCGGCTTCTCCAGGCCATGGCCCTCGATCAGGCTCTCACCTCCGCGGCGGATGCCTCTGTGTCGGATGTGCATGCGATATCGCGTGCGGAGCGCGCCTGCCTGCAGCTCGGCCTGCGTCCGGTGGCGGAGATTGTTCACTTCTGCCAGGAAAGTTTTGACGGCCGGGGGCAGCCACACGGTCTGGCCGGTCAGGATATCCCCCTGTCATCGCGCATTGTAGCGGTCTGTACCGCCTGGACCACGCTCACCACGGCGCGTCCCCATCGCCCGGCACTGGACGATGCGCAGGCGATGCTGGTCCTGCGCGCGGGCGCCGGCACGCGCTGGGACCCCGACTTGGTCCAGCGACTGCTCGATGTGCTCCGGTCCGGCGAGCAGGCGGTGCCCGTGCCTGCACGGGGCGCGGCCCCAGCGATGGCTGCCGCTACGGCGTAGCGGCCGCGAGCGGCGGACAACTGAGCAACGGCATGGTCCGGCACCGCCGACCGTGGGTGGTCCGCGGACCCTGCCGTTGCTCCACGTGTCGGCGGTGAGGTTGGGCACGGAGAGCGGCGTGGAACAACCGGCACGCTCCAGAGGCCGGCCGTCGCGTCAGTTCGTGCCAACCGTCGCGCACCACGGCTCCTGGAGGCAAACGTCCGATGCGACTCTCACTGGTTCACCCGCTGGCCATGGTGATGGCCTGGCAACGGTGGCCCGGTGCCGCCCGTTGGTCGACCCGGCAGGGAGCGGCGGGGCGGGGGAACGCCGCGCGCGAGTTGCCCGCGGACGTACGCCGATATCTCTCGGGCCGCGCCCGCACATCGTCGCGGCTGGGTGACGTCGGCCTCATGGCCGCCGTTGCCGGGTTGCTGGTCGCCACGCCGGTTCTCCATAACCTGCCCGGTGGCGGTGCCTTCGGTCATGAGGCGTCTCGGTTAACCGTCGTTGTGGCCGTGCTCCTGCTCACCGCGCGCTGGCGGATGCGGGGCGCAATCGCCGGCATGGTTGCCGGCACGCTGCTCTCCGCGGCCTCGGACCTGGTCGGCCCCGGCACCTCCGGCAGCGGTGCAGACGGTGCCTGGACTCATCTGGGGGCGGCGTTCCTAACCGCGGTGCTGGCGGTTGGGGTGGCATGGCATATCGAGCGCCGTTCACACTCGGATATCGTGCTGCGCCTCACCCGTGAGAACCTGGCCATGTCCGCCCAAATCGAGGAGGTGTTACAGGCCAGTGAGGAGCGCTTCCGCTCCCTCGTGCGGCACGCCTCGGATCTCATGGTCATTCTCCACGCCGACGGCACCGGCCGGTACGTGAGCGCCTCTGTCCAGCACGTGCTCGGCTATCGGCCGGAGGAACTGCTGGGCGTGGAGATCTTCGCCCTCATCCACCCGGACGATGCGGCCGACGTGCTCAACCGGTACGTCGAGCGTCTGGGCAATCCCGGCGCGGGTCCGCCCTTCGAGTTCCGCTGCCGCCACCGGGACGGCTCCTGGCGCTACCTGGAGTGCATCATCAACAACCGGCTCGATGACCCCTACGTGGGCGGCATTATCATCAACGCCCGCGACATCACCGAACGCAAACGGGCGGAGGCGGAGTTGCGGGATAGCGAGGAGCGCTTCCGCGGACTGTTCGAAAACGTGCCGTTGGGAATTTTCCGGGCCGCGCCCGATGGCCGGCTGCTGCTGGCCAACCCGATGCTGGTGCAGATGCTTGGGTACACGTCCTTTGAAGAGCTCACGCAGGATGAACGGTTGCAGGAGGGGTTTGGTCGCGACACCCTGGCGGCCGCCCTGCGATCGGGCGAGGTGCGCGGGGCGGAGCTGGAGTGGACACGACGCGACGGTGCGCGGCTGATGCTCCGCGTGAGCGCGCGGGCGGTGGTCGACGACCACGGCGCGGTGCGGTACTACGAGGGCACCTTAGAGGACATCACGGAACAGCATCGGCTGGCCGCCAGGCTGTCCCAGGCGGAGCGGCTGTCCGCGCTGGGCGAGCTGGCGGCGGGTATGGCCCACGAGGTCAACAACCCCCTGGCCGCCGTCGCCGCCACCGCCGAACTGGCCCTGCGCGGCGACCTGCCGCCGCGGCTCCGCGAGGACCTGGCGGTGATCCACCGTGAGGCGTCGCGCGCCGGCGAGATCGTGCGCTCGATGCTGCGCTTCGCCCGCCAGCGCGAGCCGTCGCTGGCGCCGGTCCAGTTGGCAAGCATCGCTGAAGAGGCCCTGTCGCTTCGCGCGGACCGGCTGAGCCGGTATCGCGTCGCCGTGGTGCGGGAGTACGCACCGGTGCCGGACATCATGGCCGATCGCGACCAGCTCCTGCAGGTGCTGATCAACCTCATCAACAACAGCATCGACGCCATGAAGCCGCAGGGTGGCGGGCAGATCGTGGTGCGGATCCGTCCGCTGGAAGGCGGCGTGGAGCTCTCGGTCACCGACTCGGGTCCGGGCATTCCAGCCGACGTGTTCGGCCGAATCTTTGACCCGTTCTTCACCACGAAGGCGCCGGGCGAGGGGACCGGTCTCGGGCTCAGCATCTCGCACCGAATCGTGCACGAGCACCACGGCACCCTCACGGCGGAGAACGTGCCCGGCGGCGCCTGTTTTCGCGCCTTCTTCCCGGCCCTAAATCAAGGCGAACCCGGTGAGCCGGTCACGGACCGCAGGCGTGTGCTGATCGTCGTTGCGGACCCGATGGCGGCCGATCTGTTGGCGGAGGCGTCGCGCCTGGTGGGGTTTGAGCCGTGGCCGCTGGCCGACGCCGCGTCGTGCGACCTCACCGGTGTTGTGGCCGCCATCGTGGACCCGGATGCACCGGATCAGCTGCTTGCACGGCTACGGTGTGGCACGCCGGCGCCGCGGCTGATCGCGGCCGCACCGCCGCCGGCCGGCAGCGCACCGGTCTGGGACGCGGTCCTTACGCCTCCGTATCACCTGCACGAACTGCGCAGTGCCCTAGAAGGGGAACAACATGGCGATGGTTGACCCGATGGTAACGGAGCCTGAGTACATCCTTGTCGTGGACGATGAGCCGGGGATCCGAACCGTGCTGACGCGCGGTCTGTGGGAGGCGGGCTACCAGTGCACGAGCGCGGCCGACGCGCAGGAGGCCCTCCAGCGCCTGCGCCAGGGGCGCTACGCCGTGATGCTGTGCGATATCCGCATGCCGGGCATGGACGGCTTGCAGCTCCTGGAGCAAGCGCTGGCCCACGATCGAGATATGGCCGTGATCATGGTGACCGCGCTGGCCGGCCTGCAGACCGCCCTCTCCGCCATTCGCGCCGGGGCCTATGACTACATCACCAAGCCGTTTCAGATCGCCGAGGTGGAGCTGGCGGTGCGACGCGCTCTCGACCACCGGCGGCTGCGATTGGAGAACCGACGGTATGTGGAACACCTGGAGGACCTGGTGGCCAAGCGCACCCGCCAGGTGGAGGAGATCGGCCTGCAGGTGATCACCAGCCTCGGGCTGGCGCTGGAAGCGAAGGACGAGTACGTCCACGACCATTCGCGGCGGGTGGCCGAGTTGGCCGCGGCGCTCGGCAAGGAGCTGGGGCTTACCGACGAACAGTGTGCCGATTTGCGGCTCGCCGGCCTGTTGCAGGATATCGGCAAGATCGGCCTGCACGAAGCGGTGCTGAACAAGCAAGGGCGGCTGACGCCAGAGGAGTTTCGCCATATCAAACTGCACCCGGAGTTGGGCGCCCGGATCCTCAGCCCCTTACGGGCGGTGCAGCATATTCTGCCCTTCATCCGCCATCACCACGAGCGGTGGGACGGCAGCGGCTACCCGGATGGCCTGGCGGGTGAGGCGATCCCCTCCGGCGCCCGCATCTTGGCCGTGGCCGATGCCTACGTCGCCATGCGCGAGCCCCGCCCTTATCGCCGGATGATGCCGAAGGACCGGGCGCTGGCGGAAATCCGGATCAACGCCCGCCGCCAGTTCGACCTCCATGTCGTCAGTGCACTGCTGCGGTTGGACCATGCCGGTATCTTGCAGGAGCTCGATGAGCGCTATCCGGAACACGTTCCGCAGCCGAACGTCGTGTGAGCGTGCCGGCATGTTCACCGTCCGCGTTGGTGGGCCGATGTGCCACCCGGAGCGGTGCCGGCTGTCGCGGTGGTTCCACCCGGACTGCCCGGCATGAGGAGGCGTTGTGTGGCAACCCCGTTGCGTACCGTGATCCTTGAGCGGAGCCCGGAGACGGCCGAATTGCTGGTGCGCCAGTTGCGGCAATCCGGCTATGACGTGCAGTGGCAACACGTGGATAGCAAAGACCGTTTCCTGGCGGTCCTCGACGCCTCCCTCGACGTCATACTGGCCGATTACCGGCTGCCCGGTCTCACCGCCCTGCAGGCGCTGGACTTGGTGCAGGCGCGCGGTCTCGACGTTCCGCTGATCATCGTGTCCGACACCATCGGCGAGGCCCGCGCCGTAGAGGTGATGAAACACGGTGCGGCGGACTACGTGCGGCGGGATCACCTGGCGCGACTGGGGCCGGCGGTGGCGCACGCCATTGAGCGGCGATGGACCCGCCGCGCCAAGGCGCAGGCGGATGCCCTGATCCACTTTCAGGCCCAGCTCCTCAACGCGGTCGGCCAAGCGGTGGTGGCGACGACGGTGGACGGCGCCATCGTCTACTGGAACCGGGCCGCGGAACAGCTCTACGGCTGGAGCGCGGATGAGGTGCTCGGGCGGCCGGTCGCTGAGATCATCCCCGGTGGTGCGGGCAGGGAGCCAACGGGGCGCCTGGAGCGCTTGCGCGCGGCAGGAACCTGGTCGGGCGAACTGCGGGTGCGGCACCGTGGCGGCTCGACGTTGGCGGTGCTGGTCACCGACTCAGTGGTTCGGGACGCGGACGGCGGCGTGCTCGGCATCGTGAGCGTGGCCGTAGATATAAGCGAGCGGCGCCGGGCGGAGGAGGCGCTCCAGGCCAGCGAGCGCCGGCTGCGCGCGCTGCTCCAACACTCCTCAGACATCGTCGCGGTGCTGGATTCGCAGGGCATCGTGCGCTACATCAGCCCCTCTGTGGAGGCCATCATGGGGTACCCGGTGGACGAGGTGCTGGGGCGAAGCGGCCTGCGCGCCTTGCGCGAAGAGGATGCCGACCGCCTGCGGGCGCTGATCGCCGATCTGGGCGCGAAGCCGGGGAGCAGCCAGACGATCGCGGTGCAACAACGGCACCGGGACGGCTCCTGGCGCCACCTTGAGGCCGTGGTCACCAACCTCCTGCACGAGCCCGGGGTGCGCGGCATCGTGGTGAACGCGCGCGACGTGACGGAGCGCGTGCGCTACGAGGAGCAGCTCGCCCACCGCGCCTTCCACGACGAGCTGACCGGCCTGCCCAACCGTGCCCTCTTTATGGACCGGCTCTCACAGGCGCTCTCCCAGGTGGAGTCAGAGGCGGGCGCGGTTGCGCTGGGGGTGTTCTGCATCGACCTCGACGGGTTCAAGCTGGTGAACAACAGCCTGGGGCACGGCGCCGGTGACATGCTGCTGGCGGCGGTGGCCCGCCGGCTGGCCCGCTATGTTCGTCCCAGCGACACCCTGGCGCGCTTGAGCGGCGATGAGTTCGCCGTACTGACCAAGGGCGTCGCCCAGGAGCCCGATGCGTACCTGCTGGCGCAGCAGGTGGTGGAGGCCCTGCGCCGGCCGTTTGACCTGAACGGGCAGGAGGTCTTCGTCACGGCGAGCGTTGGCTTCACCCTCACCGCCGACCGGTCGGGCACGGTGCGGCCAGAGGACCTGTTGCGTGAGGCCGAGCTGGCCCTCCAGCAAGCCAAGCGGCAGGGGAAGGCCAGCGCCGCGGCCTTCCGGCCAAGCATGGGCGCCTGGGCGTCGGCGCGCCTGCGATTGGAGGCCGATCTGCGCCGGGCGATCGAGCGTGGCCAGCTACGCGTGTACTACCAGCCAGAGGTCGAGCTGCGCACCAGTCGGGTGGTGGGTGTGGAGGCGCTGGTGCGCTGGCAGCACCCCGAGCGCGGTCTCATCAGCCCGGCCGAGTTCGTCTCGCTGGCCGAGGATACGGGCCTGATCCTTCCCATCGGCCGCTGGGTGCTGGAAGAGGCCTGCCGACAGGGGCGACAGTGGTTAGTGCACCGGGGCCGGGGCGAGCCGCCGCTCGTGATCAGCGTGAACCTTTCGGCGCGGCAGTTCGCCCAGCCGGATCTGGTGGACCAGGTGCGGCAGGCGTTGCAAACCACCGGCCTGCCGGCCGCGCACCTGCGTCTCGAGATCACCGAGAGCGCCGTCATGGCGGACGCCGAGCCGGCGGTGCGCACGTTGCAGGCCCTCAAGGAGCTGGGCGTGGGGCTGGCGATCGACGATTTCGGCACGGGTTATTCCTCCCTGAGCTACCTGCGCCGCTTTCCCGTGGATACGCTCAAGATCGACCGCTCCTTCGTGCACGCGCTGGGGAAGGACAAGCATGCCACCGTCATCGTTAGCGCGGTGGTGGTGCTGGCGCACACCCTGGGCCTGGCGGTGACGGCCGAGGGCGTCGAGACGGCCGAGCAACTGGCACGTCTCTGCGCGGTGGGTTGCGACCGCGCTCAAGGGTTCTACTTTTCGCCACCGGTTCCGGCCAGCACCGTGGAAGAGGTGCTGCGGGACTCCACGGCCGCCTAGAACGGTGGTTCGTTCCAGAGAGTGGCGAGACGGCGGCTCAGCGCGCACCGCGCAGGCGGGGGTCGAGCAGGTCGCGGAGAGCGTCGCCCAGCATGTTGAACCCGAACACCGCCAGTGAGAGGACGAAGCCGGGGAAGAACGCCAGCCACCAAGCCTGCAACATCCAGCGCCGGCCGCTGCCCGCCAGCATCCCGCCCCAGGTCGGCACGTCTGGTGGCACGCCCAGACCCAGGAACGACAGGGAGGACTCGGCCAGGATGGCGGCCCCCAGGCCGATACTGGCCAGGGTGATGGCCGGCGCCATCACGTTGGGCAGCACGTGCTGGGCGATAATGCGCAGGTCGCCCGCGCCCAGGGTGCGGGCTGCCTCGATGTAGGGTTGGGCCTTGACGGATAACGCGGCGCCGCGGATCACGCGCGAGCCGCTCACGCTGGCGCCGATGGCGATGGCCAGGATCACGTTGTTCACGCCGGAGCCCAGCACCGCCATGATCGTCAGCACCAGGATGAGGCCGGGCAGCGCCTGCATCGCATCGACGAACCGCTGCAGGATGGTGTCGAACCAGCCGCCGAAGTAGGCGGAGATCACCCCGATGAGCGTGGCGGCCGTGGTGGAGATCAGCACGGACGACAGCCCCACGCGTAGCGAGATGCGGGCGCCGAACAGGATGCGGCTGAACATGTCGCGACCGGCGTTGTCTGTCCCGAAGAAATAGGTCGTAGAGGGCGGTTTGAGCCGCTCGGAGGCCACGATCTCGGTGTAGTCATAGGGCGCGATGAGCGGCGCGAAGATGGCGGCCAGCGTCATCACCAGTACGATGAGTGCGCCGATCAGGCCGAGCGGCTTGTGGCGCACCAGCCGCACGATCACATCCCACCAGTAGGGCCGGTGACGGGTCGTCACCGTGCCGCCATGGAAGAGCTCCGTTCCCGTTGCGGTTGTCATCGGTGTCCTCTACGCGAAGCGGATGCGCGGGTCGATCACCGCGTACACCAGGTCGATCACGATGTTCACCAGGAGCACCGTGATGGCGATGAACAGCGCCGTTGCCTGCACCGATGGGTAATCCCGGAACAGGATGGCCTGAAAGTAGAAGCGGCCGACGCCGGGGATGCTGAAGATCGACTCAAAGATGACCGTGCCGCTCACCACCGCGGCGATCTGCAAGCCGATCACGGTCACTACGGGGATGAGCGCGTTGCGCAGGGCGTGGCGGGTGATCACCCGCAGCTCGCTCAACCCCTTGGCCGCGGCCGTGCGGATGTAGTCCTGGCGCAGGACCTCCAACATCTGGTTGCGCGTCAGGCGCATGGTGGTGCCGGAGAGGCCCGCCCCG
>JBHOQW010000228.1:0-14583 GCA_042408665.1 Dehalococcoidia bacterium
TCCATCACCTCCCCGAAGCGGCGCGTCTCCTCGGCGGCCACGGTGGTCCAGGCCGCCACGACGTCCAGTACCGTCCCGTGCACCTGCCGCAGCACCACATTGATCTCGGTGGCGATGCGGGCGAGGTCCTCCTCGGTGCCGGGCGGGGCCAGGACCACGAAATTGCCGCCGGAGGCCAAGAGCACGTTCGCCGGCGTCACACCCAGGCGGTAGGCGAAGGTGCGGGCTACGATCAGGGACAGCAAGGAGAGGTAGAACGAACGGGCGCGCAGTTGCCGCGCGGCCCGTGCCGAGGCCGCCCGGTGCAGGAACGCCTGAATGCCGGAAAGGTCCCCCATCACCAGGGTGGCGACGGGATCTGCCTCCGGGTCGCCGCGGGCGGCCAGGGCGCCGGCGAAGGCACCGGCATGGTGCAGGTGGGCGGCCAGGCTGATATCTGGCACGGTGCGCATGAAGGCCGAGGGGACGAGGGAAGCGGCGTTCTCCACCAGACCTAGCACGGCGTCGACGAGTGCGTGCCCCGCCAGGAGGCGCACCGAGGGGGCGGCGGCCCGCACCCGCTCCACCAGCGCCGCGTACGCTCGGGCGATGGTCTCGCCGGCGGCCGGCGGCTCGCGCACCGGTGGCCACGGCTCCGCCAAGGCGCGGGGGGCGAGGCGGAGGGGCTGGGCGCCGCTCCCCAACGGCGAGATAAGGAGCGGCTCGCCGGCGCCGGGATGGTCGCCTTCGGCATCGTACTGCTCATCGCGCTCGCCGGCGGACAACTGGTCGCCGCGCTGGACGTAGCGGGCCAGGCGCCAATCGCTGACGGCGGCGTGGTGCTGTGCCGCCAGCTCGGCGTAGGGCGAGGCGGGGCCGAACAGCTCCGCCACCAGGTTGGCGCCTAGCGGGGCGTGGGCGTAGCGGTACTGCCGACGGCAGCGGCAGGTTTCGAAGGGGCGATGCGGCGTGTCGCAGTCCCAGTGGACGTGGCGCCGGTCGCGGCCGCGCACCTGGGCCCAGAGCTTGCCGATATCGTGCAGGAGGCCGCCGATGGTCGCGGTACTGACGTCATCGGACGGCGCCAGGACGTTGCCACTCACGTGTTCTCTCCGCCGAAGTGTGGGGTGAGCGGTGTGCGGACGGGCCGGGCACCCTACGATCGCTTCCGTGTAATCGCGACGGGCGCGACACCGTTCGCACGGTGCACTGGCGAGGCTGCCAGAAGGCGGTGGGCCAAGGCATGGTACGGAAGCGGAACGTTCGCGTCGCTGCGCAAAGCAACCCGGCGAGCGTTAGAGAGAGCATGCGTCCGTCCGGCCATCCTGTCAAGCTTTCCGACGCGCTCGGTGCCATCCGGCCGCTCTATCGATGTGCAGGGCGAGTGGAGCCGGTGGTCACGGGTGCTGCGCCTCACTTCGGAGCGGCGGCCAAGTGGGAGGATACCGAACGTGGCAGCACTGGGGTGAGCGGTCCCCACAGGCCACAGCGAGCAGGTGACCGCGAAAGGGCAGACTGTCATCCTCGCCCCTGAACAGGGAAAGCGACGGGGCTTGGTCGTGGTGCCATGGCCAGTGGGCGACGTAGGCGCCTTAGGCCCTCCTGCGGTGGGTGTCCAGCCGCGCGCCGGGAGCCGGAGCGGGGCATCCAGGTCACGAGCGCAGCCGGTGCTTGGGCGTCCGAGCGGGCAGCAGCGCTCCTCAGCGGTGCCTCTGCCCCGGGTGCGAAAAGGGCGTTTCGGAGAGCTTGGGCAGCCTGCTGAAGTGTAGAAGAGACAAACTGGCGAGGATAACGCAGTTGCTCTCATTCGCGGCGACAACGGTGGCTGAGGCGCCTGGATTCGAACCAGGATTAACGGATCCAAAGGTCAAGAAAGGCGGTTTATGGCCGTCTAACGGCGTGCATTGCCGTTCAACCTGAATCTGTGTCCTTCCACGGCGGTCGTTGTCGGTCTATGGCAGTTCATGCGATAGGGCATCAGATAGGGCATCAATTCAGGTAGGGCATCAGTTCAGTCCTGCTGGGGTCATCTGCCACCTCCTCCGCCTCCGCTCGATTCGATGCCCGATGCACGGCGGCGGCGGTGCGCGCGCTCATACTGACGCCATGCGCGCACCGCCTGATCGGGACGGGGTGAGCACGCGACCGCGACCGCGCGTCCGGGGCCACGTGTACCGCACGGCATCGCTCCCACACGGCTCGTAATCGACGACCAGGTTTCCTCCCTCGCGGTACAGCAGTTATGCCACCGCTCTCCAACCCCCTCAGGCTACGCTGGCGACGCGGAGAGTTTCGCCTCCGGGCACCCATGTGAGAGATGATTCGCGGACAAGAAGGCATCGACCGTGTTAAACGCGTTGAAGAACAACGGGCTTCCGGAGAACGAGAGGGGGCTCACTGGGCCGATGGTCATAAAGGAATACTGGCGATTCTTGATATCGAAAGCGGAGTGCGGGTCTCGAAAGAGCTGGTAGAGATCAAGCGCGGTGCCGGAAGAACCGACCAACTGCCGCAGCGATTGGAACTCCTGGCCAAGCGCTAGGCCAAAGCCGAAGAAGAAGATCCTGAGCTGACCAAGGATCTCCGGATGCAGACTGGAGAGAGTCTGGCTGATGAACAGCCAGCCGAGGCCATATTTCCTGGTGGTCCGAGCGGCATCAATGAGCTTATCTCGAACCGCCTTGGCAGCGTCGTCCTCGCCCGGCGGGTCGCGGGGCGCCAAGCGGTGCGCTTCGTCGATGATGACGAGAGTGTTCAGACCTCGACCTTCCTTGTAGAAGTACTCGGCCGTCTGAGTGAGACCATCGAGCAAGCGTTTGATGACAAGCGACTGAATGGTATCGGTCCAGAAGAGATCATGAGCTTGCTCCTTTGATACGTCCACAACCAGGACGGTCCGACGGCCTGAGTCGAGTTGGCCCGGACTCAAAAGTCTGCCAAGCGCCTTCTCGACGGTCGAGGCTTGCGGCCGGTCTTCACGGAAGAGTTCGGTGACTGGCCGCCAATGGTCCTGGTAGAACTCGTCCCGACTCGCATCGTGAAGCGCTGCATCAAAGCGGGCCCGGGAAGCCTCGGTTCGATAGAAGACCCGCTGGGCCTTGTCATCTGCAAGCAGGCTCCAGGCCCGGTCAAAGGCCCCCTTGGATGACAGTTCAGCGAGCTTGACTCCCGCCTTTTTGAGCATCTCGGCAAGAATGCTGCATGCCAGCTGGCGGTTCTCTCCCTTCGGGATCGTCAGGCGCTCGAAGAAGGGAGATTCATAGAGGATGCGCTCGAAGAGCTCCCAGCGGTCCAGGATGAGGTTACGGACAGTGAGGACCTGCACCTGCTTCTGCATGCGCTGGCGGATCAGGTTCCCGAGAGGAAGGGGAAATTCGCCCAACGGTGGCGCGGCCCCCATGTCACGGGCAAACTCTCCTTGTGGGTCGATGACCAGCAGCGCCATCTTCGGATAGCGGGCATAGGCCAGGAGGATCATTTTGGCCAGCACGGACTTCCCTGAGCCGGTCTTGCCGAAAATGCCGAGATGATACGCCTCGCCAGCACCATCGGGACCAGTATCGAAATGCTTGAACCAGAGCGGCAGCTTGGGCTTGGAGCCGTAGACGTGACCTAGGTAGAAGACCTGATCCCGGTAGGGACGGAGAAGCTCGTCGAGGACCTCGTCGGTCACCACATGGATCGGGGTTCCGGTAGCGGGAACGGTACCAAAAATGCTCGGCTCATACCCAGCCGTCTCTCCCGCTTTGAAGACGGCGCTTACGAACATCTGGGCAAGGTGCGTGTCTTGCCGCTCGCTTACGGCATCGACCCGTCCTCGCTGACGGATGAGGCTGCGCATAGTCGGGTCCTCGTGCCAGATGTTGCGTAGCTTGACCTCGGTGATCTGGCCCAACGCGTAGTGGTTGGAGCCGTCCTGCGGGAAGCGGAGGAGCGCGAGCTCGCCGACGAGTTTACGATTCACCGCTGTCCCTAGAACATCAATCGTCAGTTCCGCTGTCGAGGAGGGTGAACCGACGACCCCGAGTCGCTCGGTTTGATCAATGAGTTGATCGATTGGCGGTGCGCCCATTTCAGCCTCCTGACTCAGAGCGGTACCCGTGCATCCCGAAGAAGACCTCGGCGATATCGCCCTCATACTGCTCAGAGATCTGCCGGGTCGTGACCTGCCGGAATGCAGGCACCGCCCTGGCAAGTGCTTTCACCGTGCGATCGGCGAGGTACAGCGGATAAGGTTCGAGCATCCCAGGCGTGGCGCATTGGTGCTTGATCCCCTGGATCACGATGGCAAGTCTGTGGTGGTTGTCAGCGACGTTAGCTGGCACCTCCAGACGAACCGCTGGCAACCAGTGGTGGGGCTTGTAATAAAGCACCCGCACATTCTGCAAGGCAGACACAATCTCACCCGCCAGCTTCTGGGCCTCTTGATGCAGCTCTGAGGGAAGAGCGCTCACTGCGAGGTGCCACGTCTGGCTGGGCTGCTCCAGGGGCAAGGGCTTGGTCAGTTCGCCGGCCTCGAGGAGCAGCGTGAGCAGGCCTCGGTCATCATGCGTGTGCGGCCAGCCAAGGCGCTTTCCTATCTCGCGTCGAGTAGAGTACTTCGGTAAGCCGACGTACTGCTTGTCGGAACGCGGAGCTCGCAAGATGTCGACGTACGCCCCCAGAAAGTCTACCGCCTTCGAACGGAACTCTTGCGACGACTGGAGCTCTGGCGCCTCGCGCGACTTCGAAAGCGCTTGGTTAAAGTAAATGACCGGAAGCGTGAGGGTCGCGTCCAGCATGACGACATCGTGCGGCGCCCGCGTGGCCAGAAGCAGCTCGTATCCCAGCATGACGGCTCGCAGCACGGTAGCCGTGTCGGCATCATGCACTTCTGACCGGACGAAGGAGAGGTGGTGCGGCTGCTGCCAGTGGCGCTTCTCCGATGGCGGCGTCAGCCCCTCCACCGCGACGGCGGCACACGCCGCAAGATCGGACGAAAGCAACCGCTCGATGGCGTAAGACCCATCCACCCCGCAGGTGGTAGGAAGCGGCGGGTACCCGAGGGCAGACTCATTGAGCACCAGGCCGCTGGCCGCGAGCTCGGAGCGAAAGCGGGAGCGCTCCGCCTTGACAGCCCGAAAAGCCACGAGGAGCGACTGGGCTACTGCACTGGTCTCGGCGAGCATCTGCTCGACCAGGGCGGCCGGCAGGTCGACGAACGGCGTCTGGTCGGTTACCACTTTGCTACCCCAACAGCCGAAGCGTTGCAGGATCGAAGTCCCGATAGGTCTGGTCTCTACTGGCGCGGGGCAATAGCCAACGCTGCCGGAACCAGGAGAAGAGTTCGGCGGCTGGTGCGCTGAACGGCTCAAGGCGACCCGTCTCGCCGCGGAGAAAGGAGGCTGCGTTGTCAGCGAGGGGGACGACAAAGATCTCGCGCCGCACACCATGGTAGACCAGCTCTCGGGAGAAGCCCAGCTTGGGCAGCACTGCGCGCACCAGTTCGCGCCGGCTACGCCATCCGTTGCCCCAGCGCTCATGCTTGGCAGATGGGGCGCAACGCTCTCTGGCAAACGCGAGCAGATCGCGGTAGACGCCGTTGGAGAAGTGAAACTCTCCGGAGCCCGAAGTGAACCCGACACTTAGGAAGAGTCGTCTCCCGCGGAAGGTGAGGCGATTGTATAAGGAGGAGCGGCCCAACGCAGAGGTCGTGGTGATGAGGGCGAGCCGGCCATCGAACGGACGCTCGCTAATGAGGGAGGTACGGCCTGCATACCGCCTGGAGAATGCCTCCCTCACCTCGTCACTGGTTATCAGGAGCGCCACGAGCTTGCCACAGAGCAAGCGGGCGTAGGGCGGCACGGCACCAAGTACAAACGCATCCATGACATGGCGGAGTCGGTCGCGTTTCGCTTGCGAATCCCATCCGATCCAGGCGTCGCGAGGTCCGAGCGAAAACACCGGGTCGCCGAGTCCGAACAGGCCGATGAGCTTGCCGTTACTCTCGTCGAAAACAAGGAAGCGAAGTCGTCGGCCGTACCCAGCCGAGACGGGGATGCTCCAGTGAAGACGCGCGTATCTGAACAGGAGTTCGTCCTCCGTGTCAGGCAGCACTTCCTTCAGAACTGGGAGTATCCGGTCGGGATGGACTTCAGCGCCGCTGGCGAAATATTCGAGCAGTCTCCGCTCATGGCGTGCTAAGCCGGGCCGCGCTCGCTCGATGGCGGCGTCTCTTGCCTCGCGATGAAGCTCCCGTATCGCCTGTTTGTGGCTGTTGCCCAGCGGAGTCAAGGCACCGGCGGCGTCAAGGGCAAAACCCTGCCTGCGGAGCGACTCGATGATCCTTGACCGCAGAGCGGCAGCGCTGCCGTCGAGGGTCTGCCTCCTGGTCAGGCAGGCGCTCGGGGGAGCATCATTCTTGTGCCCCCGGGGGGCTCGTGGGCGCCGCTGCTCAGCCGTGGATGGCAACGTATCCCTCATGTCAGTCCAGCTAGTTATGAGCCCCGCCCGGACGTGTCCCGACCGCCGTCCGCTTTGGCCTGCCCGCCGCACGGCCTTCCGGACGCCGATTTCGCCCCGTCGCCCCGTGGCCTACCGGACGATGGTGGCCCCCGGGCAGCGCATTGGGCAGGCCATTCTGCCCATGGCGGCGGGTGGGAGTCAAGGCCGGCGTCCGCACCGCTCCCCGGAGCCCGGCAGCACAGGGTATTCCCCGCGGAGACGCTGGAGATGGGTGCCGTGCCCCGACCCCGGCACGGGGCACCCCGTGCGCTGCCGGGGTGCAGGAGCGGGAGCAGGAAACCTGACCGCGCCTCTGGCATGACCGGCGCGCTACGACTCCCACCACTCCCGCTCCCGTGACGTCTGGCGCGGGTGGTGGGGCTGGCGCACGAGGCGCTCCGCGGTGCCGGGCTGCCCTGAGAACTCGGCCGGCCGGCCGGCCCGTGGCGCCTCGGGTGTGAGGGGCGCCGGCGGCGGGGCGCTCGCCGCCTGCCCGGCGGCCGACCACGGCATGGCCGGCGCATCGCCAGACCCGGCAGGCGTGCCGTCCTCGAACACGCTCGCCGCACCCGGCACCGCAGACAACTCCTGCACCAGCTCCGCCGCCCGCCGCTTCACCAGCGCCACCACATCGCGCGGGACCGTCTGACACAGCGCCAGTTCCAGCGCCAAAAACCTGCGCGCCCACACCCCGCCGTGGGTGCGCCCAAACCGCCGCTCCGCCCGCTCCG
This sequence comes from Dehalococcoidia bacterium, assembly GCA_042408665.1. Lineage (GTDB taxonomy): Bacteria > Chloroflexota > Dehalococcoidia > CAUJGQ01 > CAUJGQ01 > CAUJGQ01. The sequence continues at coordinate 7,194 of JBHOQW010000228.1, forward strand.
CCCGGCACTGCGCCAGACTTGGGAACTGGTAACCACTCGCTCTGAGCGCGGCGACATCCCGCCAGAACTGGCGCTTCGACACCACCCACTCCCGACCGAGCGCGGCATAGAGCGCCGCCATCGCGATTGGCACCTGGCCGTCCCCGGTGAGGCGGCACCACAGTGTCCACAGCGCCTGCCGCCGCCGCTGTGCCTGTTGCTGACGGAAGCGGTTGTAGGCCGCCCTGCCCCGTGCCCGCCGGCGCACCACCATGGGGTCGGCCGGCTTGCTCCATGCCGCCCGCGCGGCCAACCATTGCGGGACCGCTCCTCCCTCAGCCATCGCGCACCTCCTCCACCGGCCGCCGGCGCGGTGGCCTCCCCCAGGCTTTATCGCCCATCGGCGTCCTCCAGCGTTGCCAGCCCCTCGCGCAGCCGATCGATGGCCAGCCGCAACGTCGGCAAATCGGCGCGGTCCAGGAACGCGCGCCACGGGCCAGTTCCTGGCAGGACCGTCCTGACCGGATCGAGCGGCAGCCGGGGCCAGCCGAGCTCGCCGGCGAGGGCGCCGGCGGCGTGGCGCAGGGCCTCGCGCAGGTCGGCCAGCGGGGCCAGGACTTCGGCTGCTTCGGGCAGAACCGGCGGATGGCAGATCGCGCACACCCACTGCCGATCGACCGGCCGCAGCCACCAGCGCCGACCACGGCAGGCGAAGCAGGGTTCCGTCGGGAGCGGGGGCAGGGGCGCAGAAGGGCCAGGAATCGAAGTGCCAAAAGGTTCGAACGAAGGCTTTTGGCACTTTTGGCACCCCACCTCGTCGGCGTTTTCAGCCCCGCGCGCGGTTCCGTCGAGTCTGGTTGGCGTCCGCACCTCACCATCGCCCACCTCGGGCGGCCGTGCTGATGCGTCAGAAGCCCCAGGTACCGAAGTGCCAAAAGTGCCAAAAGAGCCAAACGAGCGGGGCGGACTTTTGGCACTTTTGGCACCGCCCTCCGTGGGCCTTTCTGGTTCAAAGTCGAGCCATGGCGAGTGGAACGTCATGCGGCACCTCCGCGCAGGTCGGGATGGAGTCGGATCACTTCTTCGGGCCGACCGCCGGTTGAACGGGGCTCGACACGCAGCCAACCGCGCTCGGTCAGGGTGGCGAGCGCGCGGTCTACGGCTGCTGGTGTTGCGAGGCCGGTCCAGTGGTGGCGGTACACGTCGCGGACCGTCATGCCGTCGAGGACCCGCCCCTGCCCGATCTTCTCGGCCAGCAGCCGGGCCGCGCCGGCGCCGTCGTCCAGCTCGTCGTGGTAGACCTTGCGCGCGTGGGCTTCGAGGAAGTCGCACCATGCCGCAGCGAGCCTGGTTGCCGGGAGCGTCACGGGGCCGGCCTCGGCGTCGCCGGCGACGACGCTGACCAGGTGGAACAAGAGCGCCAGCGCGGGCATAAGCGAGCGATACTTCGAGATGTGCGACTGGAACGCCTCCGCGCCAGCCAGCTCGTCGCCGCGCAGGCGGTTTTCGAGCGCGGTCCGCCAGGCGTCGTACAGCTCTTGAGCGCCGGCGTCGAAGTGGAGCACCGCGATCTGATCGGCGTCGTCCGCAACCGCGCCGACTGCTGCCGGGTCGAGGCCGGCCAGCCGCTCGTAGATCGCATCCGCCCGCCGGCGGGCGGCAGAATTCGGCCAGCGGTCAACCGGCCGCCACGTGCCGATCGAGTCGGGCCAAACCAAAACTTGCAAACGCTGGAGCAGCCCGTCAGCGCCGGCGCCGTCGGACAGCGCGTCGGCAATGTACGATCGCAATTTGCCCGGCTGGATTGATCCGACGATCGAGATGCAGACCGCGGGGATGTAGATCGTCCCCCGGCCGATGCGGTCGAAGGTGTAGCTGCCGGTCCCGTTCCAGCTTTCAAGATAGAACTCGCGATCACCTTCTCGGCCCGGTTTGTCGAGGGTCCGGAGCCAGCCTGCGAGCTCGTCGCGCAAGACCAGCAGCCCGCGCGGGTTCGTTTTGAGCAGCTCGCCCAACTTTTCGACCGTGGCGTCTTGCGTGATAAATCGCCGCGGCCCGACGGCGACCTGCTCGCGCTCGGCGAGCTTCCGGCGCAGCTCTGTCTCGAGCGCGGCCAGGTCTGCGACGCCCGGATCGCTTGGCTTGCCGGGCCGCGCGGCCTTGCGCATCTGCTCTTTGAGCGCCGCGATCTCGGCGTCGATCCGATCGATCAGCGCCGCGCGGGCCAGACGATCGGCGTCGTACTGCCGGTGCCCCTCGGCTTCAAGCCGCGTGAGCGGGCGCAACGCTTCCTGCACTGCGTGCGTTTTGAGCCACCCCGGTGGCCCGACGATCCCCCCCCATAAGTTGGGCACGACGATGAAGTCGTCGAAGCGCGCGGGCTGGATGCCGATCCCGCGGCCGACGGCGGCGCCGAGGCCGACGATCGCCGGCGCGGCGACGAATTCGAGCGGGATGCTCGCCCGCTCGGCAACGTCAAGCAGCCAGGGCCGGAGCGGGGGCGGGAGCAGTTCAGCCGGGAGCGTCGGGACAGCTAGCGGTTGCGGCAGGGGCTGACGTGGTGGCCAGGCGGCTTCGCCCTGCTCGCCAGCGTCGGCCGACGCCGGCCCGGCGTCTGGGGAGTCAGCCGCGTCAGCCGCCGCACGGTGCCGCGCCCCTGCCTCGGGGCCCCTCCGCTCGCGCAGGCCTAGCCAGCTCGCGAGCGCGTCGACGACCCGCGCGTCGATCAGCTCGCGCAGCCGCGGTAGCCCTGTGGCCTCCCCGCCGCCGGCCAGGCGCGCGGCGGTGGAGGTCACGGCACGCCCGCGATCGCGGGTCTCTTCGTCGTCCGCCGCCTCCGCCACAGCGGCGATGAACGCCTCCGCCTCATCTGCGCTCCATCCGGCGCGGAGCAGGGCGCCGGCCACCGCCATGGCGGCGTCGTGGCGCGCGCCGCGCGCGGGCCAATAGCGCGACAGGAGCACGGCGGCGGCCAAGCGCCGGACGGCCTGCAGGAGCGCCGCCCCGTCCACCTCGGCCGGCTCGCCCTCCGCGTCCCAGCGCACGGCCTCGCCGGAGGGGTGCACGCTGGGCGGGCAGACCGTCTGACAGCCGTCCGCGCGCGCCTCCACGAGCGTGGCGCCATCCGCCGGGTCGCGGAAGCGCGTCGTGCGCGGCGGCGGGTCGCAGCGGTAGAGCCGGTGCGCGCGCGGCTTCGAGGCGCGCCCGAACGCGGCCGCGGTGGGTGGCAAGAAATGGTCAGCGAGCGCGAGCGCTTCTGGGCAGTCGAGATCGACATCGACCAGTCCGCCGCTCGCTGCGCCGAGCAGGATGCCGATGTTCTGCGCGTGGCCGTTGAAGTAGCGCGGTAGGTCGGTTTCGGTCAAGCGCAGCCGTTGCCACCCCGGCAGCTGCGGCCCTTTCTCGCGATGTGGGACCGGGACCGGCGCCCACCCGCGCGCGAGGTAGCTGCGGGCGGCGTCAAGGGCGTCACGCGGGTTCGGGTTCCTCTGCATCTTCATCTTCGGGTGCCCCCTCCGCCGATCGGCGCCGGGTCGTCCACGCCCCCGCGCTGGTGCTCACAGATGGATTCCTTCAGCGCCGCCAGCTGCCGGCGGGCCGGCGCGCGGGCGATCGGGTCCCACGCGGTCGCCGCCAGCGCGCGATACTCGTCAAGCACCGCGCGGGCGGACCATACGGCATCGGCACGTGCGTGCGGGCGCGTCATCGCGGCACCTCGCCGTCGTGCTGCCGCTGCTCACGCAGCAGGCGTTCGATATACGCTTGGAGCGCCACCATCGGCACCCGGCGTGAGCTGCCGATCTTCACCGCCTGTAGCTCGCCCCGGTTGAGCAGCTTGTAGAGCTGCGCCCGACTCAACCTCAGGGTTTGTGCGGCCTCATTGACCGTGAGCAGCAGCGCCGGTGCTGCCGGTGCGGGTGTGGGGACGAACGTCATTAGTCCACCTCTGGTGTCTGTGGTCCTCTTTGTGTCCATCGTGGTATATTTGGCGCAGGATGTCTTGGCCATTCGCGGACACTGAGAGGCAATTCGCGGACACTCGCGGACACGTGCGTGGCGCCTGCGGCCTCTGGCCGCAGGCCGAAGGGTGAGATACGGAGATGAACCAGCCCGACAGGAAGCGGCACGGGCGGCGCCTTCCGCCCGTAATCGTCGACCGGATCGGCGCGCTGGTGTTTCAGGGGCACGAGGTCGCTCAGGTCCAGCAGGTCCTGGAGGCGGAGTTCGCCGACGCCGCGCCGGACATCCGCACCACGCGCCGCCACGTCCGCCGCATCCAGGCGCAGCACGGGATCGTCCGGTCCCGATTGCGGAAGGCCTCTGCGCCCCTGGTCCGGCCTGCCGGATCCCCGTGGGACGTGGGAGGTCCGGGATCCGAGACGGGACCGACGGGACCAGGGAACGGTACGGCCCCCGGCGAAGCCTCGGGATCGGGAGGGGTGGACGCTCCGGCTGACGAACCGCGAGTGGTCGCGGACCTCCTCCCGGTCCTGCGGGCGAGCCTGGCGGCGGGCCACCCCTGGCCGAGCGAGGAGGCCATCCGATGGTGGGCATGGGTGCGGCGTCTGGCGCCGGACCTCCCCCCGACGGACGTGCCCACCCTGGCCGCGACCTGGCGACTGCGCCGGGCCACCGGACGGCCTGCGCTCGACCTTTTGGTGTTTCTCGCCGCCGCCCCCTGGCGCGGGCGCAGCGCGTTTGACGCCTACCTGGCGGCGCTCGTGCACTGGCCGCTCTCGCCCCCGGACGTGCCGGCGCTGCATCCCTGGTGGCAGTCGTACCCGCAGGTGGCCGGCGCGTGGCTGGTTGCCGTGGCCGTGCGCCTGACCTGGCTGCTGTCCACCCTGTGCGCCGAGGTGGCGGCGCGCGTCGGGCGGGGGGAGCTGGAGAAGGCGTGGGCCGGGCGGACCTGGAGCGGGAGCGGAAGCGGAAGCGGAAGCGGGAGCAGGCGCGCGCCCCCACCGACGGGGGTGGGTGAGGAGTTCGATTGGCGGCGGCCGGAATGGGTGCCGGAATCGCCGGAGCGGTGGGCGTTCAACTGGCACGGCATTTCCATCGCGGGCGCGGAGCAATGGCTTGCCGACAGCCTGGCCTGGCACCGGCCGCGTCTGGCCTGCCTGCGCCGGGTGGCGGCAGCGTTCCGCCCCCCTTCCCCCTTAGCTTCGGCGGGAGCGGGTCCCGGCCTTGCCGGGACGGGTGGCGCGCCCGGGGGTGGGGATGGGAGTGGGGGTAGGAGCGGAACCGTCGCCCCGCCACACGACCCGGGTGATGGCGCCCCCGGGGTGGTCGTGGAGCCGCCCGCTGGGCCCGGCGGTCCCGGCGGTCCCGGCGGTCCCGGCGCCCCTGGCGGCGTGCTCACCGAGACCGAGACGGATCGCCTCGCCTGGGTGCACCGCCTGTTCGACGCCGCGGCCGCATCGGTGGAGGCGGTGCTCCTGGCCACCCGGCGCTGGGTGGGCTGGGTGCGGGACTGGCATGAGGGGCGTGCCGAAGCGCCGCCGTTCCCCAGGGCGGCCACCGACGTCTCGCGGCCGCCGTGGCAGGTATCCTCGGGTATTCCGACGATGGCGGAGATCATCCCCCGCATCCCCGATGTCCCCGGCGAGTCCCTGGCGCCGGGGGACGTGTGGCGGGCGGTGGTCGAGGCCGTTGCCCTCCTGCGCCAGTTGGCGCCGGTGCGGGAGGAGGTGGACGCCGTGGCGTTTCCGTTCGTTGCCGGTTCGGCGAAAATTCCGTTCCCATCCCCGGGCGGCACGGCGCTGCCACGCCTGCCGGGGTGACGCTGGCGACACCGGCGGGGGTCCGGCAGGCCGGACCGGGGGCGGGGGCGCTGCTCGACCCCACCGAGAGCGCCCTGCCCAGCGCGGCAGGGCCTCCGCGGGCCGGGACCGAGGACCGAGGACCGAGGACCGAGGACCGAGGACCAGGGCTGGGGGCGCCCGGGCATGACGGTGACCGGTGACGACGGTACGGTGACGATCGCCGCATCCACCCCCACGGCCCGTGGGCCGGGCCGTGGGCGCCTCCTCATACGGCGACGTGACGTCAGGTCCGATCGGTTGGAGCCGCTCGGGCGGCTGGGCCACGACTGGCGTCGGAGAGATCCACAAAGGAAAAAGGAAAAGGAAACAGGACGGCGTCCGCCGGGGGCGGGGCGGAGCCCGGGCGGAGCCGGAGCCGGGGGGAGCCGGGCGTGACATCAGCAGACAACACCGACCGTTCCGGCGGCCGGCACGGTCGGCGGCGGAGGGGTCGTGGCGAGGGAAGCGTCGTCTGGTTGCCGTCCCGCAACCGATGGCAGGTGCGGGTGTCGGAAACGGGGCCGGACGGCCGCCGGCGCGTGCACGCCGCCTACGCCGCCACCAAGGCCGAAGCGCTGCAGAAGCTCAGAGACCTCGTGCGTCGGAAGGACCAAGGGACCCCGCCCGCGGACGCCCGCCGCACCGTGCGCGATCTCCTCCAGGCCTGGTTGGCGGCCGCCGCCCCCACCTTGCGCCCGCGCACGCTCAGCGAGTACCGGCGCGTGGCCCACACCTACCTCCTCCCGCACCTGGGCGGCCGGCGCCTGGTCCAGCTCCGGCCGCATGACGTGGCCGCCTGGCTGTCCCACCTGCAGGCGGCCGGCACGGGGGCGCGCACGGTCCAGCTCGCCTTTGCCGTGCTGCGGCGGGCGTGCACGGTTGCGGTCCGGTGGGGGTGGTTGACCGCCAACCCGTGCGCGCTCGTGGACCCACCGCGCGTGCCGACGCCGGAGCGCACCCCGCCCCGCACGGACGAGGTGGCGCGGCTGCTGGCCGCCGTCGCCGGCACCCAGTGGGAGGCGTTGTACCTCCTGGCCGCCGTGGCCGGGTTACGCGTCGGGGAGCTCTTGGCGCTCACCTGGACCGATTTCGACCCTGAGACCGGGGTCCTGCGGGTGCGGCGGCAGCTGCAGCGCCTGCCGGGACCGGACGGACGCACGCGGCTTGAGTTCGTGGAGCCGAAAACCGCCCGCTCCCGGCGCACGCTCGTGCTGCCCCCCGCCCTGGGCGATCGGCTCCTCGCCCACCGCCAGCGTCAGCAGGCGGAGCGGGCCGCGGCCGGTCCCCTCTGGCAGGACCACGACCTGCTGTTTCCGTCGGACCGGGGCACGCCGCTCGACCCGCGCAACCTGACCCGCCACCACCATGCGCTCTTGGCGCGCCTCGGCCTTCCCCGCCGGCCGTTCCACAGCCTGCGCCACTTCGCCGCCACCCGCCTCTTGGAGGCCGGCGCCGACCTGCGGCTCCTCCAGGCGTACTTAGGCCATGCCTCGATCGCGGTCACCGGTGACGTGTACACGCACGTGCAGCCCGCCGCCTTGGCCCAGGCTGCCGCCGAACTTGCCGCCCGGCTCCTGCCGCCCCCCGCTCCCGCCCCGGCTCCGGCCCCG
>JBHOQW010000231.1:0-11511 GCA_042408665.1 Dehalococcoidia bacterium
CCAGCACGACCGGCCGCGCTGGTTCCGCATCCGGGTGACGGACATCCGTACGGGCCGCACCCGCGCCAACGTCTCGATCCCGATCGGCATGGTGGGTTTCGGGCTAGGTGTCGCCCACCGCTGGCGGGTGCCCGGCGGCCGCCATCTCGACGACCTGCTCGCCTTTCTTCGCTCCGGCCGCCGCGGCACCATCTTCGACGTGTCCAGCGGCCCCGAAGGCGACCGCATCGAGATCTTCGTCGAATAGCGCCGGCCACCGGCAAGGGGGGTGATGGCCGTGCACTGGGGGATGTTGCAGGTGCTCGCCGAGGCGGAGCGGGCGGCGCGCGTCGCCTGGCCGGCGGCGGCCCGGTTTCGGATGGAGTGGGAGCGAGGCCGCCCCCAATCCGGCGCCGGGGTTACCCGGGCGACGGCGCGGTGGGTGGGAGACCGCCTGGTCACGGCCGGCGAGCGGCTGCGCGCCTGGTCGATGGCCGATGCCCCGCCCATGCGGGCGCCGCGCTGAGCGGACGACAGCGCCCGCCTGACGTACAATGGCGGTGGGCGATCCGCCCGACCGCACACCGGACCAGGCGGACTCACATGGCGCTCCCGAACGCTCCCTCCGTGGCGGTCGCAACCCCGACGCTGCGCACCGTGGCCGTGCTCACGCTGGGCTGCAAGCTCAACCAGGCGGAGTCCGAGGCCATCGCGCGCGAACTGGCGCGGGCCGGCTGTCGGGTGGTGGACCGGCCCGTGCAGGCCGACGCCTACGTGATCAACTCCTGCTCTGTCACGCACGTCGCCGACCGTAAGACCCGCCACCTGGTGCGGCTGGCGCGGCGCCTGTCCCCGGCGGCCACCGTGGTGCTCACCGGCTGCTACCCGGAGACGGCCGGCGTCGAGGCGGCGCGCGCCGTGGGCGCCGACCTGGTGGTGCCGGGGCGGGACAAGCACGCGGTGGCGGCGCGGCTGCTGGCCCTGCGGCCGCCGGCGCGATCGGCGCCGCGGCCCGAGGGGACATGGCGCACACGCGCCTTCATCAAGGCGCAGGAGGGGTGCAACGACGTGTGCGCCTTCTGCATCGTGCCCCGCACCCGCGGCCGCGAGCGCAGCCTCTCGCCGGCGGAGGTGGTAGCCGCGGTGCGCGAGCGGGAGGCGGACGGCGTGCAAGAGGTGGTGATCACCGGCACGCAGCTCGGCGCCTACGGGCGGGACCGGGACGACCTGGGCGGCGGGCCGGCGGTGCTCATCCGGGCGCTGCTGGAAGAGACCTGTGTGCCGCGCATTCGCTTCTCCTCGTTGCAGCCGCAGGACATCACGCCGGAGCTGGTGGCGCTGTGGGAGGACCCGCGCCTGTGCCGGCACTTCCATCTGGCGCTGCAGAGCGGCTGCGACAGCGTGCTGCGGCGCATGCGCCGCCGTTACACCACGGCGCAGTACCGCCAGGCGCTGGCCCTCATCCGCGACATGGTGCCCGACGTGGCGGTGACCACCGACGTGATCGTCGGCTTTCCCGGCGAGACCGAGGACGAGGCGGCCGCCTCGCTGGCCTTCTGCCGCGAGGCGGGGTTTGCCCTCATGCACGTCTTCCCCTACTCCCGCCGGCCCGGCACCCTGGCGCACCGGATGGACGGCCACGTGCCGGAGCCGGTCAAGCGGGCGCGGATAGAGGCCATGCTGGACGTGGCGCGTACGTCCGCGGCCGCCTTTCGCCGTCGGTTTCTGGGGCGCACGTTGCCCGTGCTGTGGGAGGGACCGGTGCGGACGGCGTCCGGCGCGGAGCCGGTGTGGGAGGGGTTGACCGACAACTACTTGCGCGTCTATACGCGCTCGTCCGCCGACCTGCGCAACCGCATCCTGGCCGTGCGTCTGGTAGCCGAGGCTGAGGACGGCCTGTGGGGCGAGCTGGACCCGGCGCCTGAGCCGGCACCGCGGCGGGGCATCGGCGAGACGATCCCGCTGCTCGTGCGCACCGCGCCATGACTGATCGGCGCCGCACCTCGCGCGCGTTGGCCGAAGACCGGGCGCGGGACGGCTCGGGCGTGGTGGCGTCGCGGTCGCCCACGGCGCTGAGCCTCGTCGCCGCACTGGAGGCGCTGCTGTTCGTGGCGGGCCAGCCGGTCGCGGTGGGGGAACTGGCGCGTGCGCTCGAGCTGGACGACGCGGCGGTGCGGCAGCACCTGGCCGAGCTGGAGGCGGCGCTGCTCGGGCATGGTCTGCGCCTGCAACGGCACGGCGAGCAGGTGCAACTGGTGACGGCGCCGGAGGCGGGCGCGGTCATTGAGCGGTTTCTGGGCGGGCGGGGCGAAGCGCGGCTATCCCAGGCCGCGCTGGAAACGCTGGCGATCATCGCCTACAAGCAGCCGGTGACGCGGGCGCAGGTGGAGGCGATCCGCGGGGTGGACTGTGGCCGGGCGCTGGCCACGCTGCGGGCGCGGGAGCTGATCGAAGAGGTCGGGCGGGCGGACGGTCCGGGCCGGCCGGCGCTGTACGGGACGACGATGCGCTTTCTGGAGTACTTTGGCCTACGGCATCCTGGCGAGCTGCCGCCCCTGTCCGCGGCGGCGGGGGGCGAAGGAGAGGGGGCGCGATGACGGTGGGTGTTCTCCTGCTGCACCTGCACCTGCCCGGGAACCAGTCGCTCAAGGGCAAGCGTGGGGTGATCAAGTCGCTCATGGCGCGGGTGCAGCAGCGCTACAACGTGTCGGTGGCGGAGGTGGGCAAGCAGGACCTGTGGCAGTCGGCCGAGATCGGGGTGTCGTGTGTGTCCAACTCTGAGCCGCACGCGCGCGAGCTCCTGGAGCGGGTGCTGCGCTTTGTGGAGGGCGAGCGGTTGGACGTGGACGTGGTGGACTACGAGATGGACGTGCTGCGGGTGCTGTGAGGGGCACGGTTGCGGACACAGAACATGACACCCCGGCGGGCATGCCCGCCGGGGTGTCACGCAGAGAGGAGGAGGAGGCTACGGTTAGCGGACGAACAGCATGCCGTCCACGGCGCGCTGGAGCGCGTCCTGGAAGTCACGGCGCGCCTCGTCGGCGTGGGGCATGTAGGCCGGATTGCGACGGGCCAGGGCCCGGTAGTAGCGCAGGAAGTCCATTGGTCACCTCCGTGGCCGCGTGGCGCCTGACCGCCGCGCTGCCCGCTTGCTTGTGAACTCTGGCACAATTCTAGCCCGCCCGCCGCCGCCTGTCAAGGTGAATGTTCCCACTTTCACAGAAAAAGTTCTCACTTTCACATAGCGTGGGGGGTGGAGCGATGGGGCGGCCGGTGGTGGGTCAGCCCGGCGCGGGGGCGGCCAGGGAGCGGGCGAAGAAGGCGGTGACGCGCGCCAGGTACTCCTCACGGGCGTGGAAGCGCGCCATGGCGTGAGGGACCCCGTCCAAGGTCCACAGCTCGCGCGGACCGGGCAGGGCGGCCAGCAGCTCCTGGGCGTGCTCGTACGGCACCACGTCGTCGGCCGTGCCGTGGATGAGCAGCACCGGCCGGTCGTGCAGGCGGCGGGCGGCGTCGATCGGCCGCACCCAGGCGACGCGCGCCCGGCACTGCCACTCGGCGCCGCGCATGGATAGGTAGTACAGGGCGCGCAGGGGCGGGCGCAGCGCCCGTAGGCGGTGCGCCACCGCCCCGGAAAGGGTGGCGAAGGCGCTGTCCGCCACCACCGCCCGCACGGCCGGGCACTGCCCGGCGACGGTGAGCGCCACCGCGCCGCCCATCGAGATGCCGAGCAGGCCGATGGGCGCGTCCGCGCCCAGCCGCCCTTGCAGCCAGCGCACCGCAGCCAGCGCGTCGCGCGGCTCCGCGTAGCCGATGGTGGTGAAGCGGCCGCCGCTGCGGCCGCAGCCGCGAAAGTCGAACAGCAGCACGTTGAAGCCGCGGACGCGCAGGTCACAGCCCAGGGAGAAGGTCTCCTCCAGGGCGCGCTGGTAGCCGTGGCAGAGCACCAGGCCGGGCCGGCCCGGCCCGGCGGGCAGAAACCAGCCGTAAAGCGGTGTGCCGTCGTCGGCCGCGAAACGCACCTCTTCGCAGGCGTCGCCCTGCGGCGGATCCAGCACCACGCGCGGCGGCATGATCCACTTGCGGCTGTAGTGGCGCAGCATCGCCGTCGCGCCCAGCCCCGCCGCCAGGGCGCCCAAGCCGCCGAGGACGATCCGTCGCTGTACCTGCATGCCCTGCGCTGTGGGGGAGGCCGGTCAACGCACCGGGTCAAAGGGCCCGGCGGTCCCCGTCACCTCGCCGATCAGGTCGTACGGCGTGGCCTGCGTCACCCGCACGCGCACGAAGTCACCCGGCGCGGCGCTGCCGCGCGCCACCACCAGCCCATCGACCTCCGGCGCGTCGCGGTAGGAGCGGCCGCTCACCACCGGGCCGAGACCCTGCGCACGCCGGCCGCGCGGCGCGGTCGCGCCCTCCACCAGCACCGTGACCTCCCGGCCGATGAGTGCCTGGCGCCGCTCCAGGGCGATGCGCTGCTGAAGCTCCATCACCCGGCGTCGGCGGGCGCGCTTTACCCGTTCCGGCACCTGCCCGGGGAAAGCGGCCGAGACCGCCCGCTCCTGGCGGGAGTAGGTGAAGACGCCCACGTGATCGAAGCGCATCTCCTCGACGAACGCCAGCAGCTCCGCGACGTCCGCCTCCGTCTCACCGGGGAAGCCGACGATAAACGTGGTGCGCAGGGCGATGTCCGGCATCGCCGCGCGCAGGTCGCCGATCATCCGCCGGACCATGGTCATGTTGGCGGGGCGGCGCATGGCCCGCAGCACGCGCGGCGAGGCGTGCTGCAACGGGACGTCCAGGTAGTGCACCACCTGTGGTAGCTCGGCCATGGTGCGAATCAGCCGCTCGCTCACGCGGCCCGGGTAGGCGTACATCAGGCGCAGCCAGACGTCTGGCACGGCGTCGGCCAGGCGGTGCAGGAGATCGGGCAGGGCGTCGCGCTGGCCGCGGTCCTCGGCGTAGGCGGTAAGGTCCTGCGCTACCAGCACGAGCTCGCGGGCGCCCTCCGCGCGCAGCGTGCGGGCCTGGCGGACCAGCTCGTCCGCCGCAACGCTGGTCAGCCGCCCCTTGATCTGCGGGATGATGCAGAAGGTGCAGGGGGCGTTGCAGCCGTCCGAGACCTTGAGGTAGGCGCTCACCCGCCGCGCGCCGATGGGTCCCGATACCGGGATATCGTACCGGGGGGTGCCCCGTGCGGCTCCGGCGGCCAGGTCCGCCAGCAGCCGCTCATCGGAGAGGCCAGCGAGGGCGCGCACGGGTGGCGCACCGGCGTCCAGCCGCGCCTGTGCGGCCTCCAGGTCCGCCACTGTGACGTGCGGCCGCATGCCGTAGCCGGCCACGGCGGTCACCGTGGCGTGCCATTCGTGCGGGTCGAAGAAGGCGTCCACCTCCGGCAGCTCGGTGGCCAGCTCCTGCCGGTTGAGGGTGACCAGGCAACCGGCGGCGACCAGCACCTGGTGGGACGCCTTGTCGGCGGCCAGGCGTAAGATGGTGGCGATGCTCTCCTCCTGGCTTTGCTCGATGAAGCCGCAGGTATTCACCACCAGCACGTCCGCCTGGCGCGGCGCGGCGACCGGTTGGCAGCCGAGGGCACGCAGCCGTCGCTCGAACGCCTCGGAATCCACGGTGTTCTTGGGGCAGCCAAGCGTGACGAGGTGGTAGCGTATCGGCCGCCCGAGAGCGGCGAGCAGGCGCGCCCAGCGCCACGCCGCGGGGTCATCCGATGCTGTGCGGTTTGGGGCGTCGATGAGGGGAAGCGGCAACGCGGTCATCGGTGCTCAGTGTAGCACGCCGGAGCTGAGGCGGATCTGCCGTCCCCCCGGCAAGGCCGGGGTCCAGGCAGCACGAGGGCCTCCCAGCTGCAGCCGAGAGGCCTCGCCACGGTGGTGACCGTTGGGTGACTACCGAGTTTTCTGCTTGCTGTAACAGGCGGAGCAAAACACCGGCCGGTCTTCTTAAAGGACCACGCCGCAGGAGACCGGCGCCGTGTAGCCACACTGTAGCCACCGGCGCCTTCTCGCCCCCTGGCCCCCTTGGCCTCTCGCTCCCCTCGCCCCCTCGCCCCCCTCGCTCCTCCGGCGCAGGGACGACACCCCACCGAACCGAGGGAGGCCATGGCGGACGGCACGAGCACAAGCCCCAGACGGAGACCGGGTGGCGGCACGGGCACGGGCACGGGCACGGGGAGCGTCTACCAGCGGCGGAGCGATGGGCGGTGGGTGGCGGCGGTGCGCCTCCCCTCCGGGCGGCGGGTGGTGCGCTACGCCGCCAGCGAACCGGCCGCCCGCCGCCTTCTGGCGGAGCTCTGGCAGGCATCCGGGCGGGGCCTGCTTCCCAGCCGAAGCCCTCGCCAGGTGCCGACCCTGGGCGAGTGGTGGCGGACGTGGCTGGAACGCAAGCGGGCAACCCTCCGGCCGGCGACGGTCGTCGCCTACGAGTACTCCGCCGGGCGGGTGGTGGCCGAGCTGGCCGAGGTGCGCCTTCCCCGGCTGAGCCCGGCGATGGTGGCGGCCACGTTCGACCGCCTGCGGCGGGGCGGGATGGGGAGCCGCTCGCTTTCGCAGGCCTACACCTACCTGAGCGGTTGCCTGCGGCAGGCGGTGGCCGAGGGGTACCTGGCCCAAAACCCGCTCGTGGGCGTGGAGCGGCCCCGGCACCGACCCCGGGAGCGACCGACGTGGACGGCGACGGAGGCGGAGCGGTTCCTTGCCACCTGCGAGCGCTCGGGGCGGGCCCTGGCGCCGCTCTGCGGGCTGCTACTGCTCACCGGGCTCCGGCGGGGCGAGGCGCTGGGGGTGCGCTGGCGGGACGTGGACCTGGCCGCCCGCACGCTGTGGGTGCGGCGGCAGCGCACGCCCCGGGGCGAGGGGCCGCCCAAGACGAAGGCGGCGGTGCGGGCCGTGCCGCTCAGCGAGCGGGCCGTGGCGCTCCTCCGGAAGGCCTGGGAACGGAACCCGAACCGGGGGCCGGAGGACGTGGTGTTCGTCGGGGCGGCCGCCCGACCGCCCCACCCCGATGCGGTGCGGAAGACCCTGGAGCGGCTCTGTCAGGAAGCGAACGTGCCGGTGGTGGGCGTGCATGGCTTGCGCCACGTCTTCGCCGCCCTGGCGACCGCCGGGGGCCTGGACCCGGTGGCGCTGGCCCGGGTCATGGGCCATCGCCGCCCTTCGCTCTCGCTCGACCTCTACGCCTACAGCCTGGGCCTGGAGCGGGCGGCCGGGGCTGTGGAGCGAGCGCTGGGCGGCCCAGGCGACGGGAGCTAAGCCCCCGGCGAGTCGGACCGGAGAGCGTCGGAGATCCCGTGCCAAAGGCCGAGAAAGAGAGGAGGAGGAGGCAAGATGACCTGCACGAAAGCGCACACGCTCCTTGCCCACCCGGAGTGTCTGAACGAGCGCTACCACCCGGCCATTCCCGCTGTGTGCCGCTACCTGGCCCGAACGTTTGGGCCACAACGACCGGCTGGGCGCCGGGACCGGGCCGGTCGCTGGTACCCAGAGGGAGTCACCTGCTGACGCCTGCCTCAGCCCGCCAGCGGCAGGGGCGCCATGAACGCCACCGGCGGCGTCTCCCCCGCCAGGGTGACGGCGGCGGCAGCGGCGGCAGCGGCGGCAGCGGAGGACGGGCCGGCCCGGCGCCGCTGGCGGTCGCCGGGGCGCCTCCCCCCTCCCCCGCCACCGCCGGTCGCTGCACCGCTTCGAGAGCGGCGACCAAAGCGCACAGCCGGCACGTCGCCGGGTCGTGCCGGCCCCGACGGACGTGGTGAAGCGCCACCGCCACCGGCCTGAGCTGGCGGGCGTAGTGCTGCATCTGCCTATCTGTCCAGCCGCCCCACTCCAGCCGCCGCAGCACCGCCTCCGCTTCCCGCCCCGGCGACTCGCCGGGATGTGCCACCCGCCAGCGCTCGTCCCACCGCATCACCCACTCAAACGCAGCGTCCTGCAGCTCCCGAGCGGTCGCCGACGGCCGCTCTGACAGTCTTCGCAACAACACCGCTTCCCACCACAGGTTGCGACGGCCCGGCCGCCGCCGTCGCCGCTGCTCTCCGCCCCGCCCCTGCTGCCCACGCATCGCATCCACCGCACCGCCCCTCGCTGTCCCTGACGTTCTCTCTCGTTTCGCCTTAGATTTCGCACCTTGCTGCCTAGTATCGCACAGCATGGGCATGTGCCGCATCACATCGCTTGAGGAGGGTCACATGAACGACCAAGCGCTGTTGACGGTTGTCGAAGTCGCTAGGCGACTGCACGTCAGCCACCGGACGGTGCGAGAAATGCTGCGAAACGGCGAGTTGACATCGCTTGTCGTCGGCCGCCGGTGCCGGCGGGTACCGGTTTCGGCGGTCGAGCGCTACATCGAAGCCAGGCTCAGCAAAGGAGAGGAACGCTCGTGAACGTGGCGCTGCAAATCGACAAGCATGGTCGGCGGGTGACGATTGCGAAAATCGTCAAAGCCGGCGGCCGGGCGATACTCGCAATGCCGTACCGCAACCGCCGTTTTTCAACCCCCTCGCTGCCGCCGTCGGCGCTGCAGTTCGCCCGACAACACGGTGCGGTCGATTGGGTTGTTCGGTTTGACACCGAGGGGCGGTGCTACTCGTTACCGCTCGCAGATGTTGAGCGAGTCGGCGAGCGTCGAGCCGACAACGAAATCTATGTCGACCTGCGGCACTTCAAACGCTGTCCGTGGCTCGACTGGCCGTGGGTCGACCGTGCGGTGCTGCTGCCGGCTGCGGCAGAGGCAGAGGCAGAGAGCTGAGGGAGGTGGAGCGTGAGTCTCAAGTTTGTCGCCACGGGAGCAGCAGAGCGCAAGCCGCTACCGGCCGGGGTGTACCCGGCCCGCCTGGCCGACGTCGAGCGGCGGGAGCGGGACGGCCGGGGCTATCTGCTGTGGTTGTTCGTCGTGGCCGGACGCACCGGGGAGCGCAAGGTGTTCCGCCCTTCATCGACCTCGTTCGGGCGGGGGGCCACCGCCCGGGCGATCGTCGAGGCGCTCCTGGGCCGGGAGGTCGCCGACGGCGAGGAGGTCGACGTGGCCGACCTGCTCGACCTGCCGTGCCGGCTGGTCCTGGCCACGACCTCCCTCGCCGACGGCCGGCTGGTCAACCGGGTGCAGTCCGTGTTGCCGGTCGACTAAGGCGAGAAGGCGAGAAGCGGGGGGGCCGGTGGTGTCGCCATCCCACCGGCCCCGGACCCGGACCATCCCCTCACGAGGTTCCCCGATGTCAAGCTTACAGGATCTTGCGACGGCGTACTATCGCCTCGGCCTCGTGCCGCTGCCGCTCAAGGGCGGCACGCCGCTCGTGGCGTGGAGGAGGTTCATCGACCCGTACCCCCGCTGGGAGGACGTAGCGGTCCTCCCGTGGCGGGGTGCCGACGGCATCGCCCTGGTGCTCGGTCACCCGTGCCCGGCCGGTGGCTACTGGTGGGTGCTGGATGTCGAGGTGGAGCACCGGGCCGGGGCGGAGGCGTGGCTGGACCGGCACCTTCCCGGCTGGCGGGAGGGCCTCGTGGCCGAGAGCCAGCGGGACGGGCTACACCTGTACCTCCGCTCCGCCGAGCCGGTCCGCAGCGGCCGCTGTGTCTTCGGGGACGTCAAAGGCCAAGGCGGGCTGATCTTCGCCCCGCCCACACCGCCGTTCAAGTCTGATGCCCGCCACCCCTACCGCTGGTTGTCGCCGGCCGGCTTCCCGCTCGTCGCTGGGACGGAACCGCTCTCCCTGCTCATCCTCGCCTGCGAGCCCAGCATCGTGCCGGGGGCGGGGGCGGGAGCGGGACAGGATGTCGGCGAACGTGGCAACGAGAACGGCCACCGCCCGCTGGACGTCGCCGCCGTGCTGGACGGGGTGCCGGCGCCGGGTCGGCACGATGCGCTCTTCAAGCTGGCCGCCAGGTTGCGGGCGGCCGACGTGCCGTTTGCGTGGGCCTTGCGCCTCGTGGGCGAGGCGGCGGGCCGGTGCACGCCACCGTACCCCTCCGCCCGGAGCGAGGAGCCGGTGGAGCGGCTGGTGGAGCGGGTGTACGGCCGCTACGCCCCCGGGCCGGTGCTGCTGCTGCCGTCTCAAGCGCCGTCATCACTGTCACCGTCACTTAAGGTCAGTGACAGTGATGACGACGCCCCGGATGATGCTGCCCTCCCGGCCGGCCGGGTGGGGGGAGGGCAGCGGGAGCCGGTGGCCGTGTGGCTGGCGGCGGAGCCCGGCCCCCGGGCGTGGGTCATCGATGAGTTGCTCCCCGACGGTGCGGGGCTCATCACCGCCTGGTACGGCGACGACGGTTCGGGCAAATCGCTCTTGGCGCTGGCCGTGGCCGAGGCGGTGACCTCCGGCCGGCCGTTTCTGGGGCGCCACCCGGGGCGGACGGGGCCGGTGCTGTACATCGACACCGAGTTCGCCCCCGACGAGTTCGTGCGGCGGGCGTACGCCGTGGCGAGGGGGATGGGACTGGAGCGGCCGCCGGAAGGGCTGTGGTACCTGCGGGCGGACGGCTCCCTCGTGGACGAGGGGGAGCAGCGGCGAATCGCCCGGGCGGTGGCGGCCGTCGCCCCGGTGCTGGTGGTGGTGGACAGCGTCACGTTGGGCACGTGGGACGCCGACCTCAAAGAGGCGACGGCGACGGTGGCGCTCATGCAGTTTCTGGAACGGCTGCCGGCGCCGGTGCTGGCCATCGACCATATCCCGAAGCCGCTTGCCGGCCAGAGCCTGGCCTACAGCCGGCCGTGGGGGAGCTTCGCCAAACGGGCCAAGGCCCGGCATGCCGTGCTCGTCGTGCAGGGGGAGGACGGGGGGCTCCTGCTCCGGGTGGCCAAGACCAACCTCAGCCGGCCGGGGGGCACGGTGGGGGCGGTGGTCGACTTCGACCGGTCCGACCGGTCCGACCGGGACGGGGCGGTGATTCGCATCGCCGCCGCCGGGGCGGGGGACGAGCGGCTGGCCGGCACGGAGCTCCACCTGCCGCCGCTGGAGCAGGTAGCGCAGGTCCTGGCCCGACTGGGGGTGGCGACGCCGGAGGAGTTGGCCGAGGCCACCGGCCTGGCCGTGGGGACGGTCAAGAACAAGCTCACGCTGCTGCGACGGCAGGGGCGGGCCCGGCCGGTCGGCGGGGGACGGTGGCAGGCGGTCTCCCCCGACCCCGACCGGCCGTCATCACCGTCACTGGGGTTAAGTGACGATGACGGTGATGACGACCCGCCGAGCCAGGACGGAGCCTCGTCATCACCGTCACTCCCTTTAAGGGACAGTGACAGTGACGGTGGCGGTGGCGGTGACGACGGACCGGGGGTTGTCCCGGTTGACCCCACCGGTCCCCAGACGCCGCCGCAGACGCAGACGCCGCCGTCATCACTGTCACTGGCCTTAAGTGACGGTGACAGTGATGACGGCGATGACTCGGATGTCCCAGGGGTGGCACGACCGCCCACCGGCACGGTCGGAGGTGACGGGGTCCCTCCCGACCGGGTGGAGCGCCTGGCGGAGCGGGCCGGCTTCCCCCGGTATGTGGCCGGCGGGGTGCGGACCGTCGTCAGACCGGAGGGGTG
>JBHOQW010000234.1:0-2766 GCA_042408665.1 Dehalococcoidia bacterium
CCAGCACCGCGATCTCCTGCCCCTCCTGCACCGTATCGCCCTGCTTGACCGAAAGCCTGGCTACGCGCCCGGCCGTCGCGAAGGAGAGCTTCACCTGGCGCACGGGGCTGACCGTGCCCGAGGCGTTCACGACCGAGGCGATGGTCTGGCGGGTCGCGGTGCCGATGGAGTAGGCCGGCGCCGCCTGCTGCCCGGTCCCCCAGATGGCGGCGAACAGGGTGTAACCGGCCACCGCCATCACGATCAGCACGACCAGCAGAGAGGCGTACTGCCAGGGGCCAAGGCCGCGGATGCCGGCGCGGCGCAGCCGGCCGAGCGGTGCGGTCAGGGTACCGGAGGTAGTGGTCATAAGGGGCGGCCTCCTCAGCGTACCGGGCCAAGCGCCAAAAGCACACACGGCACGCGCGCCGCGACGCTCATGCGGCATGCGGCGCGCCGTCCACCGTGCGCTGCGCGGCCGACCCCGTCCACAGGCGTAGGATCGGCCGGCCCGGTGCTCTCCGGGGGCATGATAGCATCGCCTCACGAAAAGGTGTTAAGGCGCGATTAACCACTTTCAGGGGAAGGGAGCAGGGGCGCCAATAGGGGCCACCCCTCTGGAGACGGGCTGCCCCCTTTCCGACCCGCACCCCACCAACCCGCCAAGCTCTCTTGACAGCCGCCGCATGACGCTTCATAAGAGTGGTACCAACACGGTCTCGGAGCGTCCGTGGCCATCTTGTACCACTACGCGGTATCACGGCCGTGGTCGCTCCCGCCGGTGCTCGGCGATTGTGGAGGAGCATGCGGCTGAGCCACGCCGCGTGGCAAGAGGAGGGGGAACGATGCGCGCGCGGACGGACGGTCGTTGGCCGCGGCGGCGGCTGCTGCGGGCGAGCCTGCCCGTCGGGGCGGCGGCGCTGCTGGCGGCGTGCGGCGGCGGCAAGACGGCCCGGCAGGAGGCGCCCGCGGGCGGCGGCACGCCCACCACGGGCGGTAAGGTCGCCGGCCAGGCCGGGGCGGTACCGACCATTCAGCCCGGGCACTACGAGAAGCAACTGGCGGCCAGCCAGGAAGAGCTGGACATCGCCAAAAACGTGCGCCGCGGCGGCACAATCAAGTTCCTGTACCTCGACCCGCCACACTTCGACCCTGCCCGCGCCTACTCCTGTACGGTCTTCAATACCGCCTCGCTGGTGTACAACAAGCTGCTCAAAGCCAATCTGGGTGCCCAGGCCGACCCCTTCAAGCTGGAGCTGGTGCCGGACCTGGCCGAGAAGTGGGAGATGACGGCGCCCGACGCCACCGAGTTCACCTTCTTCCTGCGCAAGAACGTCAAGTGGCAGAACCTGCCACCGGTGAACGGCCGACCGTTCACGGCGGAGGATGTCAAACTGGTCTTCGAGCGCTACGCCTCCGGCGGGGTGCAGAAAGACTTCTTCTCCATGGTGGACCGGTTCGAGCTGCCGGATCAGTACACCATCAAGGCCAAGCTCAAGGAGCCGTACGTCGATTTCCCGGCCACGGTAGCCACCTACTCCTTCATCGTGCCGCGCGAGCTGTGGCTGAACAGCGACAAGGTCATGACGGAGGTGGTGGGCACCGGCCCCTTCATCCGCGAGTCCTGGACGCCCAAGCAGGGCTCGACCTTCGTGCGCAACCCCGACTACTGGGAGCTGGGCGCCGACGGCAAGCCGCTGCCGTACGTGGACCGCATCGAAACCTTCGTGGAGGCCAACCCCGCCGCGCAAAAGGCCGGCTACCGCGCCGGCAAATGGCACGTGTACGTGCCCACGGACACGGCCGACGGGGAAGACCTGCTCAAAACCAGCCCCAACACCGTGTGGCTGGACGTGCCCCAGTCGCGCGGCGGCAACGTCAACGGCTTCCAGTTCAACATGAACAACCCCAAATTCAAAGATAAGCGCGTGCGCAACGCGATCAGCATGGGCATCGACCGCGTGGCGTACGACGAGCTGCTCTATGACGGCCTGAACAAGGGCTACAGCGCCACCGCGCTGCCGTGGGCGTTCGTCTACGACGACTTCCCCACGCTCAAGGACCAGGGTCCGACGTTCCAGTACAACCCGGCCGAGGCCAAAAAGCTCCTCCAGGCCGCCGGCGCCGAAAATCTGGAATTCGAGGTCATCGAGTACTATCTGACGGCCGGTCGCGACGCCTTCTCCCCGGCCCAGGACATGCTCCGGCAGATCGGCGTCAAGATCCGGAACCGCCGGGTGGACAACCCCACGGCCATCACCATCCTGGCCGAGCGCAAGTTCGATGAAGCGATCAACATGGTCTGGGGGCCGCCCAACCACTCCATCGACGGCTGGATCTACCCCTGGTACATCACCGGCGGCGGCCTGAACTACAACGGCGTCAGCAACCCGGAGCTGGACAACCTGTTGCGCGCCCAACGCCGCGAGACGGATAACCGCAAGCGGCGGGAGATCCTGCGCCAGATCGACAAGCTCCTCAACGACCAGAACTACGAGGTCTGGTGGCCGCAGGCCTGGTACCGGCAGGCCTGGACGTCGGCGTTGAAGAACTTCCGCGTCCACGGCTTCCTTGGCACGTCGACCTGCTATTCCTGCGAGCAGTTCGTGCGCGCGTGGCTGGCCGAGAAGTAGGCGGCGGAGGGGACTATGCAGATGTACATCCTGCGCCGGGTGCTCTCCTACATCCCGGTGCTGTTCCTGGTCTCCCTGTTCACGTTCTTCATCCTCCGCGTGATCCCGGGCGACGCCCTCGTGGCCATGATGGGCGAACGCCAGGGGATGAACC
>JBHOQW010000238.1:0-20965 GCA_042408665.1 Dehalococcoidia bacterium
GCCGCCCCGGCCCTGCCGAGCACGGGTGCCGGCACGAGCGGTGACGTCGCCGCCGCCTGGCTGCTGGGCGGGCTCGCCGCCCTGGCGGGTGTGGCCGGCGCCGCGGGTGTGGCGGCCCGGCGGCGTCAGTAACGGCGAGCGCCGCGCCACGTTGTTGGAGGTTGGGCACCGCGCCCCAACCTCCAACAACTTTATTTGGGATCGTGCAAAGGAGGCTCCTCAATGCGTCGTGCGGCCGCGTTCGTGCTGGCTCTCCTGCCCCTGACGCTGGCTACTCTCGGCCCTTCCCGTCCCGCCGTGGCCCAGGAGGTGGGGCCGGGCATTCGCGTGCAGGGGCAGGGGGTCGTGGCGGCGCGGCCGGACGTGGCCACGGTCACGCTCGGTGCCTTCGTGCGCCGTCCCTCTGCCGGGGAGGCGTTTGACCGCGCCGCCGAGCAGACCGCGAACCTGATGACCGTGCTCCGGGCGGGCGGCGTGCCGGACAGCGACATCCAGACACGTCAGCTCACCCTTACGCCGGAGTTCGGGCGGGCGCCGGAAGGGGCGCCACCGCCGGTCGTCGCCTGGCGGGCCACGCACCTTTTGGCCGTGCGCCTGCGCGACTTCAGCCGCATCGGCCGCCTGATCGACACGGCCGTGCAGGCACTGGGCGATGAGGCCCTCGTACAGGGGGTCGGTTTCAGCATCGAGGACACCGCGGCGCTGGCCGCCCGTGCCCGTGCCGCCGCCATGGCCGATGCTCGGGCCAAGGCCGAGGACCTGGCGGCCCGCGCCGGGGTGCAGCTCGGGCGCGTGCTGGCGATCGAGGAGGTGTCCGCACCGGCGCCGACACCGCAGCGCGTGGCGGCACCGGCCCCCGTGGCGGGACAGGTAAGCGCCATCGAGATCGCGCCGGGCGAGCAGACCATCACCGTGATCGTGCGCGTGCACTACGCGATAGAATAGGCCGGCAGGGGCCTGGACGCGATCGGCGCCGTGCGCTGGCGCCGCGTCTCCGGCCGCGACTCCGATGGGTTGGGACGACGATGCCGTTTGCGAGCGAGCTGGTTAAGGGTTCGACGGAGCTGCTGGTCTTGTCGTTGCTGCGCGGCCGGGCCATGCACGGCTACGAGATCATCAAAGAGATCCGCACCCGCAGCGAGGGGCACCTGCGGGTGGGTGAGGGCAGCCTCTACCCCCTGCTGCACCGCTTGGAGCGCGAGGGCCTGGTCACGGCCGAGTGGGGCGGTCTGCCGGGCCGCGACCGGCGCTATTACCGCCTCACCCCACGCGGTGAGGCGGCGCTGGACGAGCGACGGCAGGTCTGGCGCCGGCACGTACGCGCCGTGGAGAGCATCCTGGGAGTGACCGGATGAGGCGTGACCCTTCAGCCAGCGCCCCTGCCCCGAGCCCGACGATGCTGGCGCCCCTCGTCGAACGGGTGGTGGCCGGGGTGCCGCGCTGGCGGCGGGCGCGCATCCGCCGCGAGCTGCTCGGCTACCTGGAGGACGCCCTGGCCGACCTGCTGGCCGAAGGCTATAGCCCGGAGCAGGCCATGGCCCTGGTGCGCGCCCGTTTCGGTGACCCGGACCTGATCGCCGCCTCATTCCGTAACCTGCCACCACCGCGGTTGGCGCGGGAGGTGCGGCGCACGGCGCCCCCGCTGGGGGTCGCAATCCTGGGCCTGGTGCTGGGCCTGGCGCTGGTGCAGGCGCGCCTGCCCGATCCCGCCACCCCCGCCGACCAGCCGACCCGCCTGCTGGCCGCGGCCACACCTGACGAGGCGGAGCTCAGCCTCCTGCACGTGCGCCAGGTAGACCGCCTGCACGCGCCGCGGGTGCCGGCGACGCAGTACCAGGTGACCGCCCGCCTGGGGCTGGTGCGCGCGGGTCCTCCGCCCGGCACCGAGTCGGTGCTGCCCGTGCTCACACCGACCTGGCTCCCCGACGGCTACCAGCCGGCGCGCGGCCAGGTGTTCCGCACCGCTTCGACCACGGTGCAGTACTTCCCGGACGAGCGCGGTCGCCCCGGCATCGTCGTGGAGGTGCTGCAACCGGACCGCTCCACCGTGTTTCAGGTCAAAGAGCGGCATGTGTTCCCCGTCCGCGTGGACGGGCAGGCCGGGTTCTACATCGACGGTGAGTGGGAGGTGCGCGGCCCGCAAGACGAACAGCCCGCGCCCGCCGCCTGGCGCACTGACCGCAGCCACTCGCTGCTCTTCTCGCGCGACGGGCTGCTCGTGCTCGTCGCCGGTCCCGCCGACGTGCTGGACGTGGAGGGATTGCTGCGCATCGCCCGCTCCCTCCGCTGACCATCCCGCCGGCCTGGCCCGCCGCATCCCCACCATGGAGGTGTTCATGTGCGACTGACCGCCCTCATCGCCGCCCTCGCCACCCTCGCGCTCGCCGCCCAGACGGCCATCGCCCAACCCCTTCCACCCAACCGCTACTACGGTTCCGTCACCCTCAACGGCCAAACGCCGCCGGTGGGCACCCCCGTGACCGCCTACATCGGTGAGCAGCTCTGCGGCACCGGTGAGGTGCGCGCCGACGGCCGCTACGTGGTGGACGTGGACGACGCCACCAAAACCCCCGGCTGCGGTACACCCGGTGCCCTGATCACCTTCCGAGTGGGCGGTGTGCTGGCCGGTCAAACCGGCACCTTCCAGGCCGGCGCTTTCACCGAGCTGCCGCTCACCGCCCCGGGCCAGCCGGCCGCACGGCGCTACACCGAGGCCTTCCTCGACCTGTCCGACCCGCGCCCCTGCATTCCGGAGCCGGGCCAGCGCGTTTGCGACGCCACCCGCGCCGCCCTCTGGAACGGGGACGCCACCGCCTGGGCCGCCCGCGGCGTGACGGACCCGGACGCCCGCTTCAACGAGACGGTGGTGTTCCGCGTGCGCGCCGGCGACCCGGCCGCCATCAGTAACATCGCTCGCTTCCTGGGCGCGCCGTACCTCAAGATCACCCGCCTCCACTTCGGCGGCGGCACCGAGGCCGAGTTCATCGAGATCACCAACCTGGGTGGTGGGGACCAGGACATGACCGGCTGGACCGTTCGCTCGCCCGCCACCGGCGTGGTGGTGCCGTTCCCGGCCGGCCTAGTGATGAACCCCGGCCAGCCCTGCCGCTTCTACACGGGGGTCGTCCGCTTCGACTCGTGCGGCGACGCCATGATGCCCGCCGGGGACGTCTGGCCGGATGGCGGCGGCCGCGCCGTGCTGTTCTACGACGCGCTCGCCCTGCCCGGTGACGACACGCAGTACAGCGCCGACCCGAACAACCAGCCGCCTCCGCCCAACCTGCAGGGGGTGAGCTGACCAGTTGCTGCTTGAGGGGGGAATCATGCCGCGCCCGCTCCGCTTGCTTGCCCGCGCCCTACTCGCCTCGGCCATGGCCGGGGCCGCGCTGATGGCCGGCCCCAGCGCCGGGGCACAGTCGCCGCCGCGTCCGCCTCACCGCTTCTTCGGCACGGTGACCCTCAACGGGGCACCTGCCCCGGTCGGCACCACCGTGGAGGCGCTCATGGGCGGTGCGGTGTGCGGTTCCGGCCAGACCAACAGCGCCGGGCAGTACGTGCTCGATGTCAACCAGCCGGGGGCGCCGGCCGCCTGCGGGCGGGTGGGCGACCTCATCACCTTCCGGGTGGGTGGCGTCGCCGCCCGCGAGACGGCCGTCTTCCGTGAGGGCGGTTACGAGCAGCTCAATCTCACCGCCGCCGGTGCGGCCGGTTTCACCGTAGCCGCCCTCAACCTGAGCGATCCCCGGCCCTGTATCCCGGAGCCGGGGCAGCGCACCTGCAGCCCCTTCCGCGCCGCCCTCTGGAACGGTGAGGCGGCAGCCTGGGCGGAGCTGGGCGTGACGGACCCGGACGCCCGCTTCAACGAGACGGTGGTGTTCCGCGTGCGCGCCGGCGACCCGGCGGTGATCAGCATCATCGCCCGCTTCCTGGGCGGCCCCTACTTGCAGGTGACGCGGGTCAAGTTCGTGGGCAGCGAGCCGGGGCAGGTGGACGAGTACGTGGAAGTCTCGAACCTCGGCGGCGGCGCGCAGGAGATGACGGGCTGGTCCGTCAGCTCGCCGCAGCGCAACAAGAAGGTCTTCTTCCCAAACGGGTTCGTCATGCAGCCGGGCCAGTCCTGCCGCATCTACACCGGCGCCCCGCGCGAGAACGCCTGCGGCACGGCCAGCTTCAACGACACCGACGTCTGGCCGGACAGCGGCGGCCGCGTGGTGCTGTACTACGATGCCCTGGACCTGCTGGGCGCCGATACGCAGTACAGCGCCGACCCGAACAACCAGCCACCCCCGCCCAACCTGCAGGGGGTGAGCTAGCGGTGGCTGGCCCCGACGTGTTGGGGTTCACACCCGTGGCGTGCTCCTCGCCGCGGGCGCGGCGGTGGGCGATAATGGGCGCATGGGTGGCAACGGTCGGCGCGGCTCCCCCGAGCCTGTCGGCGGGCAGGTGCTGGAAGGCATCGTCCTGTGGACGATGAATGAGTGGTACGCCGTGCTGGTGGACGGCCGCGAGTGGCGCTGTCGCCTGCGCGGCGTGCTGCGGAAGGGCGGCAAGGCGGCCGTTCTGCCGGTGATCGGGGACCGCGTCACGGTCCGGCCCACGGGCGAGGGCGAAGGGGTGATCGAGGCCGTCGCGCCGCGGCGCTCCGTCTTCTCCCGCCGTGCGGCCGGGCCTAAGGGGGCTTGGCGCGAGCAGGTGCTGGCCGCCAACATCGACCAGGTGTTCGTGGTGTTCGCCGCCGCCAAACCGGACCCCCACCTGCGCGCCGTGGACCGGTTTCTCGTCATCGCCGAGGCCAACGAGCTGCCGGCGCACCTGATCGTAAACAAGATCGACCTCGTAGGTGAGGCGGCGGCGCGGCGGATGTTCGGCGTGTACGAGCGCATCGGCTATCCCGTGCGCTACTGCAGCGCCACCCAGCGCATCGGCCTGGAGGGGCTGCCGGAAGAGCTGGCGGGCAAGACCACGTTGCTGGCGGGGCCCTCTGGGGTGGGCAAGAGCAGCCTGATCAACGCCGTGGTGCCCGGGCTCAACTTGCGCACCGGCCCCATCAGCGAGGCGCTGAACAAAGGACGGCACACCACGGTGGTGGGGCAACTGCTGCCGCTGCCGTGGGGCGGGTTTGTGGCCGACACGCCCGGCTTGCGCGAGGTGGCGCCCTGGAATGTGCCGCCGGAAGACCTGGACGCCTGCTTCCCCGAATTCCGCCCCTACCTGGGGCAGTGCCGCTTCAGCGATTGCCTGCACGCCAAAGAACTGGGCTGCGCTGTGCGCGCCGCGGTGGAACGCGGCGCCATCGACGCCGCACGCTACGAGAGCTACTTGCGCCTGCTGGAGGAAGCGCTGGAGGCGGAGCGCGTCGCCATGTGAACGGTGAGGTGCGGCCCTCTCCCGGCACGCCGAGGGGAACGAGCAACCGGCGTCTGCCCTCCTATCCCCGGCAGGCCGGGGGAGAGAGGGCGGTAGGCCGGCTGCATCCCTTCAGCGTGCATCGGGCCCCGCTGACTCGGAAGGTCCCGCGCGGGCACGGTCGGTTATCCTGAAGGCGGCGGCAGGGGTGCACCGGGTGGGGCCACGGCGCATCCGTGGCCGGTGGAGGTGCCGCGATGCAGGTCAGCGCCAGCGTCCGCGCCGTGCAGGTGCCGGACGACAACCCCATGCACCCACAGGTAACGACGATTTACCTGATCGGCTCCGGCCAGGTGATGACGGTGGACTCCGGCGAGGCCCTGGAGCGCTACCAGTGGATGCTGCGCGGGTATCTGGCGGCCGTGGAGCGGGCGGAGATCGCCCTGGCCGCCGTCACCCATCACCACCTGGACCACGCCGGCAACCTCAAATGGCTGCGCGAGAGCTTCGGGGCGGAGGTGCTGGTGCACCCCGAGGGGCCGCCGCTCCTGGAGGGCAAGCTGCCGGAAAGCGGCGTGCGCACCCTGCGCGACGGGCAGGTGGTCGAGCTGGACGGAGGCGTGCGCGTGCAGGTGCTGGAGACGCCCGGCCACAGCGTGGACTCGCTGTGCTTCTACCTGGAAGAAGAGGGGGTGCTGTTCACCGGCGACACGCTGCTGGGCAGCACCACCACCACCGTGTGGGACCTGGGCGCCTACATGGCCAGCCTGGAGCGGCTGCTGGCCCTGCCCCACCTGACCGTGATCTGTCCCGGCCACGGGCCGCTGGTGCGCGAGCCGCGCGCCTGGATCCGCCAGTACATCGCGCATCGCCAGATGCGCGAGCGGCAGATCCTGGCCGTGCTGGCCGAGGGCGGCGAGCCGACGAGCTGGGACATCATGCTCAAGGTCTACGGCGACATCGACCCGCGCCTGCGCCGCGCCGCCGCCGGCAACGTGGAGACGCACCTCAAGAAGCTGGAGCGCGAGGGACGGGTGAAGGTCTACCCCGGCGTGCCCAAGCAACCTAGCGAGGCGGAGCGGCGGCAGGCGGAGGAGCACGCCCGCATCCGCGCCGAGACCATCGCCAAGGCCAGGGAGTACGAGCGGGAGGAGCGGCGGGCCGCCCTGGCCGCGCAGGAGAACCCACCCACCGAGCGGTGGGAGGTCATGCCCCGCTACGCACTCATCGGTCGGCCGGACGAGTAGGCGCGCCGCGTGGTGGCTCGCTCTTCCTCAGCACTCACCAGGAGGTGAGTGCCGGTGGTCGAGTGAGGAGAGAGGCTGCCGGCAGGCCGCCGGTGTGCTATTGTGGCCGTCACACGGCTGGCGTTGCGTGGGTGCGAGCCGGCCTGAGACACGGAACACGAGAGGGACACGCCATGCTGGTGAAGCCGCCGGTGGCCGATTGGCGGGAGCGGTACGCGCACAAGCTCATGTCACCGCGGGAGGCGATGGGCCTGGTCCGGCCCGGCGATCGGGTGTGGATGGGCGGCCTCAACTCGGTGCCGGTCAGCCTGTGTGCCGGGCTGGCGGAGCGGGCCGCCGAGGTGCCCGGCGCCACGGTCTACACGTTTCTCACCCCCTTCAACTGGGACCGGCCCGAGGTGCTGGAGCACCTGCGCATCGTCAGCCTTTACACCGGCCCGCTGGAGCGAGGGCCGGTGCGGGAGGGCCGCTTCGACCTCATCCCGGTGGCCGGCTTCCGCCAGGGCAAGATGCCCAACGGTGTCGATTTCGAGTTCGACGTGGCCGCCATCCCGATCTCCCCGCCCGATGAGGACGGCTACTGCTCCTTCGGCAGCGCGGTGTTCTTCAGCCCCACGATCGTGGAGCACGCCCGCCAGCTTGTGGGCGAGGTCCATCCCGAGTTCATCCGCACCGGCGGCCAGAACCGCGTTCACATTGACCGCTTTACGCGCCTGGCCGAGGCCGGCCCGCCCACCCCGCCGCCGATCCCGCCCCGCTCCGAGGAGACGGTGTACGCGGCGGAGGTGATCTGCACGCTCACCGCCACCGAACTCATCCCCAACCGCGCCACCCTCCAGATCGGCATCGGCGACGTCTCCGCGGCCATGTGCCTGTACCTGTTTGACAAACATGACCTCGGCATCCACACCGAGCTGCTGCCCGGCGGCGTGGCGGACCTGGTCAAGGCCGGGGTGGTAACCGGCCGCTACAAGGAGGTCAACCCCGGCAAGGTGGTAGCCAGCACCGCCGCCCAGCTCACCCCCGAAGAGCTGGCCTTCATGGACGGGAACCCCGTCTACGAGCTGTACGACTTCAACTACACGGACGATATGCGCGTGCTGTTGCAGTTCCACAACTTCGTGGCGGTCAACAACGCGCTGTTCGTGGACCTCACCGGCAACGTCTGCTCGGAGAGCTGGGGGCCGATGGCCTTCAGCGGACCCGGCGGCCAGCCCACCTTCGCCTACGCCGCGTCGGTGATGACCGCGCACTCCATCATCGTGCTGCCCTCCTCCCAGCTCGTGAACGGCGTGCGCCACACGCGTATCGTGGCCACGCTGCCGGAGGGCTCTATGGTCACGGTCCACCGCGCCTTCGTGGATTACGTGGTCACCGAGCAGGGCATCGCCCGGCTGAGCGGCCGCTCCGTGCGCGAGCGTATCCAGGAGCTGATCGGGGTGGCCCACCCGGACTTCCGCGCCGAGCTGCGGGCCCAGGCCAAGAAGGTCTACGGCATCAGCGTCTGAGCCGTGGTCCGCCGTGCCCTGCGCGCCCGCGCCGCTGTGCGCCCGGCGCCACCGCCTGCCGCGGCGGGACCACCCTGAGGCCCTGCGCCGCGGGCGCGCCGCTCTCGGCGTGGGTATACTGGCCTCCCACACCTGCATGGAGGGAGACATCATGCGCGGGCGGGTTGCCGTCAGCTTCGAGCCGGGCCGGCCGATGGAGATCCGGGAGTACCCGGTGCGGCCGCCGGAGCCGGAGGAGATCCTGATCAAAGTCACCGCCGCCACCATCTGCGGCTCGGACCTGCACATGTGGCGCGGGGAGATGGGCGGCTTTACCGCCCGCCCACCGCGCTGGGGCGGCCATGAGATGACCGGCGTGGTGGCGGCCCTGGGCGCCAACCGCCGCACCGATACCCGCGGTCGGCCGCTGGCCGAGGGCGACCGCGTGGTGTACGCCTACTTCAACCCGTGCGGCCAGTGCCCGGCCTGCATCACCGGCACCGCCGCCTGTCCCTACCGCTACGCCAAGCGCGCCCGTCTCACCGCCGACGACCCGCCCCACTTCCACGGCGCGTACAACGATTACTACTACCTGCTCCCCGGCCAGTGGGTGTTCAAGGTGCCGGATGCCCTGCCGGACGCGGTGCTGCCGCCGGTCAACTGCGCCCTGGCGCAGGTGATCCAGGGCTTGCACGACGTGGGCGTCTGGTTGGGCGATGCCGTGGTGATCCAGGGCGCGGGCGGGCTGGGCATCGCCGCCTGCGCGGTGGCCAAGGAGATGGGCGCCGGACTGGTGATCGCCGTGGACCGCATTCCCGAACGGCTCAAGCTGGCGCAGGCGTTCGGCGCGGATGCCGTCATCAACCTGGACGAGCTGCCCACGCCGGAGGAGCGGGCCGCACGGGTGCACGAGCTGACCGGCGGCGACGGGGCCGACGTGGCCTGCGAGTTCGTGGGCGTGCCGGGCGTGGTGCAGGAGGGGCTCACCTACCTGCGCCCGGGCGGCCGCTACCTGTGGGTGGGCAACATCATGCCCGGCCACACGGCGGAGATCGTGCCGCACGACGTCGTCCGCCTTTCCCGCACCATCGTCGGCGTGGTGACGTACGACGCCTGGGTGCTGCCGCGCGCGCTGGACTTCCTCGTCCGCACTGGCGACCGCTACCCGTTTGAGCGGCTCATCTCCCACCGCTACCCGCTAGAGGAGATCAACCGCGCCTTCCAGGAGGCGGATTGGATGGCGCGGCGCGGCGGCGTGACGCGGGCGGCGATCGTCATGTGAGCGGCGTGGGGCTCAGACGTTGAACAGGATGTGCAGGACGTCGCCGTCCTGGACGATGTAGCCCTTGCCCTCGGTGCGGACGAGGCCACGGCGCTTGGCCTCGGCCTCGGAGCCGGCGGCTACCAGGTCCGCGAAGCGGATGACCTCGGCGCGGATGAAGCCGCGCTCCATGTCCGAGTGGATCTTGCCGGCGGCGCGCGGCGCGGTGGCTCCTGCCTCCACCGTCCAGGCGCGGCACTCGTCCGGGCCGACGGTGAAGAAGGAGATGAGGCCCATTAGTCGATAGGAGAGGCGGATGGCCCGGTTGAGCCCCGTTTCGTCGCACAGGCCGAGATGGCGGCGGTACTCGGCCGCCTCCTCGGCCGAGAGCTCCAACAGCTCCATCTCCAGCTTGCCGCACAGGGCGGCCACGTCCGTGCGCGGGCCGCTAAACCGGGCCCGGTACTCGGCCTCGAACGCCTCCCGGCGGGCGATGTCCTCCTCGCCCAGGTTGAGGAGGATGAGCATCGGCTTGCGGGTGAGGAAGCGGAAGCCGGCGATGAGCCGTTCCTCCTCGTCCGAGAGGTCCAGCGCGCGCAGCGGCCGCTCCGCCTCCAGGGCGGCCTTGAGGCGGGTGAGCAGGGCGCGCTCCCGCTCACCCGCGCCGCGCTCGCCGGCGCGCAGGGAGCGCAGCTCCGCCTCTAGGCGCTCCAGCCGCCGCTCGATCACGGCCAGGTCGGCGAACGCCAGCTCCAGCTCCAGCGTCGCGATGTCGCGCGCCGGGTCGATGCTGCCCTCCGGGTGGGGCACGGCCGGGTCGTGGAAGGCGCGGACGACGTGGATGAGGGCGTCCACGCGCCGCACCTCGTTGAGGAAGGCGCCCCCCGGTCCCTCCCCTTTGCCGAAATGCGCGCCCGCCGGCGGGAAGTCCACGTAGCGGATCTCGGCCGGCGTGACCTTCTTGGGCTTGAACATCGCGGCCAGGGTGTCTAGGCGTGGGTCCGGTACCTTGACCACGCCAACATTCGGCTCGTGCGCCGCGCCGAACCCGGTCTGCGCCTTGCCGCGCGTCACCGCGTTGAACACCGTCGTCTTGCCTGCCTGGGCCAGCCCGATGATGCCCACGTCCATACACCCAGGGTAGCACGGTCGGGCCGGACCGCGGTGGCGGGTCCCATGGTCGGGGACACCCTGTCCCAAAGTACCCCTTGACAGGCCCGGCCTGGATGGCGATACTTAGCCTCGCTCTCGTGCTCACTTTCACAAATAGTGCAAACGTACCGGCGTGACACGGGGCAGGAGCAGCGCAGGGCGGAGCGCAGCCGTCGTCGATAAGGCACAGGGCGGCGCGCTACCGCAGACATTCGGGCCCCGGCTTGCGGGGCCGGCAGGGAGGCAGAGAGACTGATATGGCGACGAACACGCAACGGCCGGCACCTCTCACGGACGCCGGGCGTGCCCGGCTCAGCGAGGAGCTGTACCGCCTGAAGACCGAACGCGAGCCGCAGCTCGCCGCCTTGCTGCACGAGGCACGGGACCAGGCCTCCGCCTGGGAGGAGAGCGATTACCTCGCCCTCCAGGAAGAGGTGATGCGCGTGCAGGGGCGTATCCAGGAGCTGGAGCGCTTCCTGGCGGCGGAGCGCGCCGAGGAGACCCCCCGCCCCGTCGGCGTGGTGGCCATCGGCAGCAAGGTCACGGTGCGTGACCACACCAGCGGTCGCACGCAGACCTTCGTGATCGTCAGCCCGGTGGAGGCGGACGCGGGGCGCGGCCACATCTCGGCCCAGGCGCCGATCGGCGCCGCCCTGCTCGGCCGCCGGGCCGGCGACGAGGTGACGGTGAAAGTGCCCGCGGGCGAGCGACGCCTGACGGTGCTCGCGGTCGAGTAGGCGGCACACCCGGGAGACGGCAACGGCCGGTGCGTAGGTGCGCACCGGCCGTTCTGTTGAACCGCAGAGTGTCTCCGGCGTGAAGGGCGCCCTCACGCTGCAGGATACGGCGCAGGATGGCCACGGCGCCGGCATAGGTGGAGTCCATGCCGCGGTAGGACAGGCCGCGCGCCCCCAGCGTGCGCGCCTGCGTGTAGGGCGTGTCCAACAGATGGCGGGGTAGGCGGTGCACAGCCCGTCGTCGGTCGCGTGCTACAATCGGCTCCCAGGATAAGGAGCACGGCTCATGACGCGCGACGACTTGCTTATACGGATCGCAGCTGACCCGAATATCTGCGGCGGTGTCGCGTGCATTCGCGGGACACGTGTGCCGGTGAGCGTGATCCTCGACGCGCTGGCCGAGGGGCTCACCCCGGAGGAGGTGCTCGACCACTTCCCGCAGCTCCAGCCTGAGGATATCCGTGCTGCGCTCGCCTATGCTGCTGAGCTCGCGGAGCACGTTGTGTCCAACCCCGCCTCCTCGTCGTGAAGCTCAAGCTTGACGAGAATCTCTCCCGCCACCTGAAACCGCTGCTCCAGTCGCTTGGCCATGACGTCTCGACCGTTGCCGAGGAGGGGTTAATCGGGCAGGCTGATTCGGTGATCGTCGCGGCGGCCGTCAGCGAGGGCCGCGTGTTGTTCACCCTCGATCTGGGCCTGGCGGATGTGCGGGCGTACCCGCCAGGCAGTCACCCCGGCATCGTGGTGTTCCGGCCCGGCTCCGGTGGTCCGCTGGCGGTCAACCGTTTTGTCGAGGCGTTTGTGCGCACCGCTGACCTGGCCGCACTCGCCGGCTGCGTCGTGGTCGTGGAGCCGGGCCGTGCCCGGGTGCGTCGCCCTCAGACGTGAAGGGCGCCCTCACGCTGCAGGATACGGCGCAGGATGGCCACGGCGCCGGCATAGGTGGAGTCCATGCCGCGGTAGGACAGGCCGCGCGCCCCCAGCGTGCGCGCCTGCGTGTAGGGCGTGTCCGAGGCGTAGTGGAGGATACCCAGGTCGAAGGGCAGGCGGGCCAGGTTAACGTGCTCGTTCACCGGGTGGCGGGTGGGGTGCGTGGCCTCGTACACCGCGGAGAGGTACGGCCCAGCCTCCATCTCCACCACGGTGTACGTCTCGCGATAGTAGCGCTCCAGGTGGCCGCGGTTCTGCAGGAAGGTGCCCAGCACCGACACCGCCCGCTGCCCGTCCAGCGCCGACCCGAACACCAGAAACGGTGCCACGTCCTCGGCCGAGAAGCAGTTGTCCAGCCAGTAGGTGTTGCCCGTGTGCTCGTCGTGCACGGCGTTCGAGACCATCACGTCGCCCACGGAGGCGTTGAGCGTGGCCGCCTTGCCCAGCACGTACACCCCGGCCAGGTGCTCGACGTCTTCGGCGATCACCCGCAGCACGCGGTAGGCCGCAAGGCCCAGCGGGTAATCGATGTTGATGATCACCGCCGGGCTGGCGCGCAGGCGTTGCTCGTCCACGGCGCCCAGGCGGGCGTCCATGCGCGTCGGGTCCAGTCGGTGGAGCGGCAGGACCTGCACGGCCACGTCCAGCGCGCTTTCCGGCTCGAGATAGGTGATGCCGGCCTCGCGCTCCAGCTCGGCGCGGACGGGCTGGATGTCCGGGTGGGCGGCGAAGAAGTGGCGCGCGGCGTAGTAAAGAAAATTGGCCCACGAGGCGCGGCTGGCGCCCGTGCGCAGCTTGCGCAGTTCCGGTGCCAGTTCCGGGTGGTTCTGCCGCTCCACAAAGTCGATGATCTCGCGCTCGAAGCGGGCGGCCACGCCCGAGACGAGGTTGGCGAGCGAGTGCGTGTTCGAGGATACGAAGTAGATGGGGCAGCGCTCCATGCCGCCGGCGCGCAGGTGCGCCACCACCGGCTGCCACCAGCGGCGCACGGCGCGGGCGTAGCCCACATGCGTGCCGCCCACCATGCGCACCCAGAAGTCCTTCTCCGTTGCCGCCACCGCCTCCAGCCAGCGGTGCGCCCCCGCACCGCAGATCTCCAGCACGTGCAGCCAATCCACCTCCGCCACGTCGAGCTGCCGCCACAGCCCGCGCGGGTCGCGCGTCAGGTCCAGGCCGCGCAGCCGCAGGTGCAACTTGTTCCACTCGATCTGGTAGGCCACCAGGGTCGGGATCAGGTCATCGACGTCGGTCTCGCTCGCCACCAGCACGGCGATGCGCTCGTGCCCGTCCCACAGCCAGCGCCGTCGGCGGCCGGGGGCGGTCACCGGTTGCCAGCGCGGTACGTCCTCGCCCAGGGCGGCGCTGATCGCCTCCGTGGACTGGCCCATTACCACCAGGCGCACGCCGGCGATGGCGGCCGGCAGGCGCTGCATGGCGTAAATCAGCGCGCCGAGATCCGGGCGCTCGTCACCGGCGCCGCTATGCAGGCTGGAAATCATGTCCGCATGGGGCCGCTCCAGGGTGCGCAGGCGCGTCTCACCGGCGCTGCGCAGGAGCGTGCGGTAGGTGCGCACGTACAACTCGACGCGCTCGGCCGCGGGCTCGGTGAGGGAATGCGACGTCGGCATCGCTCGCTCCACCGCGTGTGCCTACCCCTCGGGCGCAGGGGTCGGGGGCGCTGCACCGACGTCCTTCCCCGCGGCGCCGTCCGGATCGGACGGCGCGCGTGCCGGCCGATCGCCGAGGAGAAACGTGAGGGTCAGCAGGGCGGTGACGGCCACGGAGATGGAGGCATCGGCCAGGTTGAAGACCTGGAACAGCGGGACCGGCGGCGTCTGCAGGAAATCGGTCACGTAGCCGCGCAGGGCGCGCTGGGCGATGTTGCCCACGGCGCCGCCCACGATCATGCCGGTGAGCACCGGGCCGGCCCAGGCGAAGTGACCGTGCACCGGCAGGGCGCGCAACAGGAGCGGCGTGGCGGCGGCGATCACGGCGGCGGTGATCACGAGCAGCCACCGTTGACCGGCCAGCAGACCGTACGCGGCGCCGGTGTTCTGCACGTGGGTGAGCACCAGCACACCGGGGATCAGTTCGCGGCGCTCACCCAGGGCCAGCGTCTCGTGCACCGCCCGCTTGCTGGCGATGTCGGCCACCAGCACGGCGGCGCCGACGGCCAGCATGAGCGTGACACGGCGGGAAAGGCGAAGCGGCACGGCGCTCCCGTTCCGTTGGGTGTCGCCCCGCGCGGGGGCTAGTTTCAGGGTAGCATGACCAGTGGCGCGGTGCTCTGCCGGCGTGGTGAGGCCCGCTCACGGGCCGGCCTGGTGAGGGCTGGTCTCGGCGCCGACGCTTACCCGCCTCTCCCACGCGCCAGACGCGGACCACTCCCTGGCGGTCACCCCTGTCCCCGCTCGCGGCCGCGAGGCGTGGCGGGTTCAGCCGGTCCCTCCCGCGGCGCGTCCCCCGTGTCGCCCTGCGGGAGCGGGTGGCCCCCAGGGAGCCGGAGGCCGGCCGGAGGGATGGACGACGCCTCCCCGGCCGCGGCGCGGCGGCGGAGCAGCTCCTCCTGCTCCTGTAGGCGGCGGTAGACGTACACGAACAGGTCGCGGCCCACGGCGGCCAGGGGCACGGCCACCAGCATGCCCACAAACCCGGCGATCTGCTGCGCCACCGCCAGCAGCACGATGATCACCGCCGGGTGCAGGTTCACGGCGTTGCCGTGGATGCGCGGCACCAAGACGGCGTTCTCCACCTGTTGCACCAGAAAGTAGAACAGGATCACCAGCCAGGTCTTCTCCGGCTGCAGGGCCAGGGTGACGATGACCGCCGGGATGGCGCCCAGAATGGGGCCGATGATCGGGATCAGCTCCGTGATACCGGCGATGATCCCCAGGATCAGGTAAAAGTCGATCCCCAGCGCCCACAGGCCGAGGGTGGTCACCGTGCCGATGAACAGGCCCAGGATGAGCTGGGCGCGCACATATGAGCCCACCACCCGCCGCACGATCTCGATGCACTGGCCCACGTCCGCCCGCAGCCCGGGCGGAAACCAGGCCTGAATGGCCGGCCCGATCTTGGGTCGGTCTTTGAGCACGTAAAACAGCCAGAAGGGGATGATGATGTAGCCCAGCACCACGCTGAAGGTGCCGGTGACGATCGTGAACGTGCGGTTGAGGGCCTGCCGACCGATCGCGCCCAGCTCCTGACCTAGGCGGCGGATCTGGTCCTCCACCCAGCTCTGCGCCTCTGGCGGCACCTTCTCCTGGTAGAGGCGGTTCCACTTGTCGAACTGGTCGCGCGCCCGCTCCACATACTGAGGAATGTTATCAACCAGGTCGGTGGCCTCGGCCACCAGCACGGGAATGATCAGCACCCCGGCCGTAACCAGCACGGCGATTCCGACCAGGTACACCTCTAGCACGGCGATGGTGCGCGCCAGCTCCTGCCGCGAGCGGTAGAACGGCAGTACCCGCGCCATCCGCTCCACCAGCGGGCTGAGCACGTAGGCCAGCACGCCGCCGACCAGGAAGGGCGCCAGCGCGCCGCGCGCCTGGTACAGCAGCCACAGCGTGGCCAGGACGACCACCGCCACCAGGGCGTAGCGGGCGCGGCGCACCAGGAGCATGCGACGGACCCCTCCCCCGGCCATTGTCAGAAGCCGTAGGGACCGCCGTCAACCGCGGGCGGTTACCCGTCTCGCCGGTACACCACCTCGCCGCCTACCAGGGTCAGCATGGGGACGATGTCTTTGATCTCTTCCTCCGCGCAGGTGAACACGTCGGCGGAGAGCACGATGAGGTCCGCCCACCGGCCGGGTTCCAGGCTGCCCAGTTCCCCCTCCTGAAAGGAGGCGTAGGCGTTCCACGCCGTGAACGAGCGCACCGCCTCTAGGCGCGTCATGCGCTGCTCTGGCTGCCAGCCCATGCCCTCACCGTTAAGCGGCCGGCGGGTGACGGCGGCGAAGACGCCGTGGAAGGGGTTGGGGTCCTCCACGGGGAAATCGGAGCCGCCGGCGATGACCGCGCCGGTGGCCAGCAGCGAGCGCCAGGCGTAGGCGCCCCGCAGCCGCTCCGGCCCCAGGCGCGCGCCCGCCCAGCGCATATCCGAGGTGCAGTGCGTGGGCTGCATGCTGGGGATCACCCCCAGCCGGCGGAAGCGAGGGATGTCCGCCGGGGTGAGCACCTGGGCGTGCTCCACGCGGAAGCGGTGGTCCCACCCCGGCCGCTCGGCCAGCACCTTCTCGAACGTGTCCAGCACCAGGGTGTTGGCGCGATCGCCGATGGCGTGCACGCACACCTGAAAGCCGTGCGCGGCGGCCTCCCGCACCTGCAGCTCCAGCTCCTCCGGCGGCAGGAGCAAGAGACCGCGGTTACCCGGATCGTCGTGGTAGGGGTCGTGCAGGGCGGCGCCGCGCGAGCCGAGCGCCCCATCGGCGAGAATCTTGACGGCGCGCACCGTGAGCCGCCCATCGCCGAAGGTGGCCGGGCCGTGCTCGCGGTAGAACTCCCAGGTCTCCGCCGAGCGCATGGCCACGGCGGCGTACACGCGGAAGGGGAAATCGCCGCGCGCGATCAGTCGCCGGTAGGCAGCGAAGCCCTCCAGGTCCACGCCCATCTCGTGCACGCCGGTCAGGCCCTTGGCCAGGCACTCCTGGATGGCGTCGCGCAGGGCGCGGTCGAACTGCTCCACGGATGGACGCGGCTGCACGCGGTGCACGAGGCCCTGGGCGGTGTCGATCAGCAGGCCGGTGGGCTCGCCCCGCTCATCGCGGACGATGATCCCGCCGGCCGGGTCGGCCGTGTCGCGGGAGATGCCGGCGGCGTGTAGGGCGGCGGAGTTCACCCACAGGGCGTGGCCGTCCACACGGGTGAGGGCCACCGGGTTGCGTGGGGCGGCGCGGTCGAGCGAGCGCCGGGAGGGGAGGCGTTGGCCAGGCCAGCGGGTCTGGTCCCAGCCGCGACCGGTGATCCACTCACCGGGGCGGGCGCGGGCCGCGGCCGCGGCCACCAGCTCCGCTACCTGTTCCTCGGAGCCCAGCCCGGCGGCGTTGAGGGCGAGGCGGGCGCGGGCCAGAGCCGTCAGGTGGGCGTGCCCGTCGGCCAGGCCGGGCAGCACAGCCCGCCCGCCCAGGTCCAGCACGGGCTCGTCGTCCGGCACGTTCACCTCCGCGCGGCGGCCGGCAAAGGCCACGCGCCCGTCGCGTACTACCAGGGTATCCACCACGGTGTGGGCGCGGTCCATCAGGTAGATGCGGCCGTTGGTGATGAGCATGGCATGGCTCCCGGGGCGCTCACCGCCAGCGCCCGTAGCCCTGCCGGTAGAGGCGGCCCCACACCTCGGCGCTGTCCTGGTACTTGCCCATGAGGAAGGGGTACACGGCCGGGTGCTGGAACAGGGTCTCCATGCAGCGCTGGGCGAGGAAGCGGTCGAAGATGCGCGGGTGCTGGTCGAAGTCGATCACGCGCGGCGGACGGGGCCGCACCAACGCGGGGTCGGTGCTGAGCACCTGCTCGGAGAGGGGGGTGCCGGCGGCGATGATCCCCTTGGCGTCCAGGGCCAGGGCGGCTTCGGTGAGCGCGTCCCGGAAGGCGGGCGTGATCTCCGGCCCCTCACCGTCCAGGTATGCGGTCTGCGGCTTGCCTTCCTGGAGGGCCAGACAGACAGCGGTGATGTAGTCCATGCGTAGCCAGGGGT
Source organism: Dehalococcoidia bacterium (assembly GCA_042408665.1). Classification (GTDB taxonomy): domain Bacteria; phylum Chloroflexota; class Dehalococcoidia; order CAUJGQ01; family CAUJGQ01; genus CAUJGQ01. The sequence goes on from JBHOQW010000238.1 coordinate 17,855, forward strand.
CCCCGGCCAGCCGCGCCGGCACGATGCCGGTAGCGAGCACACCCAGGTACGTGCGTTCCAGGTCCGTGAGGTCCTCGGGGTAGTAGACCGTGGCCATCGCTCAACCGCGCCGGGACAGGCGGCGCACGAAGGCATCCACCGCCTCGGCCGTCTCCACTTCCTCGGCCCGCTGTTCCGCCAGGCGCGCGATGCGCTGGGCCAGGCCGGCCAGCTCGGCGGTGTGCCGCTCCTTCACGCGGCGGATGGCCCGCGCCACATCGTCGAGCGTGGCACCGTGCTGGGCCAGCACCTCGCGCAGGGCCGCGACCTGCGCCTCGTGGCCCTGGCCGGCGACCGCGTCCAGCGCGCGGCGCAGGTCGCGCAGCAGTCTCAGGTCGTCGATCTCCACGTCTCCAGAGTAGCGCACCGACGGCCTCGCCGGCAGGGGCCGGCAACCGCCCTTTGCCCTAAGGCGACCGACCCGTAGAATGGCGCCAACAGCGTCTGTGAACTCCGGCACAAAGAGGTGCCCGTGAGCGATAAAACGAACCGGGGCAACTTCTTCGAGGACTTCGCGCCCGGCGCGGTGCTGCGGCATCCCACGCCGCGCACCGTGACCGAGGGCGACCGCGCGCTGTACATCGCCCTCACCGGCGACCGCACGCCGCTCTTCTGCGCGGACGAGTTCGCGCGCGCCCTCGGCTACCCTCGCGCGCCCTTGCACGACCTGCTCGTGTTTCACATCGTGTTCGGCAAGTCGGTGCCGGACGTATCGCTCAACGCCGTGGCCAACCTCGGCTACGCGGACGTGCGCTTCCTGCGGCCCGTCTTCCCCGGCGACACCCTGCGGGCGGAGTCGCGCGTGCTCGGTCGCCGGGAGACCTCGGTGGGCAACGCCGGCATCGTTTGGGTGCACACCACCGGCTACAACCAGCGCGATGAGCCGGTGCTGTCGTTCTACCGCTGGGTGATGGTCAACAAACGCGACCCAGCCACGCCCACCGGCGCCGCCGACGCACCGAAGCTGCCCGCCGCGGTCGCCGGCACGGACCTGCCGGTGCCGTCCGGGCTAGACCTGGCCCGCTTCGACCCCGCGGCCACGGGCGGGCGCTGGTTCTTTGAGGACTACCAGGTCGGCGAGCGCATCGACCACGCGGATGGGATGACGGTAGAAGAGGCGGAGCACGCCCTGGCCACCCGCCTGTACCAGAACACCGCCCGCGTGCATTTCAACCTCCACCAGATGCAGGCGGACACCCGCTTCGGCCGCCGCTTGATGTACGGTGGGCACGTGATCTCGGTGGCGCGGGCGCTGGCCTATAACGGGCTGGAGAACGGGCTGGGGATGCTGGCCTGGAACAGCGGCACCCATGCCAACCCGACCTTCGCGGGCGACACGCTCTACGCCTGGAGTGAGGTGCTGGACAAGGCCGAGCTGGCCGGCTGCCCCGGCGCGGGCGCCCTGCGCCTGCGGCTGGTGGCGGTCAAGAACGCCGACCCGCTGGCCGAGCCGGTGCCGCTGCGGGTCCGAGATGACCGCACCGGCCGCGAGGGCTACGACCCGCGGGTGGTGCTGGACCTGGATTACTGGCTGTTGATGCCCAAACGAGACGGCCGGGCATAGGCAGCCGGCAGCCGCGCGGGTACCGGTCGGGATCCGCGCCCCGGCTGCCGTTCCGGAGGGGACGTATGAGCACGACGGCAGCGACCGCCACGAACCTGGCGGAAGGCCGCCGAATCCTGGAGGCGGCGGATCAGGTGATGGAGGCCGTGCTGGAGGCGGCGCGGCGACTCACCGATCACGGCAGGCGCATCGACGACTATCAGGTGCAGACCGAGTGGGTGGCCTACCTGGCCACCGAGCTGCGCGCGGCGCATGACCTGCTGGCCTACGCGGCCGGCCTGCATGAGCGCGGCACCCCCGACGCCGTGATCGACCTGCAAGCGGTGGCCTACACCGCCGAGGTGGCGCACAAGCTGCGCACGCAGGTGGAGGGCGCCCTGGAGGAGTTCGGCCTGGAGGAAGCGGCGCTGGCGCCGCTGGTCGAGCCGACGGTGCGCGCCGCCGTGCGGGCCGGTATGGCCGAGGCCCGCCTGCGCGAGATCGGGCGGGCGGTGATCGCCGCGCGCGGCGCGAACAATATCCCGCTCGGCGACGAGATGCTGGAGATGACGCGTCGCTCGATGCGCGATTTCGCCCGTAGCGAGGTGGCGCCGCTGGCCGAGCGCATCCACCGCAACGATGAGCTGGTGCCGGACGAGCTCATCCGCAAGATGGCGGACCTGGGCCTGTTCGCGCTCTCGGTGCCCGAACGGTACGGCGGCTCGGGCATGGGCTACCCGGCGATGGTGATCACCACCGAGGAGCTGTCGGTCGCCTCGCTGGGCGCGGCCGGGTCGCTGGCCACGCGGCCGGAGATTCTGATCAACGCTTTACTCGCCGGCGGCACGGAGCGGCAGAAGCAGTTCTGGCTGCCGCGCATCGCCTCCGGCCAGGTGCTGGTCGCCATCGCCGTCACCGAGCCGGACGTGGGGTCCGACGTGGCCTCGCTCACCACCCGCGCCGACCCGGCCGAGGTAGATGGGCGGCGGGGCTACGTGATCAACGGCACCAAGGCGTGGAGTACCTTCTCCGGCCGGGCGGACGTGCTGGCCCTCCTGGCCCGCACCGACCCGGACCGCGGCAAGGGCGCGCGCGGCTTGTCCCTGTTCATCGTGGAGAAGCAGCCGTTCTACGGGCATGAGTTCGAGCAGCGACAGCCCGGCGGCGGCGTGCTCTCCGGCAAGGCGATCCCCACCCCCGGCTACCGCGGCATGCACTCGTTCATGCTCTCCTTTGACAACTGGTTCGTGCCGGCCGAGAACCTGGTGGGCGAGGAGGGCGGCCTGAACCGCGGCTTTTACCTGCAGATGGGCGGCTTTGCCGCCGGGCGGCTGCAGACCGGTGGACGCGCCTGCGGGGTGGCCCAGGCGGCGCTGGAGAAGACCGCGCAGTATGTGATAGACCGCGTGCAGTTCGGCCGGCCCATCGGCGAGTACGGGCTGACGCAATATAAGCTGGGGCGGATGGCCACGCACCTGGCCGCCGCGCGCCAGCTCACCTACAGCGCCGCGCGGGCGATGGACGCCAAC
>JBHOQW010000244.1:0-1871 GCA_042408665.1 Dehalococcoidia bacterium
GGGGCTGGCGCTCGTCGCGGCGCGGCAGGGCCTGAGCCTCGCCGTCGCGGTGCGCGCCAACGGCCTCGCCGGCGGCGGCCCGGACCAGCCCATCGGGTCACGGCAGAAGCTGCTCAAGGAGCTGGCGCACACGCGGGGCGCGGACGACCTCTTCGTCTCCCTCTGCCGTGACCCGATGGGCTGGTCCGGGCCGCCGCCGGCGAGGCCGTTGGCGCGCACCGCGACGGCGAGGCTCAGGCCCTGTCGCGCCGCCACGAGCGCCAGGCCGTCGGCGGTCGCCTCCAGCAGCTCCGCGCCGGCGAACTCCGCCTTGACCTCGCGCGGTTCGAGCCGCCGCAGCAGCCCCCGGGCGAGCAGCTGGCGACACCGCCGCTGCACGGCAGGCAGCGGCCAGCCGAGGAGGACGGCCAGGCGGTCGGGCGGCAGGAAGGGGTGCGCTCCGACGAGGTCGAGCAGCTCCAGCTCGGACGGGGAGAGCCCGAGCACCACCCGACCCGGACCGTCGGCAGCCGACCCGTGGCCCGGGCGGAAGACGGCGGCATCCACGAACCGGGGCAGCGGGCCGGCCGAACGGCGCGGCCGGCGCGGTCCCAGGCGGACCTGCTGGACGAGCGCCGGCACGGGCCAGACGGGCTCGGTGGCGGGGTCGGCGAGCGTCTCCGGACGCTGGCGCAGGTCATCCCACGTCGCGATACAGGCCGCGAGCGGCGCTTCGCTCCGCGCCCGCCGGACCTCCTCGAGCAGCGCCCGCCACGCGGTCGCGCGTCCCGGGTCGGTCGTCGCGATCACCAGCGTCGGCAGCTCGCCGGCCTGCAGACCGCGCAGCACGAGCAGGTGGTCGAGCGCGGGCGCGGAGAGGCGCAGGGGAGCGGTCCCCCGGTCCGGCAGCAGCAGATAGGCCCCGGCCCGTCCTTCCCAGGCGAGCGCCGCGTAGGCGGGCAGGGTGGCCGCGACCGGCGCCTTGGCCGTCGGGCGCTGGTAGCGCCGGCGCCAGGGCCGCTCCCAGGCGAGCAGGTTCGGCTGCCCCGGACGGGAGGCGGCGAGGGCCGCGAGCAGCTCGTAGGCGGCCTGGAGCTGCGGCAGCCCCGGCAGGAGTGCCAGCAGATCCGCCCCGCGCAGGCGGTTGCGCCGGGCCAGCGGCTCGGGCTCGACGCCCTGATCGAGGGCGACGACGGCGAGCCCCAGGTCGGTCAGGTACCAGAGGCGCGGCCCGTGCCCGGCCCGGAGGGGCGGGCGGACGGCGGCGATGAGGCCGTCGTCGGCGAGCCGCCGCAGGCCGCGGTAGACGCTCGCCCCGCCGCGCAGGCCGGCCAGCCGCTGGATGACCTCCTCGCTCAACAGCGGCAGCGTCGCCAGGAGCAGCAGGGTGCGGCGGTCGGCCGGCCGCTGCTCGAGCGCCTTGGCGGCCGCTTCGACGTCGCGCCAGCGTCGTCGGTTGGTCGTGTCGATCGTCATGCCAGGGACTCCTCCTCGGTGGTCGGTTCGTCACCTTCCTCTTCGCCGAGCGACGCCCTGTCGGCGGGCGGCTCGGTCGGTTGTGCCGAGGCGTCGAAGAGCGATGCCTGGTGCGGCTCCGTCTTCCCGGGCTTCGGCTTCCGCTGCTGCCGGTGGTCGTTGCGGGCCCGCTTCGCCTGGTGTGCGCCGCCGTCCATGGCGTTCGGCGCGTCCCGGGCGACGCCGGCGCCGCCTTGCCCGGGCTGGCTGGCGGCGACGAGCGCCCGGTGGCTGAACTCGATGCGCGCCAGCGCCGACTGGAGGTCGCGCTCGACCGCCGCGGCCGCGCGGCCATAGAGCGCCGCCGAGGCGGCCGCCAGCCGGTCGGCCAGCGCGGGATCAGGAGGGGGCGGCGGGTCGAGCCGGACGGAGAAGAC
>JBHOQW010000036.1:0-5605 GCA_042408665.1 Dehalococcoidia bacterium
AGGGCGTGGCTCTGTAACCCCTGGTCCTCCGCCGTGCCCGACTTCCCTGCGGGATCGATGGACGAGCCACGGAAGACGCTGTAGGCCGTACCGCGCGGGTCCTGCGCCACCAACCGTGTGCCTTCCCGGATCACGGCCAGCGTCGACGGCGAGATCGGCAGGTGCCCTAGCTCGGTGCTGGCAAAGCGCTGCACCGCGGCCCCGCCGCCCGCCTCGCGCACCTCACGCACCAGGAGCGGCGTGCGCAGGGTGCCGCCCGCAGCAATGGCACTGTAGGCATTGGCTACCTGCAGCGGCGTGACCAAGAGATACCCCTGGCCAATACCCATGTTGACGGAGTCGCCGCTGTACCAGGGTTCGCCCACCGCCTGCTGTTTCCATTCCGGCGTCGGTACGTTCCCGGCCACCTCGTCGAGGCCGTTGATGCCCGTCGGCCGTCCCAGCCCGAAGCCGCTTGCGAACTGCGGCAGGATGTGGGGGTCCATCCCGTCCAGCTTGAGGGCAATCTCGTAGAACACGGGGTTACACGACCGCATCAATCCCTCGGCGATGGTCAGCGCACCCTCGTCCACCTTCGTCCAGTTGTTCTTGGGGAAGTTGGGTCCCAGGCCGTACCACACTGGTGGGCAGGGAAGCCGGCGAGACGGGGTGTAGCCGCCCCGTTCCAGGCCGGCCGCGGCCGTGATCACCTTGAACGTCGAGCCGGGCGGGTAGGTGGCGGCTACTGCCCGGTTGAGCAGGGGCCGGCGCGGGTCGTTCAGCAACCGTACCCCCTCCTCCGGCGGCATCCCGGCCACAAAGGCGTTGGGGTCGAACGCCGGATGGCTGACCATGGCAACGACCGAGTTGTCGCGCGGGTCAAGCAGTACAAGGCTCCCCACGCGATCACCGAGCGCCTGATCGGCGGCGCGAAGCGCATCGGCGTCGAGGGTGGTAACGATGTCGTGCGCGGGACGGGCGGGCCGCTTGGCGATCTCGCGCACCACGCTGCCCTCAGGGGTGATCACCGTCAACCGCGCGCCGCGCTGCCCCGCCAGCTCGCGCTCGAAGCTCGCCTCCAGGCCGGTGGCGCCCACCAGGTCGTCCGGGCCGTAGCCCTCGGCACGGAGCTGCTGGAGCTGCTCGGCCGTGATCGGGGCGATGTAGCCCACCACGTGCGCCGCCGCCGGGCCGAGCGGGTAGACCCGACGCGGCGTGCGCTGGATGAGCACGCCGGGCGTGTTTTCCAGTTCGGCGATGAGCGCGTCCGGGGTATCCGCCGGCAGCGTACGCAAGGGGATGAACAGGTCTGTCTCCGTCTTAGGGTCGTCGACTTTGCGCTTGATCTCCTCCACCGGCACACCGATCTTGCCGCTCAGCCAGCGGATGAACCCCTCCCGGTCGGGCACCAGTTGCGGCACGTTGATCAGGTTCTTGGCCGTGCCCACGGTGGGTACGCTGCCGGTGATCGCCAGCGGACGCCCGCGGCGGTCCAGGATTGCCCCCCGGACCGGCGTGTCGACGATCGTGCGCACCAAATTGGTGCTGCCCAGGTCCTTGAAGATCAGCGATGGCGACCAGTCCACGCGCCAGCCCGCGGCCGTGCGCACCAGCGGCAGGGTGTTGGGCTCGCGCACCTCGCCCCACAGCGCGGTCTGGTACACGGCGGTGAACGGGATCTGGGCCGTGTCCGGGTCGACCGGCCGCTGCACCTCGACCGCCACGCCCTGGATGGCAGCCTCCTCGGTGATGGCGCGGTACCGGGCGGCGAACCGGTCCGCCGAGATCGCCTGCTGTGCCGCCGGGGAGAGCAGCGCGTACATGTCGGCGTAGCGCGCCTCGCGCCAGGCCGTGAAGAAGCGCTCGGCCACCTCGATGGCCGTGGCACGCGCGCCGGGCGGACTCGCCGCGGCGGGAGACAACCGCGACTCATCCCCGGAGCAGGCGGTGAAGACGGCGAGCACCAGAACGGCGCTGAGGAGCAGGGCTGGCACGGATGCGGCCCCTTGTGCCTGCGGGCGGCGTGGCTCGGTGGGGAGGTAGGACCAGTATAGCGCGGTGCGCGGCGACCGGTGCGGACGAGCGCCGCCATTGACCCTACGCCGCCCCTCTGGCTACGATCCACGGCAGACATTCGGTCCAGGCGCGTCCCCCGGCCCGGCCGTGGGGACGTTGTCATCCTGAGGGCGGCATGCACCTGGCGACGACGCTGGAGAACGGGCTGCGCATTCTCACCGCACCGATGCCGCACACGCGCTCGGTGACGATCAGCTTCTACGTCGGCGCCGGGTCGCGCTACGAGACCAGGGCGGTCGCAGGCCTCTCGCATTTCGTCGAGCACATGCTGTTCAAGGGATCCAGCAAGCGTCCTACCGCCAAGGAGATCTCCGAGGCCGTGGACCGGGTGGGCGGCATGCTCAACGGCGGCACCGACCGCGAGCTGACCGTCTATTATGTCAAGATTGCCCGCCCCCACTTCGCGCTGGCCTTCGACGTGCTGGTCGATATGCTGCGCCGGCCGGTGCTGGACCGGGGGGAGATCGAGAAGGAGCGCCGGGTGATCATCGAGGAGCTGGCCATGGTGAACGACTCACCCGCGCAGCAGGTCGATGTGCTCCTCGATGAGGTGCTGTGGCCGGACCAGCCGCTGGGCTGGGACGTGGCCGGCACCCCGGAGACGGTGGCCAGCCTGAGCGCGGAAGCGATCGAGGCCTATCTGGCGCGCCAGTACGTGCCCAACAATACGGTTTTGGCGGTGGCCGGGGCCGTGGACCACGACGAGGTGGTGGAAGCGGCGCGCGCCACACTGGCCGACTGGCCGCAGGGCTCACCGGCCCCCTGGTTTCCCGCCCGGGACGGCCCCGCCGATCCGCGCGTCAAGGTGCAGTACAAGCGCACCGAGCAGGCGCACATCTCTCTGGCCGTGCCGGGCGTCTCCATCCAGCATCCAGACCGACACGCCGTCGACCTCCTCTCCGCCCTGCTCGGTGAAGGGATGAGCAGCCGCCTGTTCCTGGAGCTGCGCGAGAAGCGTTCCCTTTGTTACGACGTGCACTCCTACACCGTCCACTTCCTCGACACGGGCGCCTTTTGCGTCTACGCCGGCGTCGACCCGAAACAGGCGCCGGAGGCGGTGGCGGCCATCCTGGAGCAGCTCGCCGCCACCCGCGACGGCGTGCCGGAGGAGGAGCTGGCCAAGGCCAAGGAGCTCTCCAAGGGCCGACTGCTCCTGCGTATGGAGGACACCCGCAGCGTGTCCGGTTGGCTGGGGGCGCAGGAGCTCCTCAGCCGCCACGTCCGCACGGTGGACGAGGTGGTGGAGGCGATCGACGCGGTGACCACCGAGGACCTGCGCCGCGTGGCCCGCAACCTGTTCCGCACCGAGCGGCTGGCGCTGGCCATCGTCGGGCCGTACCGCAGCGACCGCCGCTTCGCGCCTCTGCTGAAGCTGTAGCCCTGCCCCCGCCGTTACCCGCGTGCGCCGCCGGCTTCAACCATGGGGGTGCCGTCCCCGCCGCCTGGAACGGAACGAACCGGCCCCCTCAGCCGGTAGCGGCGCGAGGGGGCCGGGGTGTGAGACCGAGCACCTACGCCTAGTACTCCGGCGGCGGGGCCGCGGCCGGGGCCGGCGGCTCGGGGATGTCCGTCACCAGCGACTCGGTGGTCAGCACCAGCGCCGCGATGGAGACGGCGTTCTCCAAGGCGGAGCGGGTCACCTTGGCCGGGTCGATGATACCCTTCTCGAACATATCGCCGTACTCGTCGCGCAGGGCGTCGTAGCCGTAGCCGTTGGTCCCCTGGCGGCGTACCCGCTCGACGACCACCAGGCCCTCCTGGCCGGCGTTCTCGGCGATGAGGCGCAGCGGGTCTTCCATGGCCTTGCGTAGGATGGCCACGCCGGTGCGCTCGTCGCCCGTGAGCTCGGTCTCCAGCTTCTCCAGCGCCGGCTGGGCGCGGATGAAGGCCACCCCACCGCCCGGCACGATGCCCTCCTCCTCGGCGGCGCGGGTGGCGGAGAGGGCATCCTCCACGCGGTGCTTTTTCTCCTTCAGCTCGACCTCCGTGGGCGCGCCGACCTTGATCACGGCCACCCCGCCGGCCAGCTTCGCCAGCCGCTCCTGCAGCTTCTCGCGGTCGAAGTCGGAGGCCGTCTCCTCGATCTGGGCCTTGATCTGCTTGATGCGGTTCTGGATCGCCTCGTCCGAGCCGAAGCCCTCGATGATCGTGGTGTCGTCCTTGTTGGCCACCACGCGGCGGGCGCGGCCGAGATCGGCCACCTGCACCTGGTCCAGCTTGCGGCCCGTCTCCTCGGTGATGAACGTGCCGCCGGTCAGAATGGCGATGTCCTCCAGGATCGCCTTGCGCCGGTCGCCGAAACTGGGCGCCTTCACCGCCAGGACGTTGAGCGTGCCGCGCAGCTTGTTCACCACCAGGGTGGCCAGCGCCTCACCCTCGACGTCGTCCGCAATGATGACGATGTTCTTGGAGACCTGCAGCACCCGCTCCAGCACGGGCACGATCTCGGACACGGCCGAGATCTTCTTGTCCGTGATGAGGATGTAGGGGTCGTCGATGACGGCCTCCATCCGCTCCGTGTTCGTGACGAAGTAGGGCGAGATGTAGCCGCGGTCGAGCTGCATGCCGTCCGTGTACTCGGTCTCGAAGCGGATGCCGCGGCCCTCTTCGACGGTAATCACCCCGTCCTTGCCGACCTTCTCCATCACCTCGGCGATCATCTGGCCGATCTCCGGGTCGGCGGCGGAGATGGCGGCCACCTGCGCGATCTGCTCCTTCTGGTTGACCGGCTTGGCCTGGTCCTTGATCGCCTGCACGGCGACCTTGAGGCCCTTCTCCAGCCCGCGGCGCAGGATCATCGGGTTGGCGCCGGCGGCCACGTTCTTCAGGCCCTCGCGCACGATGGCCTGGGCCAGCACGGTGGCGGTGGTGGTGCCGTCGCCGGCGACGTCGTTGGTCTTGGTGGCGACCTCCTTGGCGAGCTGGGCCCCCATGTTCTCGAAGGGGTCCTTGAGCTCGATCTCCTTGGCGATCGTCACGCCGTCGTTGGTAATGGTGGGCGCGCCGAACTTCTTATCGAGGACGACGTTGCGCCCCTTCGGCCCCAGCGTGATCTTCACCGCGTCCGCGAGCGCGTCTACGCCGGCCTTGAGCGCCTTGCGCGCCTCCTCGTGAAAGACGAGTTGCTTGGCCATCGCTTCCTCCGAACGTCAACGGCCGGCAGCCGGCAGCACCGCGCGACGTCATCCGTCCCGCACCCGCTACCGCCTGCCGGCCCCCTCACTACGAACTCTTCTCGATCTTCGCCAGCACGTCTTTCTCGGAGAGGATCAGGTACTCCTCGTTGTCGATCTTGATCTCGTTGCCGGAGTACTTGGCGTAGACGATGATGTCGCCGACCTGGATCTCCATCGGGATGCGGCGCTTGCCCTCCTCATCCCACCGGCCGGGCCCAACGGCGATCACCTCCGCCTGCTGCGGCTTCTCCTTGGCCGTGTCCGGGATGACGATGCCGCTCGCCAGCACTTCCTCCTGCTGGATGTTCTTCACCACCAGGCGGTCGCCGAGCGGAACGATCTTCGTCTTGCTGGCAGCTACCACGTGCAACCTC
>JBHOQW010000037.1:0-1111 GCA_042408665.1 Dehalococcoidia bacterium
GGGTGTGCTCCACCCCGTTGTAACGGTAGGCCAGGCGCACGCCCGCGCCGGCCAGCCGCCAGGGGCCGGCCGCCCAGGGGTCGCGGGCGTCGCGCGCGGCCAGGAGGTCGTGGGCCGCGGCGGCAAGGAGCGCCTCCGGCGGCACCCGGCCGGCCAGCAGGTCAGGCAGAACGTGGTCCTCCAGGAAGCTGGTGTAGGTCTCGCCGGCGGCGAAGGCCGGGTGGCGCACGGCGGCGCGCAGGAGGGGCAGGTTAGTGGGCAGGCCGGCGATGGCGTAGCCGTCGAGGGCGGCGGCCGTGCGGGCGATGGCCGCGCGCCGGTCCTCGCCCCAGACCAGGAGCTTGGCCAGCAGGGCGTCGTAGTACGAGCTCACCTCCGCGCCCTCGTAGTAGCCGACGTCGTTACGGATGCCGGGGCCGGCGGGCGGCGCGAACCGCCGCAGGCGGCCGCTGGCGGGCAGGTAGCCGCGCGTCGGGTCTTCGGCGTAGACCCGACACTGGATGGCGTGTCCCTGGAGACGCACGTCGTCCTGGCGGAAGGGCAGCGGCTCGCCGGCCGCCACCCGTAGTTGCAGGTGCACCAGGTCCAGGCCGGTGACCAGCTCCGTGACGCCGTGCTCCACCTGCAGGCGGGTGTTCATCTCCAAGAAGGCGTAGCGGCCCTGCTCGTCCAGCAGGAACTCCACCGTACCCGCGCCGGTGTAGCCGATGGCGCGGGCGATGCGCACCGCGGCGGCGCCCATCTCCTCGCGCAGCGCGGGGGTGAGGGCGGGCGAGGGCGCCTCCTCGATGACTTTCTGGTGGCGGCGCTGCACGGAGCACTCGCGCTCGCCCAGGTACACCACCGTGCCGTGCCCGTCGCCGAACACCTGGATCTCGACGTGGCGGGGGCGGCGCATGTACCGTTCCAGCAGCACGGCGGCGTCGCCGAAGGCGGCCAGGGCCTCGCGGCGGGCGCCGGCCAGGGCCTCAGCAAAGGCGGCCGGGTCTTCGACCAGGCGCATGCCGCGTCCACCGCCGCCGGCCGCGGCCTTGATCAGCAGCGGGTAGCCGATGCGGGCTGCGGCCGCGGCGAGGGCGGCATCGTCCTGGTCTTCTTCCTGGTAGCCCGG
>JBHOQW010000038.1:0-41797 GCA_042408665.1 Dehalococcoidia bacterium
GCATCCGCCCCGGCACCACGGCCGACTCCATCGCCCACCTCAAGCCCTCGTTCCTGGAGGACGGCATCCTCACCGCCGGCAACTCCAGCCAGATCACGGACGGGGCGGCGGCGGTGCTGATGATGACGCCGGAGAAGGCGAACGAGCTGGGCCTGCGCCCCCGCGCCCGCATCGTGGCCCAGGCGGTGGTGGGCTCCGACCCGGAGCTGATGCTCACCGGCCCGATCACGGCCACGCCCAAGGTGCTAGACAAGGCGGGCCTCAAGCTCTCGGACATGGACGTGATCGAGATCAACGAGGCGTTCGCGCCCGTGGTGCTGGCCTGGGAGCGGGAGCTGCGTCCTGACATGACCAAGGTGAACCCCAACGGCGGCGCCATCGCCCTCGGCCACCCGCTGGGCGCCACCGGCGCGCGCCTGATGACCACCATGCTCTACCACCTGGAGCGGACCGGCGGCCGCTACGGCCTGCAGACCATGTGCTGCGGCGGCGGCCTCGGCACCGCCACCATCATCGAGCGGCTCGATTAGGCGCCACTGCACGCCCAAGGCGCGGGCCGGGGTGCCCTCTCGGCCGTCCCCGGCCCGCGGCCGTCCGGGCGTGCACGCCGCCCCCAAAAGGTCACCAAACCTATATAAATCGGACTGGCGTCACGGGTCGCCGCGATCTACGGTGGTCGTACGGAGATCGGATGAGGCCCCTTGCTCCCCGGGGCGGCAAGGGAGGACGTGTTTCCATGCGCACGGGACGGTTCGGCCGGCTCTCCTTGCTGGGGCTGGTGGCCGCGATGCTGATGGTCGCGTGTGGTGGTGGAGGTGCCAAGCAGACGACCTCGGCCAGCCCGCAGGCCACCCAGGCGGCCGCGGCGGCCTCACCCACGGCAACGGCGCAGGAGAGCCGAACGTTCACGGACGACAACGGCAAGACGCTCACCATCCCGCAGCCACCCAGGCGGGTGGTGGCGCTCAGCCCCTCGGTGGTCGAGATCCTGTACGCCATCGGCGCGCCGCCGGTGGCGCGGGTATCCTCCGCCGTCTACCCGGAGGAGGCCAAGTCCCTCCCGGCGGTGGGCTCCTCGTACCAGCCGAGCATCGAGCAGATCGCGGCGCAGCAGCCGGACCTGATCATCGCCGACCAGCAGATCCAGCGACCGGACGTGATCGCCGAGTTGGAGAAGGTGGCGCCCGTGTTCGCCATGCGCGTGCTGACGGTGGACGACCTGCTCAAGGCGCTGCGCACGGCCGGGCGCATCATGGGCAAGGCCGAGCAGGGTGAGCGGGCCGCCCAGGCGATCGCCGACAAGTTTGCCGCGGTGCAGGCCAAGCTGCCCGCCCAGCGGCCCACGGTGTTCATTATGGTCGGCACAGCGGACGCCTTCTTTGCCGCCAAGCCCACGTCCTTCGTGGGCGACGTGGTGCAGCGGCTGGGCGCCCGCAACCTGGTGACCGAAGGGCCGGATACGGCCGGCTTCCCTGGCTTCACCACCTACAGCCTGGAGCGGCTGGTTCAGCTCGACCCGGACGTGATCCTGGTGGCCACGGCGGCGCCGCCCAACGCGCCCAAGACCTCGCAGGTGCTGGCATCTAACCCGGCCTGGGCGAACCTGCGCGCCGTCAAGTCCGGCCGGGTGTACGAGATCAACCCCGTGACGCTGGTGCAAGCGGCGGGGCCGCGCGTGGCGCAGGAAATCGATGAGCTCGCCCGGTATCTCTATCCCGGTGTCTTTGCGGCCACGACTCGATAGGCGGCCGCTGGTTCTGGCCCTGGCCGCGCTGCTGCTCCTGGCGGTGATGGTGGCCGGGGTAAGCATCGGCTCGGTGCGCGTCGCCCCGGCCGATATCTGGGCGGCGCTCCTTGGGGAGCGCACGGGGCCGGGGTACATCATCTGGAACCTGCGCCTGCCGCGGGTGCTGTTGGCCGCGCTGGTGGGCGCCAACCTCGGCCTGGCCGGGGCCCTGCTGCAAACCGTGACCCGCAACCCGCTGGCGGAGCCGCACCTGCTGGGCATCTCCGCCGGCGGCGGCTTTGCGGCTGTGCTGGCGCTGAAGCTGGCGCCGGCCACGCCGTTCACCCGTCTGCCGGCGCTGGCCTTCCTGGGCTCGCTGGCCGGCGCGGCCCTGGTCTACGGCCTGGCCTGGCGGGGCGGGGCCGCGCCGCTGCGTCTGGTGCTGGCGGGGGTAGCGGTGGGGGCGCTGCTCACGGCGCTCACCACCGGTCTGCTGCTCACCTCTTCGCTCACCCTGCAGACCACCATGTCCTGGCTGGCCGGCGGGCTCTCGGCCCGTACCTGGACGCACCTGCGCACGGTGCTGCCCTATTCACTGGCGGCGGCCGTGGCGGCGCTCATGCTTGCCCGCCACATCGACGTGCTGGCCCTGGGAGATGAACCGGCCACGGGGCTGGGGCTGCGGGTGGAGTGGCTGCGCGCCGGCCTGATCGGTATCGTGGCGCTGCTCACCGGCAGCGCGGTGGCGGTGGCCGGCCTGATCGGCTTTGTGGGCCTGATCGTGCCGCACATCGCCCGGCGCCTGGTGGGAGCGCGGCACGGCTACCTGCTCCCGACAAGCTGGCTACTGGGCGGGGCGCTCGTGGTGGCGGCGGACGCCGTGGCGCGCACCATCGCCGCGCCGCGCGAGCTGCCCATCGGCATCGTCACGGCGGTAGCCGGCGCGCCGTTCTTTCTCTACCTGCTGCGCCGCGCGGCCTAGGGACCACTGGCTAGGGGGGCCCGCTTCCCGTCGCTTCTGTCAGTTGCCACGATGTGGAGGTCCAGGTCACGGGCAAGGTGGAGCAGCTTATCGGTAACAGAACCTTTGAGTATTCTGTGCAACATACCGTGCCGAGAGTGACCAATTACAATACTGTCTATGTTCTTTTCATGAGCTATTTTAACGAGCGTCTTAGCTACATCTTTCCCTTGCACCCGTATGCATTCAGCGCCTAAGTCTTCAGCGAGACGCAGATTTTCTTCGAGTCGTGCACGTGCTTCAGGAGAGGCGTGTGCCCACGACGGCGTCTCCACAAAGACGGCCAACCATTCGGATTGCTGACGCTGTGCCCTGCGATATGCCCGGCGAATGAGGTGCTGAGAGCGGGGGTCATCATCGATCGCCACCATGACTCGCTCTCCGGCAGGCCATATCGCATCAATTCCGTGCTGGCGCATGTATTGTTCGAGATCCTGCTCGGCCCTCGTTGCCATTTTTCGGAGTGCAAGCTCGCGAAGCGCAGCGAGATTTCCTTCGCGGAAGAACTGCCTCAGCGCTTGCTCGACCCGCTCACGCGGGTACACATTGCCGTGACGAATGCGCTGCCGAAGCGCGTGCGGCGTCATATCGACCAATTCAATTTCGTCAGCCTGGTCGACTACCCAATCCGGCACACGTTCTCGCACCGGAACACCGGTGATACTTTCCACGATGTCCGCGAGGCTCTCAAGATGTTGGATATTAACAGTACTGATGACCGTGATACCATGTTCGAGTAATTCTAACACGTCTTGCCAGCGTTTTTCATGCTTCGAGCAACCAGGAACGTTTGTGTGGGCGAGTTCATCTACCAGAACCACGGCCGGACGGCGTCGGATGATGGCCTCTGTGTCCATCTCCTCCACCGTCACCCCCTTGTACTGGCACTTCTTCCGAGGAATCACCTCAAGATCGCCGATGGCCTCGATCGTTTTGGGGCGTCCGTAAGTCTCGACGTAGCCGATGACGCAATCGGTACCGCGCGCCTTCCGCCGTTGCAGCTCCATGAGCGCCGCGTAGGTCTTGCCGACACCCGGCGCCATGCCAAGGTAGATGCGCAGCCGACCGCGCGCTCCCGCCCCGGCCTCTCGTCGGACGCGTTCAAGCATCTCCTCGGCGGTGGGCCGCTCGTCGCGGTCGGTGCTCGACCGATCGGTTGCCATGACTACCCGCCGTGCTGGAGCTGGTCAAGGGCTACATTCAGCATAAGGACGTTCACGCGCGGCTCACCAAGGATGCCAAGCGTTCGCCCTTCGGTATACCGATCCACCAGCGCACGCACCTGTGCTTCCGATAGCCCCCGCGCCCGCGCCACCCGCGCGATCTGCAGGAGGGCGTTCGCACGGCTGATGTGCGGGTCAAGGCCACTGGCTGAGGCGGTGACCGCGTCCACGGGAACCAGCGCGTCTGCGGCAAGGCCGTTGTCTTGCCGATAGGCCGCCGCACGCTCCCGAACGATGTCAACTAACTGCTGGTTTGTGGGGCCCAGGTTGGAGGCGCCAGAGGCGCTGGCGTCGTAGCCATCAGCCCCCGCGGCGGACGGTCGCGGATGAAAGTACTCCGGGCGGGTAAACATTTGCCCGATCAGCTCCGCGCCGACGATGTGCCCGTCGGCGTCGCGGATCAGGCTGCCGTTGGCCTGGTATGGGAAAAGTACCTGGGCCAGACCGGTCATCGCCAATGGGTAGGCGAGGCCGGTGAGGAGTGTGAGGAGCAATGTCATCATGATGGCGGTGCGCACCTGTCGCGCTCCATACATCGCGGTTCCCCCCTTTTAGGCCAGCCCGAGTGCGGAAATGATCACGTCGATGAGTTTGATGCCGAGAAACGGCGCCACAATCCCGCCGACACCGTATACGAGGAGGTTGCGACGCAGCAGCTCGGCGGCCGGCGCTGGACGGTAGCCCACCCCTCGGAGGGCCAGCGGCACTAACAGAATGATGATCAGCGCGTTGAAGATGACCGCCGATAATATAGCGCTTTCCGGCGTGGCAAGATGCATGATATTGAGAGCATTGAGCTGTGGGTAGGTCTGAACGAACATGGCAGGGACAATGGCGAAGTATTTCGCGACATCATTAGCGATTGAGAACGTGGTGATAGCGCCGCGGGTGATGAGCAGTTGTTTACCAAGGGCGATAACCTCGATCAACTTGGTGGGGTTCGAGTCGAGGTCTACGAGGTTCGCCGCTTCCTTGGCCGCGGCGGTGCCGGAGTGCATGGCGAGGGCGACGTCCGCCTGAGCCAGGGCAGGCGCGTCGTTGGTGCCGTCACCGGTCATGGCCACCACGTGGCCCTGGGCCTGCTGTTCGCGAATGATACGGATCTTGTCCTCAGGTTTGGCCTCAGCGACCACGTCGTCCACCCCGGCCTCTTTGGCGATGGTGGCGGCCGTGAGCGGGTTATCACCGGTGATCATGATGGTGCGGACGCCCATTCGCCGGAATTCCTCGAAGCGCTGGCGCAATCCCGGCTTCACCGTGTCCTTTAGGTACGCGACGCCGACCACCCGGCCGTCCAGCGCCAGCGCCAACGGTGTGCCACCCTCCCGGGCAATCCGGCTGACCAGTTCGTCTAGGTCCGGCACGCTCGCCCCACCGCACCGCGCCATGACCGCATCGGGCGCACCCTTTAGATATTCGTGGCCG
The DNA here is from genome assembly GCA_042408665.1 of Dehalococcoidia bacterium. GTDB lineage: Bacteria > Chloroflexota > Dehalococcoidia > CAUJGQ01 > CAUJGQ01 > CAUJGQ01. Next base: position 5,396 of record JBHOQW010000038.1, read on the forward strand.
TTCTGGCGGATGCCGCTCAGCCGTGTTTGCGCGGTAAACGGGATGATCTCGGCCTGCGGCGTGAGGCCGTCAGCCGTCGGCGCACCCAGCCGCTCAGCCAGGGCAAGGAGACTGCGCCCTTCGGGCGTCTCGTCGGCAAGGCTGGCCTGGCGCGCCGCGATCAGAGCATCAAGCATGGACGCGCCGTTGACCGGCCAGATGGCGTCCGCCAGCCGGTTGCCGTAGGTGATGGTGCCGGTCTTGTCCAGGAGAAGCACATCGACGTCCCCGGCCGCCTCGATGGCACGCCCTGAGAAGGCAAGCACGTTGAAGCGCGCCACCCGATCCATACCGGCGATGCCGATAGCGGAGAGCAGGCCGCCGATCGTGGTCGGGATCAAACACACGAGCAAGGCAACGAGGACGACAGTGGATACGGAGGTTCCGGCGAAGCGCGCGAAGGGCTCGAGGGTGACCACAGCCAACAAGAAGACAATCGTGAGCCCTGCCAGCAGGATCGTCAACGCGATCTCGTTTGGCGTCTTCTGCCGTCGCGCTCCTTCGACCAGGGCGATCATCCGGTCGAGGAAGCTCTCACCCGGGTCGGCAGTGACCCGGATCGTGAGCCAGTCGCTCACAACCTGGGTGCCGGCGGTGACGCCCGAACGGATATCGGTGCCCGGCTCCTTGAGCACCGGCGCCGACTCGCCGGTGATCGCCGCCTCATTGACGTAGGCGACGCCGTCGATGACCTCGCCGTCGGCCGGGATGATCTCACCGGCCCGCACGACCACCACGTCACCTTTACGGAGCTGCGATGAGGAAACGATCTCCTCCTGCCCATCCCGCAGCCGCCGCGCCGTGGTTTCCTTTTTGGTCGCCCGAAGGGTTTCCGCCTGCGCCTTCCCGCGCGCCTCGGCCAGCGCTTCGGCGAAGTTAGCGAACAACACGGTGAACCAGAGCCACAGGCTAATCTGGAGGCCAAACCCCACCGCGGCGCCCTCGCTCCCGGGCACGACGAGACGCCGCAGCGTCGCCACGCTGGTGAGGACGGCACCGACCTCGACGACAAACATCACCGGGTTCTTCACGAGGTACCACGGATTCAGCTTGATGACGGCATCGCGCAGGGCCCGCCGCAGCAGCGGAGCGGACCAAGGGCTCGCCCCACGCATCCGGCGCTGGGCAAGCTCCTTCATCTCGGCGGTCTCGGGCGTGCGCGTGGCCGGAGGCGTCAAACCACGGGTCGGGTCGGCATCCCGTGCCGGCACGGCGCGCGGCGGCGGCGGCGATGGTTGTTCCTCAGAGGGCCATCCTTCATACATCGGGACCAGATCCTCCAACAGTCAGATTCAGAAAGTGCGGCCGGCGGTGAGCAGCAGATGCTCCACGATCGGGCCAAGCGCCAGCGCCGGAAAGAACGTGAGCGCGCCGACGATCAACACGGTGCCGAGGAGAAGGCCAACGAAGAGCGGCCCGTGCGTAGGAAAGGTCCCAAGGCTCGGCGGCACCCGCTGCTTGCGTGCCAAGGAGCCGGCAATCGCCAGGACGGGGACTATCAGCAGGAAACGGCCGACCAGCATGGCGACGCCAATAACGATGTTATAGAAAGGCGTATTCGCGTTCAGCCCGGCAAATGCAGAGCCGTTGTTGGCGGTTGCCGAACTAAATGCATAGAGAATCTCACTAAAACCGTGCGGACCTGGATTTAAAATACTGCTGGTTCCGTACCGCGCCACACTCGCCCAAGCAGAGAAGAAGAGAATCGATGCCGCGGCTGCGAGCACGTAGAGCATAGCCATCTTCATCTCGAAGCTTTGGATCTTCTTGCCGAGATATTCTGGCGTTCGACCAACCATAAGTCCGGCAATGAAGACAGATAAAATAGCAAATATCAGCATACCGTAGAGACCTGAACCAACTCCTCCGAAGATCACTTCACCGAGTTGCATGTTAAAAAGCGGAACAGCGCCGGTGATGGGCAACAGGCTGTCATGCATCGCGTTCACAGCGCCACATGAGGCTGCGGTTGTCACTACTGCAAACAAGACTGATGCACTGATCCCAAAGCGAACCTCTTTTCCCTCGAGGTTTCCGCCTGATTGCAGCGCAGATCCGGATTGATCAACTCCAAGCCGTGAGAGGAGCGGGTTCCCTTTCTGCTCGACCGGCAGGGCAACCACCAACCCTGCAAGGAAGAGGATCGCCATCGCCGCCCAGATGGCCCATCCCTGGCGGGTATCCCCGACCATCTGACCAAAGGTGTACGTCAGACCGGCCGGGATAGCGAAGATCAGCAGCATCTCGATGAAATTGGTCAGAGGGGTTGGGTTTTCATACGGGTGGGCCGAGTTGGCGTTGAAGAAGCCGCCGCCGTTGGTCCCGAGTTCCTTGATCGCCTCCTGGCTGGCGACCGGCCCCTGGGCGATGGTCTGCGTTCCGCCCTCGAGCGTCTGGACATGGGCGTATGGCTTGAGGTTCTGCGGCACTCCCTGCCACACCAGCACCAGCGCGACGACCACACTGATCGGCAGGAGCACGTAGAGGGTGGCACGGACGAGGTCGACCCAGAAGTTCCCGATGGCCTCGGCCGAGCGGCGGGAAAGGGCGCGGATGAGCGCCACCGCAACGGCGATACCGGTCGCCGCCGAGACGAAGTTCTGAACGGTCAACCCCGCGATCTGGGTGAGGTAGCTCATCGTGCGCTCGCCGCTGTAGGCCTGCCAGTTGGTGTTGGTCGTGAAGCTGGCCGCCGTGTTAAACGCAAGGTCGGGCGCAACCGGGCCAAACCCCTGTGGGTTCAGCGGCAACAGCCCCTGCAACCGCTGCAAGCCGTAGAGCAGCAGCATTCCCGACAGACTGAACAGCAGGGCCGCTGCCGCGTAGCCGGTCCAGCGTTGCTCAGCGGTTTGGTCGACCCCGCACAGCCGGTAAATCCCTCGCTCGACCGGCGCCAGAATTGGGCTGATCCACACCGATTTGCCTTGAAAGACACGGGCCATGTAGGCGCCGAGCGGCTTAGTCACAGCAAATAAGAGGATGATAAAGACAATAATCTGAAGTATAGCGGCGTGACTCATGACTTTCCTCGCTGATATTTGTGTTGTTTGGTCATTCTCGCAAAAACAAGTGTAAATGTTTCATTATCGTGATGTATTTCAATGGGTATTTGGTATTCTTCAGCAATTTGCTCAGCGATCCGCAAAAGTTCGCGAGCTATTTCACGAGAATCAACTTTATGAAGCACAATAGCAATTCTCGATACAGTCAGCGATGGTGTATGGGCAAGCAACGAGCAACAAGCGCGTATCTCCTGCGTCCATCGGTCGATGTTCAGACCGGAAACGCGCCATCCGTCCCAATTTTGCCGGTCATCAGCCACCGATTATTTCCTTAGAATCGCTCTGGCCAGATGAGCACGTAACCTAGATAGAGAATAATGGCTACCACTATCAAGATTTCAACGATGTATCCAGGATTCATTGGCGCCACCTGCCCATAAGACGCTCACAAGCAGCCACGTAGCCTAATGTCATAGCGAAAAATGCGACTGCACCGACGATAAACACGAGGTCATGCATCGAAATCCTCTTCGCTCTCTGAGCGATGTGAATCCGCCGCCTCGGCAGCCGGTCCTTCGTCGTTCGAGCCGATCACGAGGCGAAGCAAGGCCTCAAGGGGAAATGGCTTGGGCAAGCATGCCAGCGGGCGAAACTCCGCGAGGCGCTGCGGGAGGACGCGGGTGGCCGAGAGCACAATGGTCGGCGCCGTAATGCCGCGCCGACGAAGCTCGCGCAGGACGTCCCACCCGCTGCGGTCGGGCAGGCTGATGTCCAGCAGGAGAAGCTCTGGGCGGGCCCGCGTGGCAGCCGCAATGGCCTCCTCGGCCGTCCCCGCCTCGTGCACCTCCACCCCCCGGCTCATCAGGTTGCGGGCGAGCGCGCGGCGGAGGGGTGGCTCATCCTCGACGAGCAGCACGCTTCGGTAGCGGGGCACACGACGCCCTGGCGGCTGGCCCTCGGTGGGTTCCTGCTGGGATTCCGACAGAGCCGTGACCATGATCACGTCCACCCTCCGGCGCCCGCCGTGCCGACGGGCGACCCGGAAACCAGTATCCGGAGGGCATCGCTCAACAGGGGCTTAACAGGTGGAGGGTGGCGGTCAACGTTCGCTCAATAGTTTGAGGCACGACATGCCAAGGGAGGAACGCGCCCAGGGCTCACGCGGTTGGTTCGTCGGTGACGAACCGATACCCCACGCCGGGCTCGGTCACCAGGTGGCGGGCGGCCGGGCCAAGCTTCTTGCGCAAACGGGCGGCGTACACGTGAAGGTAGTGAGGCTCCGCACCGTAGTGCGTGCCCCACACCTGCTGCAGCAGCATCCGATCGGTGAGGACCTTGTTGGGATGGGCGGCAAGTGCCTTGAGCAAATCATACTCGGTTGGCGTCAGGCGCACCTCCTGACCGGCGACGGTCACGCGCCGATGCTCCAGGTCGATGGCCAGCTCGCCAGCGCGGATGACCGGCGCCGCGCCCGTGAGGTGCGCCGCGTGGCGCAGGGCGACCCGAATGCGGGCCAGCAACTCGCGCACGCTGAACGGCTTGGTCAGATAGTCGTCCGCGCCGACTTCCAGGGCCGCAACCTTCTCGGCCTCTTCACCGCGTGCCGAGAGGACGATGATCGGCGTACCTGCCCGCGCCCGGATGCTCTGGATCACCTCGCACCCGTGGATGTCGGGCAAGATGAGGTCAAGCAGGACGACATCCGGTCGAAAGCGTGCGAACCGTTCCAAAGCCTCTCGACCGCTCTCGGCGGTCTCAACTCGAAAGTCCTGGCTGCGCAGGTTTGAGCTCACCGTGCGCAAGATGGCCGGCTCGTCATCCACCACCAAGACGCGCGCGCCCTGTGGGACCGTCATGAAGCCACCTCCGCGGCGCTCGAGGATGCCACCGGGGATTGATGCGGAGTGGGAAGGGTGAAGACGAAACAGGCCCCGCCGCCTGGACGGTTCTCGGCCCAGATCTGGCCGCCATGCGCTTCGACGAGCCCCTTGGCCACGGCCAACCCCAGCCCCGTACCACGCGGACGTGGACCTGGCCCGTCTACACGGTAGAACCGCTCGAACACGCGGCTGAGCGCCTCTGGCGGCAGGCCGGGGCCGCGGTCGGCCACCTCGACCCGCACCGCATCGTTGTGGAGCGCGGCCCGGATGGTAATCTCCGTTCCCGGTGGCGTGTACTTCACGGCGTTCTCGATCAGGTTCGACAACACCTGCGCGACCTCGACATAGTCGAGAAGCACGGGGGGCAAATCGTCAGGGATGTCGAGCCGCACGTGATGGTGGCTGACGAGCGGCGTCAGCCGCTCCAGCACCTCTGCGATCAGGGCGGAAAGGTCGTGCCACGCTTTCTGCGGGTGCAACGTGCCGCCCTCAATGCGAGACAGATCCAGCAGGTTATCGACCAAGCGGCCAAGCCGCTGCGCCTCGTTCGCGATGTCGCGCGCAAATGTGTTCCGATCTTCCGGCGTCCAGACGACATCCGTCTGCAGCAGGCTATCCGCTGCCGCGCTGATGGTGGCGAGCGGCGTTCGCAGGTCGTGTGAAACCGCGTTGAGGAGCGCCGTCTTCAATTCATCAGTGCGGCGCAAGACCTCTGCCTCGGTGGCCTCACGCCGCAGACGGCAACGCTCGAGTGCGCCACCGAGCTGCTCCGCCACGGCCGACAGCAGTCGCGTGTCGGCGGCCGTGAACGGGGCGCTCTCGGGCCCACGCACCAGCACGATCGTGCCGGCACGCGCATCCTCCGTCTTGACCGAAACCGTGTAGAGGCGGTTGCCGGCAAGCCGGCGTTCCTTGCCCACCGGCCGCGGCGGCACGATCCCCACCCACCGCCCTGGTGTGCCGCGCTGGCGGGCAGTCGGCTGGCTCCCCTCCTGCAAACGATGGCTTGGGGCAATAGCCAGCGAACCGGTCAATCGCAGCGAGTCCGCATCACCCACGGCCACCTTGGTGGCGCCGGTGCATCCGTCACCGGCGAGATCGATCACCACCGCCGCCAACCGCAGTTCCTGGCGCAACCGCTCGGCAACGGCATGGAGCGCGCGATCGAGGTCGGGTTCACCCATCAGCCGGACCACATCATAGAGAATCATCGCTTCACGTTCGCGTTGTTGTGCCTCCTGTGCTCGGCGCCGTTGGGCGGCGGCGAGCTGGCCGGTCACGATGGCGGTGACAAGGAAAAGGAGCAGAGCAACCCACTCTTCGGGGTCAGATACCGTGAATTTATGCACAGGTTCGACGAAAAAGAAATCGAAAAGCAAGAATGCGGTAAATGAGGCAATGATCGCCGATAATCTCCCAAACATAATGGCAACAGCCAGCACAGCGATCAAATAAATCATTGAGATATTCGCAATGTGCACACGCCGAGATAACAGACCAATCAACAGCGTTACCACAACAACCGAGCCGATAGCCGCCAGGATGCCCACCCACGATTTCTCAATACTGAGCAAATCTCGCAGTAATCGTTTCATACCGCGCTCATTGTGCCGCATTTCATGGATTGCACTTTCTGATATGTATGGCCGCCTTCCCTAAGTATACTCCTCCCAGCAGAGGCGGCCCAACGAGCTCAAGCCGCGCTCCCGGTCTCTGCCCGCGAAAGACAGACACCGGCGGGCGCACCACGCGAAGGGCTCGTCCGTAGAGGGCGGCGTGAGCGAAACGGCCACCCGTCGGGATGGCACAGCGGGAGGTGTCTTGTCGCCCTTTTGTTGCCGTGGCAACCGCCGCTCGAGGCCCCTGCTCGCCCAGAGGACGGGCCAGCACGAAGCGCCCCGGCGGTGAACGCCAGGGCGCTTCAGGGAGGGGGCTGAACGGCTGAACTGTGCTAGGCCGCTAGTGCCGGCCGCGTCCGCCGCTGCCGTGGCGGCCGTTATCATCCTCGTGATCGGGCTTACCATGGCTCGACCCCGCTGTCCCGACCGCAGCAGCGCTGCCGGTGCCGGTCGGGGTAGCGGTCGGCATCGCCGTTGGGGTGCCGGTGGGCGTCGGGGTGCCGTGTTTGGCAGCCCGCCGTTCCTCGTTGCGCCGGTGCGCCGCCTCGCTCACGCATTCGCCGTGGTTGCGGAACGACTCACCGGACTCACCTTCCTCACCGCCGAAGGGGCAGGTGTGCGCCGCGCCGGAGTTGCCGGGCGCCTCCTCGTCGCTGCCGCCCTTGGGGCAGTCCGCGCTGTCGCCCTGATCATCCGTCGACTGCAGCGAGATCTTGCCGGCGGCGTTCGACTGCTCTGTGGCCGCTTGCGTGGTGGTGGCCGTTGCGGTGGCGGTGGCCGTGGGGCAGCCGCCGTCGCCCGTGCCGCCGTCATCGGCCGAGACTGCAATCGCCATCATCGCCAGGCCGCCCAGCATGCCGATCAAGGCCACGGCAGCCCCACTTGTCCACGCGCGCACCACCCGCGCTCTCATGGTCGCCTCCCTGGGTTTCGTGCTGGCGCCCATCCCGAGGGGCCGGCATGATCTCTATCGGACACGCCACCAAGCCCCTTACCGCGGTGCTCACGCCCGGACCGTATCGGATCAGTTATCGTCCGGGCCGGCGACCGCGCGGTTTGTTCCCGGGATGGGTCGGACGGCGCTCCCGATGTGCGAGCGCCGTAAATCTGCGACAATCGCGGGCGCCGGTCGCTGTACGGGCTGACGCCGGCCGACGTCACACCCAGGGAGAAGTTGCGATGACCACCACCATGGTGCATCCGTTCCGCATCGCCGTCCCAGAAGCGGTGCTGGGCGACCTCAACGCTCGGCTGGCGCGCACCCGCTTCCCCGGTGAGGTGGCCGGCAGCGGCTGGGAGTACGGCACCAACCTCGCCTACCTCAAGGAGCTGGTGAGCTACTGGCAGGAGCGATTCGACTGGCGCACGGCGGAAGCGAACCTCAACACCATGCCGCAGTTCACGGCACGGGTGCGCGACCTGACGCTGCACTTCGTGCACGTCCGCGGCAAGGGGCCACGGCCGCTGCCCCTGCTCTTCATCCACGGCTGGCCCGGCTCCTTCTGGGAGGTGCACAAGATCCTCGGCCCGCTGACCGACCCGGCTGCCCACGGCGGCGACCCCGCCGATGCCTTCGATGTGGTGGCGCCCAGCCTGCCCGGTTACGGCTTCAGTGAGCCCCCGACATCACCGGGCATGAGCCCGACGACGATCGCCGACCTGTTCGCCGAGCTGATGACCGGGGTGCTGGGCTATACGCGGTTTGGTGCGCAGGGCGGCGACTGGGGCTCCGTCATCGCCAGCCGCCTGGGCTACGCCTACCCGGACCGGGTGATCGCCATCCACCTCAACATGATGGGCGCGCGGCCGTATACCGGCCCCGGCGCACCACCCCTGACAGAAGCGGAAACGGCCTTCCTGGCCGAGTTTGACCGCTACCGCCGGCAGGAGATGGGCTACTTTGAGATCCAGAGCACCAAGCCTCAGACATTGGCTTACGCGCTCACCGATTCGCCCGCCGGTCTAGCGGCCTGGATCGTGGAGAAGTTCCGCGCGTGGAGCGACTGCGGCGGTGACGTGGAGCGTCGGTTCAGCAAGGACGAGCTGCTGACCAACATCATGATCTACTGGGTGACGGGCACGATCGGCTCCTCGATGCGGCTTTACTACGAGAACCGGCGCCACCCTTGGACGCTGCGTCAGGGAGAGCGAATCAGCGTGCCGACGGGGTTTGCGCGGTTCGCCGTCGAGATCAGCCGCCCGCCGCGCGAGTGGGTGGAGCGGGCGTTCAACCTGTACCAGTTCAGCGACTTCCCGCGTGGCGGCCACTTCGCGGCGCTGGAGGAGCCGGAGCTCCTGGTCGAGGATATCCGCCGCCTGTTCCGGCCGTTCCGATAGACGTTCCGATAGAGGAGCACGGGCATGGCACGGAGCGGAGGGTCACGATGACGGGCAGCCCGGCCGCGCGCACTGAGGACGAGGGACTGCCCCGCTGGCGGAGTTCGGTGGCGGTGATCGCCACGGCGGCGGGCATGGCCTCCTTCGCTATGAACTTCTGGGTGCCGTTCCTGCCCGTCTACATGCGTCAGCTTGGCGCGGGGAGCGATGCCGCCGCTCTGGCCTGGATCGGCGCCGCCTACACGGGCACCGGCATCGGCCGCCTGGTGAGCGGGCCTTTCTGGGGCGTGCTGTCCGACCGCTACGGGCGGAAGCGCATGTTCGTGCGCGCGCTGCTGGCCGCCACGCTCACCACGCTCATCGCCGCCGGCGCCCAGGCGCCCTGGCACTTCGTGGTGGCCTGGACCAGTCAGGGGCTCCTCTCTGGGTTCATCCCGGCGGCGGTGGCCCTCACCAGCGTGAGCGTGCCTCGCGCCTGCCTTACCGCCGCGCTGGGCAGCGTGCAGGGCGCCCAGTACGCGGGGAACACCATCGGCCCGCTGATCGGCGCGGGCCTGGCCGGGCTCTTCGGCCTGCGCGGCGCCGTGTTCGCCGGCGCGCTGGTGCCCACCGTCGCCGCGCTGATGGTGGCGCTGATCGTGCCCAGCGACCCAGCTCACGCTCTGCCCGTCACCTCAGACCCACGCGGCGGCCGCCTGGTGGCGCTCACCGGCGGTCTCTCAGCGCAGCTCGGTCTGGGCCTGCTGTTGTTCTTCACCATCCATATGACCGGTGGCCTAGTGCGCACCGCCGCACCGGTGGCGCTGGCGCGCCTCAGCCACCGCGCCGCGGCGACGGACCTGGCCGGGCTCACCTTCGCCACCGGCGGCCTGGCCAGCGCGTTGGGCGCCGTGGGGCTGGCACGGGTGTTCCGGCCGCCGGCACGCATCCGCGGCCCGCTGGCGGCGATCATCCTCGCCGCGGCCCTGGCGCACGGACTGCTCGGTCTGGCCCACGACGCCACCCTGTTCATCGTCGCCTTCGCGTTGACCGGGCTCTTCCAGGGTGCCATGCTACCGGCGACGAACACGGTGATCGCCGCCGCCGTGCCCTACGAGCGCCGTGGCGCCGCCTTCGGCTTGGCCAGCAGCGTGCAGGCGCTGGCCTTCGTCGCCGGCCCGCTGGGCGCGGCGTACTTCGCCGGCGTGTCGCTCTCGGCCGGCTTCCTGGTGCTGGGTGGAATGGTGGCGCTGGTAGGCGCGATCACGGCGCTGGTACTGCGCGAGCCGACCGTAGCCGACGAGGGAGCGCAGCGCCGCGTGGACCGCGCCGCCCCGGCTGCACCGGGGCGGTGAGCGCCGCGCGAGACACACTCAGAGGACATGCACATGACCGCCACCGAGACCCACGCCTGGTTGTGCCAGCAGATCGTGGACCACGTCCAGGACGCCGTCATCTTCGCCGACCGCGACGGCGTCATCCGCCTGTGGAACGCTGGCGCCGAGACGATGTTCGGCTACACCGCCGCCGAGGCGCTGGGGCAGTCGCTGGACCTCATCATTCCCGAGCGCCAGCGCGAGCGGCACTGGGAGGGATACCGGCGCGTGATGGCCACCGGCGAGACGAAGTACGCCGGGGACCAGATGCTGGCGGTACCGGGCGTGCGCAAGGACGGCAGCCGCGTCTCGCTCGAGTTCCGCATCGTGCTGGTGCGGGACGAGGCGGGCGCCATCGTCGGGGTAGGGGCGGTGATGCGCGATGTCACGGCGCGCTGGCAGCGGGAGCGCGAGCTGCGCGAGCGCCTGGCCGCCCTGGAGGCCAAGGCCGCGGGCGGCTAGCACCCCTCACAGGGTCTCGACGGTCCACTCCGGCTCCGCCGGCACCGCCTCCGGCGCCACGTAGGGGCGGGTGGGGTCGGGGAAGTTGCAGAAGTGCACCTCGCCCGCGGCGGTGTCCAGCACCGCGAAGCTGAGCCGCCAGCCGTTGCGCGGGTCGCGCGGCTCGCCGGTCGATCCGGGGTTGATCACGGCCACGCGGCCGAAGCGCCGCGCCATCTGGTAGTGCGTGTGCCCCAGGATAACGTAGTCCGCGTCAAAGTTCTGGAACGCCCGCAGGGCGTGGCTGGAGGGAAAGAGGTACTCGTAGCGCGGCTCCCACGGCGAGCCGTGCACCACGTACAGGCGCCGACCGTTGACCCGCGTCTCACGGGTGAAGGGTTGCTCGGCCAGCCAGGCGAGCAGGTCGCGGTCCACGGCGGGTGCGGAGCGGGCGCGCACGCCTGCCGCGCTCAGAAAGATCTCCTCATGGTTGCCAAGCACCACCCGCGCCCCGCTCGCGCGCAGGAGCGCCACCACCTCGTTCGAGAACCGGTACTGGTAGATGGCATCGCCGGCGCAGACAAGCTCGTCTACCGGGCCCATCAGCGCCAGTGCCCGCTCTAACCCGGCGGCGTTGCAGTGGATATCGGAAACGATGCCGATTCGCATAGCCCCGGCGGCCGCCGGCCCCCGCCCCACTACTCAAAGATCGAGGAGACGACCTCCTCGATGCTGCGCTGCACCTCAGCGTCGTCGGTAAGCGCCCACACCACGGCCACCTGGCAGGCGCGCCGGGGGGCGATGCCCTTGGCGATCAACTTGCCAGCGTAGATGAGCAGGCGGGTGGAGACGCCCTCGCCCAGCCCGTGCTCCTTCAGGTTACGCACCTTCTCACCCAGTTTGGCCAGGTCGAGGGCGGTGGTGCTGTCCACACCGGACTCACGCGCGATGATCTTGGCCTCGATCTCGCGCGGCGGGTAGGTGAACTCGATGGCGATAAAGCGCTGGCGGGTGGAGTGCTTGAGGTCCTTGAGCGCGCTCTGGTAGCCGGGGTTGTACGAGATGACCAGCAAGAAGCCGTCCTTGGCCTCGATCACCTGCCCCAGCTTTTCGATGGGCAGGATGCGGCGGTGGTCGGTGAGCGGGTGGATGAGGACAGTGGTGTCTTTACGCGCCTCCACCACCTCGTCCAGGTAGCAGATGGCGCCGCTCTTCACCGCGCGGGTAAGCGGTCCGTCCAGCCAGCGGGTGGTATCGCCCTCCAGCAGGTACCGGCCGACGAGGTCGGAGGCGGTGAGGTCCTCGTGACAGGCCACGGTCACCACCGGCAGCCCGCTGGGGGAGAGGTTGGTCTGCTCGCCGCCGGCGTTCTGGCCCTTGATGATCGTCAGCGGCCGGCCAAGCTGATAGGCCATGTACTCCACAAAGCGCGTCTTGCCGCAGCCCGTCGGCCCTTTGAGCAGCACCGGCACGCGCTGCTCGAAGGCGGCGCGGAACAGCTCCACCTCATCGCCCACGGGCTCGTAGTACGGTTCATCGACGGAAGCGTACTCCTCGATGGCGAAGACACGCGCGGTCTCTCGGGTTGCCGTCATGGTGATCCTCTCCCAGCCTCGCAGTGGCATCCCGGCCCCGGCAGGCCCTCACGTGCCCTCATCCCCGGCAGACCGTCACCCCTCCCTTCGGGCCCTCTCTCCCACGAGCAGGAGAGGGGGCCAGGGGTGAGGGTCGGCCCCGCCGGGGCGCGGTGGCGTGCCGCTCACGGGGCGACCAACCTGGCCCAGGCTTGCTCCACCTGAGCCCGTGCCTCAGCCACGGTGCCGCTGTTATCGATAATCACGTCGGCACGGGCGGCGCGCTCGGCGTTGCTGAGCTGGGCACGGATGCGGGCGCGGGCCGCGTCCTCGGTGAGGTTGTTGCGCGCGATGAGGCGCTGGAGCGCCACCGCTTCCGGCACCTGCACCACCCACACCTCGTCCACGAGGTCGGTCCACCCCGCCTCGATCAGCACCGCCGCCTCGACCACCACCACCCGCGCGCCGGCCGCACGCAGCTCCGCCAGGCGCTGGCGGATCATCTCCTTCATGCGCGGCCAGACGATGTCCTGCAACGCTTTGCGCTGCTCGGGATCGGCAAACACGATGGCGCCGAGTTTGCGCCGGTCGATCTCGCCGTCCGGGCCGAGAATCCCCTCGCCGAAATGCTCGACCAGCGCCCGCCAGGTGTCCGTGCCGCGCCGGTAGGCCTCGTGCCCGACCTTATCCGCGTCGATAACGACGGCGCCCAGTTCGGCCAGGATCTGTGCGATGGTGCTCTTGCCGGCGGCGATGCCACCCGTCAACCCGATCACCCGCACCGCCGCCCTCGCCCTCAGGCGCTGCCGGGCCGTGGGCGCCGCCCGCCCCCTGTGCCTGGCGCGCGCATGATCCTCCTACCGGACTAGCCGGGGACCAGTTGATCTTAGCAACGCCTCTTTGTGACGGTCAACGCGAGCGCTTGAGAGGGCCGGCGTCGGCCCTCAACCCTGGCCCCATTTCTGTGTACCCTGAGCGTGCATCCTGGACGGAGGCATGAACGTATGCCGGGACCGCTGGAGGGGATTCGTGTCCTGGACTTCACCTGGCACCTGGCCGGGCCGTACGGGGTGATGCAGCTCGCCGACCTGGGCGCCGAGGTGTGGAAGGTCGAGCTCGTCTACGCCGACGAAGAGATCCGCGGCCCGGGCCCGGTAGTGGACGGGATCAACACCTACTTCTTTTCCGTCAACCGCGGGAAGAAGAGCCTGGCCATGGACCTGCGCGCGCCGGAGGTGAAGGAGATCGTCTACGAGCTGGTCAAGCACGTGGACGTCCTCACCGAGAACTTCGTGCCCGGCACGATGGAACGGCTGGGCTTCGGCTATGAGGAGATGGCCCGGCGCAACCCGCGCCTGATCTACGCCTCCACCTCCGGCTTCGGCCAGACCGGCCCCTACCGCGAGTGCGGCGCCGTGGACGTGATCGTCCAGGGCATGGGCGGGGTGATGAGCATCACCGGCTTCCCCGACGGTCCGCCCACGCGCGTGGGCTACTCCATCGGCGATATGGCCGGCGGGCTGTTCACCGCCATCGGGGTGCTGGCAGCGCTGGTGGAGCGGCAGCGCTCGGGTGTAGGGCAGTACATCGATGTGAGCATGCTGGACTGCCAGATCGCCCTTCTGGAGAACGCCGTGGTGCGCTACTTCGCCACCGGCGAGGTGCCCGGCCGCATCGGCACGCGTCACCCGCTCACCACGCCGTTTCAGGCCTTCCCCACCAAGGACGGCTGGGTGGTGGTGGCCGGCGTGAAGGACTGGGAGCTGTTCTGCGCCGCCATCGGCCGCGATGACCTCATGCTCGACGAGCGCTTCAAGACCAACCAGCTCCGCACGCAACACCACGCCGAGCTGGAGCCGATCCTGAACGAGGTGTTCCGCCAGCGCACCACCGCCGAGTGGCTGGAGACGCTGTCCGAGGTGTGCCTCATCGGCCCCGTCAACACGGTGGAGCAGGCGGTGAACGACCCGCAGGTGCGCCACCGCAACATGATCGTGGAGCTGCCCACCTGGCGGGGCGGCACTATGCGCGTGGCCGGCAGCCCGGTGAAGCTGTCACGCACGCCCGCCGGCCCCTTCACCGGCGCCGACCGGCCGGGCGGGCACACGGCGGAGATCCTGCGCACCTACGCCGGCCTGAGCGACGAGCGCATCCGCGATCTCGCGGCGCGCGGGCTCATCGCCCTTGGCGAGGAACCCGCAGCGGCCCGTCCCCCCGCTAGGGCCAGGGAGGTGTCGGACGCCGCCCAATGAGCGCGCCTTCCCCCGGCCTGCCCCGGGAGATGGGCCAGCGGGCCGGGGGAAAGGGGTGCGGCCCGAACCGGGCCACGGGTGACAGCCGGGTGGCGGCAGTCACTACTTGTCCATCCAGACGTTGATCGCCATCTCGGCGCCCTGACCGTAGGCGGCGTTGCGGGTGTAGTTGCGCACCCACGGTTGGGCCACCGCGTAGCCGTTGCCCACCGCGCCGTAGCCGTAATAGGCCTTGTCCATGATGTAGCGCTGCACGTCCTTAATCAGGGCGACGCGGCGGTTAAAGTCCAGCTCCTCGATCTCTTTGTCGATGAGGGCATCAAGCTGTGGGTCGCTCACCCCGGCCGGGTTGCGGGTGCTCTTGGAGTGGTTGGCGGTGAACAGGTACTCGTGCGGGTCACTGTAGCGAGTGGACAAGCCGTAGGCGATACCGTCGAAGTTGCCGGAGGTGACGCCGTTGGCCGCCACCCATTCCTTGGTGTAGTCCTGGGCCACAATGGTGGGGGCAAAGCCGGCATCCTTGAGCATGGCGGCGATGGCCTCCGCCGCCTGGTTGTACCGCTCGCCGTAGCCGTTGGGTGTGTAGCGAAACGCGAACTTCAACCCTTCCTGCCCGGCGGCACGCAGCAAGTCGCGGGCGCCCTTGGAGTCGTACTTCACCCACCGGGCGGCCTCGCCCGCCTCCGGGCCCTGCGGGTTCAGCCAGTAGCGGGCGTGCCAGGCGGGCACGGCCGAGTGCCACACCCCTTTGCCCTCAAAGCGCAGGGTAAGCAGCGCGTTCTTGTCGATGGCCATGGTCACGGCGCGGCGCACGCGCTCGTCGCGGAAGGGGGAGTCGCCGCGCTGCTGCATGGCGATGTAATCATGCAGGCCGTCTAGGTAAGCGAAGATCTGGGCCCTGGGGTTGGTGCGGCGGAACTCCGCCACCTGGTCCGCCGGGAAGCCCGGCACGGTGGTGCTCACATCCAGGCGACCGGCCTGGAGCTGCGCCACTTCCTGCACGTCCTCGCGCAGGATGACGATCTCGGCCGTGTCCACGTAGGGCTGACCGGGGAGGAAGTAGGCCGGGTTACGCTTGAGCTTGACCGAGATATCCGGCTGGAAGCTCTCGAAGATAAACGGGCCGGTGCCGATCACCTGCCTGGCCGGATCGACGGCCTTTTCGTTCACCTCTTTGGGGTAGATGTACACGTAATACGAGTTGGCAAACAGCGACAGGAACGAGGCGTAGCGACGCGCCAGCTTGAAGACGACGGTCTGCGCGTCCGGTGTCTCCATCTTATCGATCACCGCCGCCGGCGCCTGGAAGATGCCGCGGTTCTGGTTCCTGGGCTCGGTGCGGAAGCGCTCCACGCTGGCCACCACGTCCTCACCCGTGACGGCGCGGCCGTTTATGGGGGCGATATCGTGGAAGCGGGCGTTGGGGCGCAGCTTGAAGATATACGTCAGGCCTTCGTCCGCGACTTCGTAGCCCTGGGCCAGGTCCGGCACGATATCAAGGTTGTTGGCCTCGTTGGGGTCCGGCCCGCTCTTGAGCTTGAGCAGGCGACTGTAGACGTAGCTGGAGAAGGTGGCGGCCAGGTAGGTGGAGTTGCTCACCAGGTCAAACGGCGGGTTATTCACTATGCGCACGGTGAGCGAGCCACCCCGCTTGGGCTGCTCTCCGGCGCCCACCGCCGTCGCCGCCCCGGCCGCGCCGGTGCCCGTGCCCGGCGCCGTGGCCACCGCCCCGGCACCGCCCGTGCCCGTCTCCTTACCGCCGCCGCAGGCCGCGAGGAAGGCGGCGCTCACGCCTGCCATCCCCGCCCCCAGAAACCGGCGGCGGCTCCAGACCGCGCGCGCTAGACCACGCTGCTGTCGCATCGTTTCCCTCCTCCCGTGCCGGTCCGTGCCGGTCGTGCCGTGTGACGCATGCCGTGATAGGTGGGTCACCGCGTTCCCGGCCGGAGTTTAACACGCGCGCCGGTTTGGCGCTGCGCGGCGGCTGTGGTACACAGAAGCGGAACACGCCCCTACCCGCGGAGGACAGATGATGGCCCGCCTGCGCTACCGCGATCGCGACGAGCTGCCCGAGGAGTACCGCTACCTGTTTGACAACCTCAGCCGGGAGAGCGGGCGGGTGGGCAACATCTTCCGTGCCATGGCGCACAGCCCGCGGCTTCTGCACCAGTTCATGCGTCTGGGCAGCGACCTGCGCTACCGCACGCGCCTGGATCCGCGCCTGCGCGAGCTGGCCATCCTCACCGTGGGCCGGCTCACCGGTGCCGCCTACGAGTACGTGCACCACCTCGACTTAGCCCGCCGGGCCGGCGTCTCTGAAGCGCAGATCGCCGGCCTGCCGGTGTGGGAGCGGCACCCCGCGTTCAGCGAGCAGGAGCGCGCCGTGATCCGCTACGCGGAAACCGTCACACGCGACATCCGCGTGCCGAACGCCGTGTGGGACGGGGTGCGGGCGTTCCTTGACGAGGAGCAGATGGTCGAGCTGACCCTGACGGTCGCCTTCTACAACCTCGTGGTTCGCTTCCTGGAACCCGTCCAGGTAGAACTTGAAGAGGCGGCGCAGGCGAGCGATACCGGCTGAGACCCAGGCACGAGCGCCTCGTATACCGGCACGCCGCCGGCGGTTGACTTACCGATCGGTCGCTGTCACGCTCACAGCGGCGTGAGGCGCCCGGGCTCGGGATGAACGACACCGAGCGCCCGTGAGCTATCGGTTTCCTTGGGTTGTGGGGACGCATACCGGCAAGCTTGGAGTCTCTATGGGGGAGGGGACATACCACTCCGCGGGTGGGCATAAGGCGCTCATCCGGAGGTTCTACGAGCGGTTGAACTGGCTGGACTTTGAGGGGGCACGACGCCTGATCACGGCCGACTACGTCGACCACTCGTCAAACCTGCGCGGCCTGCACGGTGAAGAGGCCCTGGCCGCGCTGTTCGACCTGGTGCGACGCAACTTTCCCGGCTTCCACATCACCCTGGACGACATCATCGCCGAGGGTGACCGGGTCGCGGTGCGCTGGACGATCCGCACCATGAGTCAGGCGGCGCCCGCCATCGCCCACCTAAACGGTGGCATCACGATGACGGGCATCTCTATCTATCGCGTGGCGGACGGGCGGATCGCCGAGCGCTGGGCGGCCCTGAGCATGTAAGACGGCCCGCGAGCGCTCGCGGGCCGTCCTGTCTTGGGCATCACGTGTAGCTCAGTGGCTCATCAGGAGCTGGCCGCGGGAGAGCGTGACCTGGAAATCGTAGCGCGCGCCGGCGATGTAGGTGTAGCGGAGCTCAACCAGCTCGTCTCCCGCGTAGGTGCGCCGCTCCATCTGAAAGCCGGTGGCGTCGCCCGTCACCTGGAGCTGCTCGGCCACGTCCACGGTGAGCACGCAGGCACGCAGCACGCTCTCCGCGCGAGTGATGCGCACACCCCGCTGCCGTTCGATCTGCTCGTAGAGGGTGCGGTCCTCGGCCGCCGCGTGAGCGACATCCGCTACCTCCATACCCGGTACGTACACGCGCTCCAGGATGGCCGGCTTGTCCGCCCGCGTCCAGGTGCGGATGATCTCCACGACCTCCTCGTGCTCACCCAGGCCGAGGCCGGCGCGAACGTCCGGCGGCGGCACCTGGCGCGCCACCCGCTGCACCCGCGCCGGCTGCTGGGCGATCTGCTGCAAGATGCCCAGCGCCAGCGAGGCGGCCGGCTCCGCCGGTGGGGACGGTGGTGGCTCGGCCACAAAGGTGCCGTGCCCCCGCATCCGCCGCAACAGCCCCTCCCGCACCAGCTCCTCGATGCCCTGCCGCACGGTAGCCCGGGAGACACCGGCCATCTCGGCGAGCTGAGGCTCGGCCGGCAGCGCGTCGCCCGGTCGCAGCCGTCCCTCTTTGATGGCCTCGCGCAGTTGCTGGCGAAGCTGGTAATGCAAGGGGATGGGGATGCTCCGATCGAGTTGAAACCGCAACGTCGCGTCCACGGTATACACCTCCGCCGTCACCGGTCGAGGCCTGACAGTATCTTAGCTTGATAGTACATCACTAGGGAGGCTGACAAAACATCCGGCTGAAGCCAATTTTCCACGCCGGCAGAATTCATCGCCCAGCCACGCCGCTCAGATGGCAGCCCCGGCGCGCAGCTCTGCCAGCCGCTCGCGGCTTAAACCCAGCAGGTCGCAATACACCGCCTCCGTATGCTCGCCGAGCAGCGGCGCGGCGTGCCGCAGCCGCCACGGCGTGCGCGACGCCGCGACCGGCATCCCCTCGAAGGCGTGACGGCCCAGCACGGGGTGGTCGGCCTCCGGGTAGAAGCCGCGGGCCCGGAGCTGCGGGTCACGCTCCTGTTTGTCGGCGGCGTGCTGCACCACGCCGGCCGGCACGCCGGCCGCCTGCAGGGCCAGCATGACCTCGTAGGCGTCGCGCTCGCGGGTCCAGGCCTCGATGCACGCGTCTAACTCGTCCTCGTGCATCACGCGGGCGGCGTTGGTGGCAAAGCGCGGATCGTGTGCCCAGGCCGGCGCGCCCATCACCCGCACCAGCGCCTGCCACTCCGCCTCCGTGAAGCAGGCGATCGCCACCCAGCGGCCCAGGCCGTGTGGATCCGGGCCGTCCACTCGGCAACGGTAGGTGTTATGCGGCGCCACGCGCGGGTGGCGGGAGCGGTTCCCGATGCGGCCGCCGGCGGCGGCGTAGCCGCGGCCGTTGACCACGTAATCCAGGATGGCCGGCCCAGCAAGCACCATGCCGGTCTCGATCTGTGATAGGTCGATGTACTGGCCTTGGCCGGTGCGGTTGCGGTGGTGCAGGGCGAGCAGCACCGCGGCAGCGCCGTAGTAGCCGGCGGTGTGGTCCAGGTAGGAGTAGCCCCACCCGGCCGGCTCGTGCCCGGGCAGGCCGGACATGGCCGTCAGGCCGGAAACGGCCTGCGCCGTCGGCCCCCAGGTGACGTACTCCCGGTCCCGCCCCAGGTGGCCGTAGCCGGAAAGGGAGAGGTAGATAATACCGGGGTTGATCGCCGCCATCGTCTCCCAGGTCCAACCCAGCCGCTCGAACACGGTGGCGCTGAAGTTCTCCACCACCACGTCCGAGACCATGAGGAGCTGGCGAAACAGGGCCTGCCCCTCCGGGTGCTGCAGGTTCAGGGTGATGGAGCGCTTGTTGCGGTTGAAGTTGTTGAACATCCCCGAGGCGTTGGGCGACTCGGGCGGGGCGCTCGGGTCGCGCATGCCCAGCCGGATCGAGTCGATCCGGCCCTCGTACTCCACCCGGATCACATCCGCGCCGAAGTCGGCCAGGATGCGCGTGGCCTGCGGCCCGGCCACGATCCAGGAGAAATCGAGCACCCGCACGTTGGCCAGCGGTAGCGGTGTGGCGGTCATCACGGCGGTTTCCCCTACCTGCCACCGGTCAAGGCGACGGCGGCACCCGGCACGGGTCACGCCCCGGGCTCAGCGGCCCGCGCGGCGCGGCCACCGCTCTCCAGCATGACCGATGCCACCGCCAGACGGAAGCCCACCCCGTCGTGCCCCCACAAGGATGCGCATCGCGCTTGCCTACCAAGCAAGTGCATCGGTCACCACAAAAGCGTGCCGTTATGAGGCCATAACTCGAATGTCATTCGATTGTTTGGCGCGCTTTCGCAAATTTCAGCCATTTGTAGTATGCTATGCGGTGTCATCGTAGAACAACAATACGGGAGGAGTGAGGCGCCATGGTGCTATCGGTCAAGGAAGCACAAGGGGCCATGACGGGCGCCCGCTACATCGAGAGCCTGCGGGACGGGCGCGAGGTGTGGATCGACGGGGAGCGGGTGAAGGATGTCCCCAGTCATCCCGCTTTCAAGGACTTCGTACAGGCGCTGGCCCGCGTCTACGACCTGCAGCACTCGGACGAATACCGGGACCAGATGACCTTCATCTCGCCGGAGACGGGCAACCGCGTGAGCCTCTCCTGGCTGATCCCGCGTTCGGCGGAGGACCTGCGGCGCAAGCGGCGCAACAGCGAGCTGTGGACCGAGCTTACCTGGGGTCAGCTCGGTCGCAGCCCGGACATCCTCGCCCCGTACATCATCTCGCTGGTGCAGCGCCGCCACACCTTGAGCGCGGTCAAGAACCCGCACTGCGACTTCGGCGAGAACGCCCTCAACTACTACCGCTACTGCATGGAGCACGACCTGTTCCTCACCCACGCCCTCGGCGACCCGCAGGTGGACCGCAGCGAGCAGCCCCAGAACGAGTGGCGCCAGGTGCCGGAGAGCGAGGAGGTGGCGCTGCATGTGGTGGCGGAGACGCCCGAGGGGGTGATCGTGCGCGGCGGCAAGCAGCTCGCCACGGCCGCCGCCGTCAGCAACGAGACCTACGTCTCCCTCTCGGCCACCTTCATGCGCCGCGCGGACCCGCGCTTCGTGCTCGCCTTCTCCATCCCCACCAACACGCCCGGCCTGAAGATCCTCTGCCGTGAGCCCGTCTCGCGCTGGTTCGGCTCCTGGGGCCATCCCTTCCTCATGCTGGACGAGCAGGACTGCATGCTCTTCTTTGAGGATGTGCTGGTGCCCTGGGACCGCCTGTTCATGCTCTACGACCCCTCGCCGATGGTGGACATGTACACGCGGCGGCACATCAACTTTTTGGGCTGGGCCAACCTGTGCCGCATCCACACGCGCATGCGGCTGATGACCGCCGTAGCCACGCTCATCGCCGAAGCCATCGGCGTGATCGAGTACCGCGAGGTGGCGGCCAAGCTGGGCGAGATGGTCACCTACTGCGAGATGTGGCGCCACGCCATGGAAGGCGTCGAGCATGAGGCCTTCCAGACCGAGGACGGCTCCTGGTCGCTGGCTCCCAACCAGGCGATGCAGATCTGGTTCTCGCAGACCTCACAGCGCATGGTGCAACTGCTGCGCGAGATCGCCGGCTCGGGCATGATCATGCAGCCCAGTGAGAACGATCTGGCCAACCCCGAGCTGCGGCCCTACCTGGACAAGTACATGCGCGGCAAGAACGTCGACGTCGCCTACAAGTCGCGCCTGTTCCGGCTGGCGCACGAGCTGGCGGCCTCGTCGTTCGGTATGCGCCAGGAGATCTACGAGTACTGGCACGCCGGCGACCCCAACCGCAACCGCATCAACCTGCTGCGCGCCTACGACCAGAGCGACATGTTCGCCCGCATCAAGGACCTCTGCTCACGGCCGCTGCCGCACGGCGAGGTGCCATAGCCTGCGCCCTCGGCGTGTCCCCCGTTATGGGGCACCTACAAACGCGGGCGGGCGCAGTTTGGGGCTGAGCGCCGATGCGACGCCCGGCCCCGGCGATCAGACTGGGGGATGGCCGGCCTCACCCCGCGGGCAGCGGTGCGCTATGCTTGCGCTCGGCGGCGGCACGGCCCACGCGGCGGCCAGGCCGTCGCCGGGCGTTTGCCGTGAGGAGAGGTGCCATGAGACGCGAGGTCGCCGTTGAGTCCACCGCCGACGCCTACCTGGAGCTGCTCGCCGCCCGCGGCATCGAGTACCTGTTCGGCAACGGCGGCACCGACTTCGGCCCGTTGATCGACGCCTATGCGCGGCGCATGGCCACCGAGCAGCCGGTGCCCAAGCCGGTGACCGTGCCGCACGAGATCACCGCCGTGGCCATGGCCCACGGCTACACGATGGTCACCGGCCGGCCCCAGGCGGTGATGGTGCACACCATCGCCGGCACGGCCAACGCCACCGGCGGCCTGATCAACGCCAGCCGCGCCCACATCCCCATGCTGTTCACCGCCGGCCGCACCCCCATCACCGAGGGGCCGATGCGTGGCTCGCGTGACGGCTCCATCCACTGGGCGCAGGAGTCGTTCGACCAGGGCAGCATGGTGCGCGAGTGGGTGAAATGGGACTACGAGCTGCGCTTCGGCGCCGACCTGGAAGGGGTGGTGGACCGCGCTTTGGCCATCGCCCAGGCCGATCCGCCCGGCCCCGTCTACCTCACCCTCCCCCGCGAGGTGCTGGCCGAGGAGCGTGAGCGCTTCACCTACGACGTCCGGCCGCGGATGACGCCCGGCCGGACGGTGCCGGCCCCCGCCGCCGTACAGGAGGCGGCGCGGCTGCTGGGACGAGCGCGGCGGCCGCTCGCCGTCACCCGCTCGCTGGGCAAGGACCCGGCGGCGGTGCCGGCGCTGGTGCGCCTGGCCGAGCTGCTCGGCCTGCCGGTGTTCGACGCCGCCCCCACCCACGTCAACTTCCCCGGCGACCACCCCCTCTTCCAGCCGACGGACATCGGCCCGTATCTGGCTGGGGCCGACGTGGTGCTGGTGCTGGAAGCGGATGTGCCCTGGACGCCCAAGCGGCACCAGCCCGATCCGGACGCCACCGTGATCGCCGTCGGCCAGGACCCGCTGCTGGCGCGCTACCCGGTGCGCGGCTTCCCCGTGCACCTGGCGCTGGCCGGCACGCCCGGCCTGACGCTGGCTGCCCTGGCCAACGCGGTCGCGGCCGAGCCGCCAGACGCGGCCACGGTGCATGAGCGCCGGGCGGCCTGGGCGGCCGAGCACGAGCGCCTGCGCCAGGCGGCCCGCGCCCGCGCCGAGGACGGCCGGAGCAAGCGGCCGCTGGACAAGGCGTGGGTCACCGCTTGCCTGGAGCAGGTACGCACGGAGGACACCATCATCATCAACGAGCTGGGCATCGACGTGACCCAGCTCACACTGCGCACGCCGGGCACCTTCTTCGGCGTCTCCACGGCCGGCGTGCTCGGCTGGGGGCTGGGGGCGGCCTTGGGCGCCAAGCTGGCCGCGCCCGACAAGACGGTGATCGCCTGCGTGGGCGACGGCTCGTACATGTTCGGCGTGCCCACGGCCGCCCACTGGGTGGCCCGACGCATGAACCTGCCGGTGCTTTTCCTGGTGTGGAACAACGCCCAGTGGAGCGCGGTGGCCGGCGCCACCCGCGGCGTCTACCCGGACGGCTGGGCGGTGCGCACGAACTCGTTCCCCTTCAGCGACCTCTCCCCCAGTCTGGACTTCGAGCTGGTGTGCCGGGCGGCGGACGGTTACGGCGAGCGGGTGGAGGACCCGGAGGAGGTGCCGGCGGCGCTGGCGCGCGCCCTGCACGCCGTCCAGGTCGAGAGGCGGCAGGCGCTCTTGAACCTCATCGGCGCACCACGCTAGGTGACCGATGCGCACTTGGGAGGGACCAGGCCATGGCAGCCACGAAGAACCCGCTGCGCTTCGGCGTCAACATCCGCCGACCGTCGTTCCCGGAGGTGCTGGAACAGGCGCAGGCCGCGGAGGAGGCCGGCTTTGACACGGTCACCTTCTCCGACCGGCCGCCCGAGCACAACCTGGAGGCCTGGACGGTGGCCACGGCGGTGGGCGTGCTCACGCGGCGCGTGATCCTCGCCCACTCCACACTCAACGTGCCGTTCCGCAACCCGGCGCTCCTGGCCAAGATGGCGGCCTCGCTGGACGTGATCACCGGCGGCGGCCGCGTGGAGCTGATGCTGGGCGCCGGCGCCCAGGAGGCGCACTTCCGCTCCTACGGCATCCCCTTCGGTCCGCCCGCCGAGCGCTTCCGCGCCCTGCGCGAGGCGGTGCGCATCCTGCGCGGCCTGTGGGCGCACCCCTCGTTCACCTACCACGGCCGCATCTACCACGTCGAGGAGGCGCAGGCGCCGCCGCGGCCGGTGCGCGACACCATCCCCATCTGGATCGGCGCCCTGGGGCCGCAGATGCTGGCCTACACCGGCCGCACGGCCGACGGCTGGCTCAAGAACCGCGGCTGGCCCTCCTCGCTGGAGGAGCTGCGCGGGCTGGTGGCCCAGCTCGAGGTGGCGGCCGAGCGCGCCGGTCGCGACCCGGCCACCATCCGTCGCGCCCTCAACGGCGCCGGCGGCATCGGCGAGAGCGCGGCCGAGGTGGAGCGCATTCGCCGCGCCTTCGCCGATCACCCCATGCCAGGCGGCCAGGCGGGACTGGTGGGCACGCCGGACGACATCCTGGAGACGATCGCCCGCTACCGCGAGGCGGGCGTGGACACCTTCCACCTCCAGTTCCCGCCCGAGGCCACGGTGGAGCAGATCCGCTGGTTCGGCCGCGCGGTGCTGCCTCGGGCACGCGCCCTGGCCGGTGCCCCGGCATAGCGCGGGTGGCGAGCGAGACGCACAGAAAGGGGGGCTATGAAGTACGGCACGAGCCTGCCGCTGGTCGCCGCGTTAGACCGCGCGGCGCTGCGGGACTTCGCCCAGACACTGGATGGGGCGGGCTTCGATTTCCTCACGGTGAGCGGGCACCTGCTCAGCACCGAGCCGGGCCGCTTTCCGGACCGGCCCACGATGATGTACGCCGGCCCGTTCTATGAGCCCCTGACGCTCTTCGCCTACCTGGCGGCGGTAACCGAGCGGCTGCGCTTCCGCACCAGCATCCTCCTCCTGCCGCTGCTGCCCACGGTGCTCGTCGCCCGGCAGGCGGCGGAGCTGAGCCTGCTCAGCGGCGGCCGCTTCGAGCTGGGTGTGGCCGTGGGCTGGAACCCGTTGGAGTACCAGGCCGCGGGCCAGGACTTCCACACCCGCGGCCGGCGCCTGGCGGAGCAGATCGCGGTGCTGCGCCGGCTGTGGACAGAGCCGTTTGTCACCTTCCACGGCCGCTGGCACACGCTCGAGGGC
This sequence comes from Dehalococcoidia bacterium, assembly GCA_042408665.1. GTDB lineage: Bacteria > Chloroflexota > Dehalococcoidia > CAUJGQ01 > CAUJGQ01 > CAUJGQ01. The sequence continues at coordinate 30,517 of JBHOQW010000038.1, forward strand.
GTGGGCCTCAACCGGCTGCCGGAGGCGCCCATCCCCATCTGGATGGGCGGCACGGACGAGCGCGCCCTGCGCCGGGCCGCCCGCCTGGCTGACGGCTGGATCCCACTGGGCGACCCAACCGAGCTGGCGCCCCGCCTGCGGCAGTATGTGGCCGACGCCGGGCGCGACCCCAGCGCCTTTGGGCTGACGGCGCGCCTCACCGTCGGGCCGGACGGGCCAGCCGCCTGGGTGGCGGAGGCGCGGCGGCTCCAGGCCCTCGGCGCCACCCACCTCAGCATCGCCGCGCCGCCGGACCTGGCCCCGGCCCAAGCGCTGGCACGCCTCGTCGAGGCCCGCAAGACGCTGGTGGCGGAGCTGGGCGGCTGAGCGCCCTCTTACTGTGGGTTATGACGCAGCCACTCGATGTACTCGGCCACGCCCCGTTCGATGTCGTAGGCCGGCTCGTAGCCGGTGTCCTGCCGGATGCGGTCCAGCGCCATGTAGGCGTCGGACACGGCGCGCGGGCCATGGCCGGGGCGCAGACTGATCTGCGCCTCCGGCACGGCCTTGCGCACCGCGGCGGCCAGCTCGGCGTTGCGCACCGCGCGGCCGCCGCCCAGGTTGTAGATACGGTGCGACAGCCGCTCCGCCGAGTGCACGAGTTGGATACCGCGCGCGCAGTCCTTCACGTAGCACCAGTCGGTGGCGTCCTCGGCGAAGGGCTCGCCGCCGCGGGCACCGGTGTAGTCCACAGGCCGGCCCTGCACGGCCGCGTGGCACATGCGGCTGGGCAGGTTGGCCATCGAGTGGTAGAGCGGGCCGTAGATGCCGCCGATGCGCAGCGCCACCACGTCCAGGCCGGTGCGGTCGGCGTAGTGCAACCCCAGCACCTCGAAGGCCTTCTTGTAGGCTTCGGTGGGGCTGGCGGACTCCACCGGCAGCGGCGCCGTCTCCTGGAACGGTCCCTGGCGCAGGCCCCCGTACACGGCGATGGAGCTGGCCAGCGTCACGCGGCGCACGCCGGCCTCCCGCGCCGCCTCCAGCACGTTGAGCAGGCCGACCATGTTGGCGCGGTACTCCTCTGCCGGGGGCAGGGCCCCCAGGCCGGGCACCGCCAGGTGCACGATGCCGTCCACGCGGTACTGCTTGACGATCGCCTCCAGCGCGGCGCCGTCGGTGATGTCCAGCTCCGCCACGTGCACCCGCCGGCCGATCTCGTCCCGGATGAAATCGGGCTCGCGCCGCGCCCGGAAGCGGGTGATCACGACCTCCTCGCCCACGTCCAGGAAACGGCGAGCGGTGTGCAGCCCAATGAAGCCCATGCCACCGGTGATCAGGATCATGCGTGCTCCTCACTCCCTGCCTTGTCCCGCTTGCCGCCCGACATCCCCAGGGCAGCGGACGCGCGACCCGATCATGGGCAGGGCACACGCGGAGGGCAAGGGCGGGCGCGCGTTGACACTACCCGGAGGCCATCGGAACCTAAAACCTGCCCGCGCCCGGCACCGCGCGCACGGTGCCGGGCTGGATAAGCAGGACCAGGGAGAGGGTCCATGAGCACCAACGACCTTGTCGCGCGGCTGGCAGCGCTCGACACCTGCGCCGTATCCGACGCGCTCGACCGCCTCGGCCTGCGCGGTGTGGCGCTGGGTATCCGGCCGCTCACCGTCAACGAGCGCATCGCCGGCCGGGTGGTGACGGTGAAGCTCGGTCCGGCCCGCGGCGGTGCCACCGCCACGCGCCACCTGGGCACGGCGGCCATCGAGGCAGCCGCGCCTGGCGACGTGATCGTGGTGGACCACCAAGGGCGGGAGGACGCGGCCGGCTGGGGCGGCATCCTCTCCACCGCCGCCAAGGTGAAGGGCGTGCGCGGCGTGATCGTGGACGGCGCCTGTCGTGACGTAGACGAAAGCCGCGCCCTGGGCTTCCCGGTGTATGCCCGCACGGCCGTGCCCCTCACCGCCCGCGGCCGCGCGGTGGAGGAATCGTTCAACCAGCCGGTGACGATCGCCGGGGTGCCGGTGCAGCCCGGCGACCTAGTGCTGGCGGACGGCAGCGGCGTGGTGTTCGTGCCCGCCGAGCGGGCGGAGGAGGTGATCGCCACCGCCGAGGCCATCGCCGCGCGCGAGGCGGCGATGACGCGCGCCGTGCTGGCCGGGCAGCCCGTCAGCCAGGTGATGGACCACACCTACGAAACGATGGTGAGCAGGAGCGAAGGGCGATGACCACGACCGTCGACAAGAACATCGAGGCGCTCAAGCAGCTCGGCACCAGCACGGTGAGCGACGCCCTGGACCGCCTGGGGATCGCCACACAGGTGTTCGGTATCAAGCCGCTGGACCGCTCCTTCCGGCTGATCGGGCGGGCGTACACGGTGCGCACCATCCCGGTGGCCCCCGGCACCAAGGGCGCCAGCGTCGGCGATTATATCGACGACGTGCCCGAGGGCTACGTGGTGGTGCTGGACAACGGCGGCCTGCTGGACGCCACCGTGTGGGGCGACATCCTGACGATCATGGCCCACCGCAGGCGGCTGGGTGGCACCGTGATCCACGGCGTCTGCCGCGACTCGTCCCGCAGCCTGGAGCTGGGCTATCCGATCTTCAGCCGCGGCACCTACATGCGCACCGGCAAGGACCGGGTGCAGGCCGACGGCTACAACATCCCCGTCTCCCTGGGCGAGGTGCGCGTCACCCCCGGCGACCTGCTGTTCGGCGACGCCGACGGGCTGGTGGTGCTGCCGCGCGACCGGGAGGACGAGATCATCGCCGCTGCGTTGGAGATCAACGAGGCCGAAGAACGCATCCGCCGCGCCATCACCGAGGAGGGGATGCGCCTGGACGAGGCGCGGCGCAAGTATCGCTACTTCCAACTGCAGAGCCGGGCGTGAACGACGCGATCCGCCCACGTCGGCCGTGCCTCCGGCACCACCGCCACGTGCCGAGTGCTGAGCGATGAGCGATGGGTGGGGGTAAGGGCCTGTCGGGGGAGCGCCCGCACCCCCTTCACTCAGCACTCAGTACTCCTCGCTCAGCGCCGGTGTTGGCGGCCAGGCCGGCAGCCGCTCTCGCCAGCGCCCCTCCTGGGCTACCTCCAACAGGGCGCGCACCGGCGCGGAGAGGGTGCGGCCGGCGTCGGCGATGAGGCAGACCTCAAACTCCTGGGGGAGGCCCTCGATCGGCACGACGCACAGACGGCCCTCGCGCAGGTCGTTGACCACCCACAGCTCCGGCAGGATGGTGAGGCCAAAGCCGTGCGCGGCCGCTTCCTTGACGGCGTCCATGCTGCGCGACTCCAGCACCACGTCCAGCTCAATGCCCTGGGCCGCGGCCCAGGCCTCCGCCACCTCGCGACTCAGGCTGCCGGGGGCGGTGAGCACGAAGGCGGCGGCGCGTACCAGCGCCTGTCGGCGCCCTGGCTCGGCCAGGACGGGGTGGCCCGGCGGCGCCAGCAGGACCAGACGGTCACGCAAGATGGGCACCGCCCGAAACCTGGCCGTCACCCATGGCGAGACCTGCATGCCGAGATCGGCCTCGCCCGCGGCCACGGCGGCGTTGATCTCGTCGCGCGGCCGGTGCACCAGGTTGACCCGCACGTCGGGACAACGGGCGTGGTAGGCGGCCAGCAGGGCGGGCAACACCGCCTTGACGCCGGAGGTATCGCAGGCGATGGTCACCGTGGCGTGGCGACGGGCAGCACGCTCGCGCTCCAGGTCACGCTGGAGCTGATCGAGCTGGCCGAGCACCTCCTCGGCGAAGCGCAGCACCCGCTCGCCGGCGGGCGTGAGGCGCACCGCGTGTCCTTTGGCACTGCGGTCGAAGATCTCCACGCCCAGCACCTGCTCCAGCCGCCGGATGCGTTGCGAGATCGCCGGCTGGGTGAGGGACAGCTCGTCGGCGGCGCGGGTAAACGTGCGTGCCCGCGCCACCTTGCGCAGGACATGGAGCTGCTCAAAGGTGAGCATAGCGGCCTCCCGCTGCGGCTTCGCCCTGACGATGCCGCCGGCCGACGCACTGACGAGGTACCGGCATCGGGCCGACTGAACTCGGCCCACGCTGGCTCGAGTATACCGCGCCGCCACGCGCTCGCGTGTGAGCGGCGGCGCGAGAGCGGCGAGCGACAAAAAGGGGAGGAGCGAGGATGACCACCACGACCACGATCACCGAGCGCTATGTGGAATTGAGCCACGGCAAGACCCGAGTGCTGGAGGCGGGCCGCGGCGAACCCGTCATCTTGCTGCACGGCGCTGGCTACACCAGCGACGCCGACTCCTGGCGGCTCACCATCCCGGCCCTGGCCGCGCGCCTGCGCGTGCTGGCCCTGGACTGCCTGGGCTGGGGACTGGGGGACCGGCTGCCCACCGCCTACTCGTTCGCCTATCTGGTGGACCACGTGCGGGAGGTGCAGGACGCCCTGGGCCTGGCCCGCACGCACCTGGTGGGCCACTCCATGGGCGGTTGGATCGCCTCGCTCCTGGCCTATGAAAGCCCGCAGCGGGTGGACAAACTGGTGCTGGTGGCCAGCGGCGGCACCGCCACTCGTCCCCTGCCCACCATGACACAGTGGAACCCGCCCCCGGAGGAGCAGGTGCGCGCCGAGCTGGAGCGCCGCTTCGGCGGGCGGGGGGTAGACATCGAGCAGCTGCTGGCCCAGCAACGGCGCAAGCTGGCCAACGCCGAGTGGATCGAGGCGTTCCGCAAGATCATGGCGCACATGACCGACCCCCTCACCCGCGCCCGCTACAACACGCGCCGACGGCTGCCGTACATCACGGCGCCTACGCTCATCATCTGGGGGCGGGAGGACGCGGTGAACCCGCTGGAGATGGGAGAGGAGACGCACCGGCTGATCCCCGGCTCCCGCCTGCTGGTGTTTGAGGGCTGCGGCCACGACGTGCCGGCGGAGCGCACCGAGGAGTTCAACCGGGCCGTGCTGGAGTTCCTGGCGCCCGACCCGGCGTGAGGCGCCCGCCGGCCGGGGCGCTGAGCGAGCGACCGCACGGCGGTGCCGTGCCGGCCCTAGACCCGTACCTCACGCACCCGGCCGCTCTCGACGTCGTAGACGAACCCGCGCACCTGGTCCTTGTGCGGGATGAAGGGGCTGGCCTTGATCCGCGCCACCGACTGGCGCACGTCCCCTTCGAGGTCGTGGAACGCCTCCAGCGCGAACGGTGGCCGGATGCCGACCTCCGCCTCGATCTGCGTTCTGAGGTCGTCTTCGCGGATGGTGAGCATGCCGCAGCCGGTGTGGTGCATCACCAGCACCTCGCGCGTGCCGAGCAGGCGCTGGGAGATCAGGAGGGAGCGGATCACATCGTCCGTCACCACGCCGCCGGCGTTGCGGATCACGTGCGCGTCGCCCTCGCGCAACCCGAAGATGGCGTACACGTTGATGCGCGCGTCCATGCACGTCACGATGGCGACGTGCAACGCCGGCGGCGCGGGCAGGCCGCCCTTCGTGAAGGCAGCGGCGTAGCGCTGGTTGTTGGCCAGCAGCTCGTCGATCGCGGCCATCGCTCTTCTACCCCTCTGGTCGGCTGGCCGAGGCACGGCAAGCGGAACGCTCCCACTATAGCACGCCGCCCGGGCGCGCTCACGCCCCGCTGGTCAAGAGCGTGCGCACGTGGCTATAATCGAGCGCAATCACGGGCCGGCGCGACGGTGGACCCGGCACGTGTCGCCGTGCCGAGCAGGTTGCCCTGTCGCGCCGTTGGTGTTCTCCGCCTTCGCCCTGGCCCGGCCGTGCGGCGGGCCTGCGAGGCGGTGGGTCCGCCCGTCTCGATCCGGCTGCGGTGCCATGCGATCCAGAACCGACGCGGCGGCTTCTGCCCACGACCGAGCCACGCTCCCAGGCGTGGTGCTCGCGGCGCGCGGGCTGACCAAAACGTTCGGCAATTTCAAAGCCGTGGACAACGTGGACCTCGACATCCACGCGGGGGAGATCCACGCCTTCATCGGGCCAAATGGGGCCGGCAAGACCACGGTGCTCAACCTACTGGGCGGACAGCTCCTGCCCACCGCCGGGGAGATCTGGTTCGAGGGCCGGCCCCTGGGCGCCAGCACCCCGCACGTGCGCGCCCGGGCCGGCATCGGCCGCTCCTTCCAGCTTACCAGCGTTATCCCCGGCTTCACCTGCCTGGATAACGTGCTCCTCGCGGTGCAGGCCCAACGCGGGCTTTGGCGCCTGCTCCGCCTGCGCAGCCGGCCGGACGACCTCGCCTACGCCTGGGAGCTCTTGCACCTGCTCGGCCTGCAGCACGTGGCCGAGGTCCCAGCCGACCAGTTGGCGCACGGCCAGCAACGGCAACTGGAGATCGCCATGGCGCTGGGCGGCCGGCCGCGGGTGCTGCTGCTGGACGAGCCCTCCTCCGGCATGAGCGCCCACGAGCGGCAACATCTGGGCACCCTGCTGCCGGCGGTGGCGCGCAAGGCGACGATCGTCATGGCCGAGCACGACGTGCACCTCGTGCGCGAGGTGGCGACGCGCGTCACCGCCTTCAGCGAGGGGCGCAAGATCGCGGAGGGGACGGCGGCGGAAGTGCTCCAGGCGCCGGAGGTGCAGCGAGTGTTTCTGCGCGGGGTCCGCGATGTTTGAGGTTCAGGAGCTGCACGTCTACTACGGCAAGAGCCACATCGTGCAGGGGGTGTCGCTGCAGGTGGGCCGCGGCGAGGCGGTGGGGCTCGTGGGCCGCAACGGCGTGGGCAAGACCACCACCCTCAAGGCGATCATGGGCCTGGTCCGGCGCACCGAAGGGCGGGTGCTCCTCAACGGCACGGACCTCTCCCGCCTGCCCGCGCACGCGCGCGCCCGGCGCGGCCTGGGGTACGTGCCCGAGGAGCGGGCAGTGTTCCCGGCGATGACAGTGGAAGAGAACCTGCGCATCGGCGCCCTGCTGCTCAGCAACACCGACCAGGAGCGCTTTCTGGAAACGGCGTACCGGCTTTTCCCCATCCTAAAGGAGCGGCGGCTGCAACCGGCGGGCACGCTCAGCGGCGGGCAGCAGAAGATGCTGGCCCTGGCCCGCGGGCTGGCGGCACGGCCCACCCTGCTGCTGGTGGACGAGCCCAGCGAGGGCCTCATGCCGCTGAACGTCGAGCTCATCACGGAGGCTCTGGTGCAGGCCACGGGCGAGGGGATGGGCGTGCTGGTGGTGGACGCATCCTTCGACCTGCTGCGGCGGGCCTGCAGCCGCCTGTACGTAATGGACCGGGGCGTGCTCGTCGGTACCTATCGACCGGAGGAGTTTCGCAGCCCGGATGAGCTGGCCGCGACCTACCTCGGCGTGGGGGTCTGAGCGATGGACCAGGTGCCGCTGCAACTGCTGAACGGGCTGGTGGTGGGCCTTTCCCTGGCGCTGGTGGCCTCCGGGCTGGCCCTCATCTTCGGTGTGCTGGACATCGTCAACTTCGCCCAGGGCGATTTCTTCATGCTGGGCGGCTACGTGCTCTGGTTCACGCTGGACCGCACCGGCAACTTCCTGCTGGGCGTGGTGCTGGCGGCCGTGGTGGTGGGCGTGGCCGGCGGCCTCACCCTGCTGGCCTTTCTCTGGCCGCTGTTGGACCGCCCGCACGCCCTGGTGATCCTGGCCACCCTCGGGCTGAGCCTGCTCGTGCAGCAGGAGGCGACGAACCTGTTCGGCGGCGCCACCCGCCTGGTGCAGACGCCGATCGGCGCCCAGATCCCCCTGGGCAGCGTACACTACCCGGTCTACAACCTGGCGATCATCGCCGCCGGCGTGCTCATCCTGGCCGCCGGCTACCTCTTCTTGCGCTACGCCAAATACGGTATCTGGATCCGGGCGGTGGCCCAGAACCGGGCCATGGCCGCCGCCATGGGCGTGCCCGTGCCGCGCGTCTACGCCCTGGCCTTTATCGCCAGCGCCGCCCTGGCCGCGGTGGCCGGCAGCCTGCTGGCGCCGATCGTGGCCGTGTACCCCACCGTCGGCAACGACGTGATCCTGAACGCCTTCATCATCGTGGTGGCCGGCGGCATGGGAAACTTCCGCGGCGCCGCGGCGGTGGCGATCCTGCTCGGCGAGGTGCAGGCCCTGGGCTCCATCCACCTGCGGCCGGTGACGGTCCAGCTCATCGCGCTCGGCCTGGTGATCCTGCTGCTCATGGCGCGCTCACGCCGGCAGAGCGTGCTGGCCCGCCTGTGAGGAGGGAGAGCGATGGCCACGACGACGTCGCCGGTAGCGGCCCGTGGGACGGCTCGACCGCTGCGGTGGCTGCGGGAGGCGGTGCTGATCGTCATCCTGGTGGGGCTGGCGCTCTACCCGCCGCTGGCCGGCGGCTTTGTGCCCCAGCAGGCCACCGGCTACCTGATCTACGGCCTGCTGGCCTTCTCCGTGGCCCTCATCGTCGGCTACGCCCGCCTGTTCAATATCGGCATCGGCGCCACGTTCGGCGCCAGCGCGTACACGGTGGCCATCCTCAGCCAGCACGGCGTGCACGACCCGGTGCCGCTGTTCCTGGCGTCCATCGGCGCTGGCCTGGCCATCTCGGTGGTGTTCGCCATCTACGCCGTGGTGGCCTCCGGCATCGAGTACCTGATGCTCACCTTTCTCACCACGATCGCCATGGCGCGCGTGCCCAGCCTGGCCCCGCATCTGACCGGCGGCGACAACGGCCTGATCGTGAAAGGCGGGCTGAAGGTCTCCTTCGGGCTTAGCCCCCTGTTCGGGACGGAGTTTTACTACTTCACGCTGGGCGTGGTGGTAGCCTGCGTGCTGCTGTGTTGGTACGTGCTCGCCTCGCAGGCGGGCAAGGCGGTGCGCGCTATCGGCCGCAACCCGCAGCGGGCCGCGGCGATGGGCTACCACGTCAACCAGTACCGGGTGGCGCTCACCTTCTTGGCCGGGTTTGTGGCGGCCGTGGCTGGCTGGCTGTTCGCCCTGCAACGGTCGTTTGTCTCCGAGGACCTGCTCGGCCTGACGAACTCGCTCAACGGCCTGGTCTACGCTCTGGTGGGCGGGGTGGATTACCTGCTCGGCCCGTTCGCGGGGGCGACCGGCTTCCGCTATCTGACGGAAACGCTGGGGCGACACAGCACGCAGTCCGGCCTGTACATCGGTCTGGCGCTGCTGGTGGTGGTGTACCTCATGCCGGACGGCGTCCTCGGCCTGCTGGCGGCGGTGGCCCGCCGCCTGTTCGGGCTGCTTCCCACCAGGGGCCGGCAGCGGGCGCTCCCGGGGCAACCGCACCAGCCGCCCGTTGCCGCCGCCCCGGACGGACCGGCGAGCCGGCGTGAGGTGTGAGGGCCGCGCCGGTTCGGCGACACGGCTCAGTGCAAATAGCCGCCGCCGTCGCAGATGATCGTCTGGCCGGTGATCATCTCCGCGTCGTCGCTGGCCAGGAAGGCGATCAGGGCGGCGAGGTGCTCCGGCTGCACCCGCTTCTTGATCGCCTGGTTCTGCATCGTGCGGTTAAACCCCTCTTCGCTGGTGTAGGCGCGCGTGCCCTCCGTCGCCACCTGGCCGGGCATCACGGCGTTGACGCAGATGTTGTCCGGTCCCAGCTCGCGCGCCAGCACGCGCGTCATGCCCAGGACCGCGCCCTTGCTGGCCACGTACGCCATCTGCCCCGGGTTGCCGAGGAAGTAGGTGCGCGAGGCCACGTTGATGATGCGCGCGTGCGGGCTGCGCTTGAGCAACGGGTAGGCGGCCTTGATCACAAGGAAGTACCCGATGTAGTTGACCTGCACGTAGCGCTCGACGTCCGCCTTGGACATCTCTAAAGACGGGCTCGGCGGCTGGAGGATGCCGGCGTTGTTCACGAGGATGTCCACGCCGCCGAAGCGCTGCTCAATGGCCTGAAAGGCCGCCGCCACCTGCGCCTCGTCCGTTACGTCGCACAGCCAGGATTCGCAGACACCGCCGGCCGCGCGGATCTGATCGCGGGTGGCCGCCGCCTCGCGGATGTCCAGGATGCCCACCTGCGCCCCCTCGGCGGCCAGGCGCACGGCCGCGGCCGCGCCCAGCCCGCGCGCCGCACCGGTCACGATGGCGATGCGTCCGTCGAGCCTGCCCATCAACCTCTCCGTGTCACGCGTGTTGCGGTGGGGTTGAAGACCGGTGCCATCCTACCAGCGGGGTGGGTAAGGCGGAAGCCGCCCCACCGCGCCGATCGTCATGCAGGCTTGCGATTATCTGTTTTAGGAGTAGGGTATGCTCGAGAGGACCATGTGGGGCGCCGGCCGCGCGGTCCACACCACGGATGAGGAGGAGCGCACGATGGGCAAGTTTCGTATTCAGCCACATGGTCGGCTCCAGGAGTGGGTCGCCGACGAGAAGGGCTACTTCCGCGATGAAGGCCTGGACTACGAGTTCGTCCACACGCGGGGCGCGGTGACGGACGTGATGGTGCACACCACGGAGACGGCCACACCTGAGGTGCGGCAGGGCGCCTTTGAGTCGATGGAGGCGGGCCGCGCGTGCGAGGTGAGCTCCGCCTGCCACTGGGCGGTGAACATGGCCGCCTCCGCCGCCCACGGGCGCATGTACGGCGGCGCCTACTCCATCACGCCCGCCGCCATCGTCGTGCCGCCGGAGTCCCCCATCAAAACGGCGGCCGACCTGGCCGGCGTCGAGATCGGCGTGGGGTACCACTCCGGCAGCCACTTCTCGGCCCTGCAGGCGCTGGAGGCGTACCTGCCGGCGGACCAGATCCGCCTGCGCTTCATCGGTATGCCGCCCGATCGGCTGGCCGCCCTGCTGGAGCGCCGCATCCCGGCGGCAAACGTGTTTGGCATCCCCTACTACCTGTTGCTCCAGAACGGCTTCCGCCCTGTGGTGGATACGACCTTCATGATCGGCTTCCTGATCAGCAAGGACGCGGACGACGAGGACGTGGAGAAGTTCTTCCGCGCCCTGCGCCGGGCGCAGGTAGACATCGACTTGGAGCCCGAGCGCCACAAGCACCACTTCCTGAAGGAGCTGCCCCCCACCTACCGCGGGCCGGTGGACCTGGCCGCTTTCGGCACCGGCGAGCGCATCGTGTTCGAGCCGTACACGCGGGAGATGTACGAGCGCACACACCGCTGGATGGTAGAGAAGCGGCTCTTCCCCGAGGAGCAGGTCGGCCACGCCGCCTTCGAGCAGGCCGTCATGGTGTAGGCGGCTCGATGCACCGCACACGCAGGAGGACGCCGGAGTCGATACCCCGGCGTCCTCATCTGCTAGGGGCCGGCCGTGGTGCTAGACCTTACAGTTGCCGATCAGCGGCACCTGGTCCGGCGGGATCGTCTGCAGGATCTCCTCCGTCTGGCCGTTGATGCGCATGATGTAGAGCTGCCAGCGACCCTG
>JBHOQW010000253.1:0-12006 GCA_042408665.1 Dehalococcoidia bacterium
TGGGCGGTGTACTCCTTGAGGATGTCGTTCTGGATGGTGCCGCCCAGCACGTGGCGGGGGATGCCGCGCTTCTCGGCGGCGGCGATGTACATGGCCCAGATGACGGCGGCCGGGGAGTTGATGGTCATGGAGGTGGTGACCCGGTCCAGGGGGATGCCCTGGAACAGGATCTCCATGTCCGCCAGGGAGTTGACGCACACGCCGCACTTGCCGAACTCCCCTTCGGCCAGGGGGTCATCGGCGTCGTAGCCCATGAGCGTGCCCAGGTCGAAGGCGACGGACAGGCCGGTCTCACCGTGCTCCAAAAGGTAGCGGTAGCGGGCGTTGGTCTCCTCGGCGGAGCCGAAGCCGGCGAACATGCGGATGGTCCAGGGCTTGCCGCGGTAGCCGGTGAGGTGCACGCCGCGGGTGAAGGGGTACTCGCCGGGGTTGCCGAGATCGCGGGTGTAGTCGAAGTCGGGTAGGTCGGTGGGGGAGTACAGCCGGGCGATGGGCCGGCCGGAGGTGGTGACGAACGGCCCGGGCCGCTCGCGGCCCTCGCGCGCCACCCGTTCCTCCCACGCCTGCCGCCGTGCGTACAGGTCGTCCGACGTCGAGGCCGGCTGCTGGCCGTCCCGGTGCGCGGTGTCGTGTGTCATCGATGACCCCCTTAGTGCCGCCGGTCTGCGTGGTGCCTGCTGCCAGTCTATCACGGCGAGGGCGGGACGCGGCCGGCGCGCGGCCCGGGCCGGTGTGGCGCCCCAGGTGGGGAAATTCCAGCGCGCGTTCGGGATATTCCCCGACCCGCGGTCCTTGCTACGCTGCCGCTTGCCCAGTACAATTCCCTAACCAACCGGTGGTCATATGCGCGCCGGTCCCGCTTGCGTCGTGGCGGACCGGCGTTGCTGTGCATGTTGTGTTGAGGTCTATGAGCATGACCAATCAGATCGACGAGCGCGCGCGTGCGGTTCGCCGGCAACGGACGGAACGTGCGATCAAGCTCGCCATGGAGAGCAAGTGGGCGGAGGCGGCCCACGAGAATCAGCTCATTCTGTCCGTTTTCCCGCGCGATGTGGACGCCTATAACCGGCTGGGTAAGGCCCTCACGGAGCTGGGCCGATACGCCGAGGCGCGGGACGCCTACCGCAAGGCGCTGGAGATCGACCCCAACAACGCCATCGCCCGCAAGAACCTGCAGCGCCTAGAGGGCCTGGGCGAGGCCGCCACCGCGCCGGCTGAAGGGCGCGAGAAGGTGGACCCGGACCTGTTCATCGAGGAGGTGGGCAAGACCGGTGTCACCACGCTGGTACGCCCCAACCGGGAGGCGCTCAAGCGCATGACGGCGGGTGACAAGGTGGTGCTCAAGCGCCAGGGCAACGCCCTGCTGGTGTACAACACGGCGGGCGAGCTGCTGGGGATGATCGAGGCGCGGCTGGCCCTCCGCCTCACCCGCCTGATGGAGACGGGAAACGAGTATGCGGCCGCCATCGCCAGCGTCAGCCCAGACGGAGAGTCGGCGCGGGTGATCATCAAAGAGGTCAAGCAGTCGCCGCAGAACGTGGGCAAACTCTCCTTCCCCGCCGTGGGCGCCGAAGGTGTGCGGCCCTACACCAAGGAGTCGCTGCTCCGCTACGAGCTTGAGGAGGAAGAGGTGGAGGAAGAGGAGAGCGGCGAAGGGTGGGAGGCAGAGACGGAGGCGGAGACCGGCCCCGAGATCCGCTTCTCCGAGTACGAGCGCACGGCCGAGCTGGAGGAGGAGACCGGCGAGTTCGAGGAGTGAACGCCACCCTCGTACCCGCCACACGCGAGCGACGGCCCGGGGTAGCCCCGGGCCGTCGCTGTGCTCGGTGGGTGTCAGCGGGCATCACCGTTGGGGCCGGGATGCGTGAGATATGCCGTCCGAGTGCGAATCATCTTAGGAGAACATGTTTTGCCAAACGATCTCAAACGTGGTACAATATGTATGTTCGAGCAGGAGGCCACATGGAACGCCCGCGCATCGGCATTACCCGCAGCCTTTCACCCAAGCGTGCCGTAGATGAGATCCCTTTGACGTACCAAAGTTACCATGCGCGGGTGCGTGAGGCCGGCGGTGAGCCGGTGGACCTCCACCCGGCGCTGGCCGTGCCGCCGGAGCGACTGATCGAGGCGCTCGACGGGCTGGTGATCTGTGGCGGGCCGGACATCAACCCGGCCCGCTACGGCCAGACGCCCCACCCAGAGACCACCGGTATTGACGAGGGGCGCGATGCCCTGGAGCTCGCCCTCATTCAACTGGCTATGGCCCGTGACCTGCCCCTGTTGGCCATCTGCCGTGGCCATCAGGCCCTGAACGTCGCCTGCGGTGGGCCGCTCCTGCAGCACATCGTGGGGGATGGGCATCGCGCCCACGACGGCGGCAGCGGCGAATCCCGCTTTCACGACATCAGCATCGCCGCGGGGTCGCGCCTGCACCGCCTGCTCGGGGCACGACGTATGCGCGCCAACTCGCGCCACCACCAGGCCGTCACCGCCGACGGTGTGGCGGCCGGGCTGGTACCCACCGCCTGGTCCCCGGACGGGCTGGTGGAAGGCCTGGAAAGCCCGGCCCATCGCTGGCTGCTCGGCGTGCAGTGGCACCCGGAGCGCGATGAGGTCAAGGACGCCTTCCGGGCGTTGTTCGACGACTTCGTGCGCGCGGCCGCCGCCCGGGCGGCGGCCGCGGGCGGTTAGCGCACACGCGGCGCGCGGCATGCGGTGGACGAGGGCCGGGCCCGGCCCATCGCCGCGTGCATGGCGCGCCTCTGTGAGGGGGTTCCATGGTTGCACAGGTTCCCGGCGGGCGCGTTCAGCCCATCAACATCGAAGACGAGATGCGGCAGTCCTACCTCGATTACGCGATGAGCGTGATCACCGCGCGGGCGTTGCCGGACGTGCGCGATGGCCTCAAGCCCGTGCAGCGCCGCATCCTCTACGCGATGTACGAGCTGGGGCTGCGCGCCACCGCGGCCTACCGCAAGAGCGCCAAGATCACTGGCGAGGTGATGGGCAAGTACCATCCCCACGGCGACGCGCCCATCTACGACACGCTGGTGCGCATGGCCCAGGACTGGACGCTGCGGTACCCGCTCATCGACGGGCAGGGAAACTTCGGCAGCATCGACGGCGACCCACCCGCCGCCCAGCGCTACACCGAGGCGCGCCTGGCTGCCATCGCCGACGAAATGCTGGCCGATATCGACAAGAACACCGTCGACATGGTGGACAACTACGACGCCTCCGAGCGGGAGCCCGTCGTCTTGCCCGCCCGCCTGCCCAACCTGCTGGTGAACGGCGCCGCCGGGATCGCCGTGGGCATGGCGACCAACATCCCGCCCCACAACCTGGGCGAGATCTGCGACGCCATCGCGCGCGTGATCGACAAGCCGGACATCACCACCGAGGAGCTGACCCGGATCGTCAAAGGGCCGGACTTTCCCACCGCCGGCATCATCATCGGCCGGGAGGGGATCAAGCAGGCATATGCCACCGGCCAGGGCCGCATCGTGATCCGCGCGCGCACGCATATCGAGGAGATGCCGCGCGGCGGCCGTTACCAGATCGTGGTCACCGAGCTGCCCTTCCAGGTCAACAAGGCGGAGCTGATCAAGAAGATCGCCGAGCTGGTCAAGGACCGTAAGATCGACGGCATCGCCGACCTGCGCGATGAGTCGGACCGCTCCGGCATGCGCATCGTGATCGAGCTGGCGCGCGGCGGTCAGGCCAAGCAGGTGCTCAACGCCCTCTACAAGCACACGGCGCTGCAGACCTCCTTCGGCGTGCACATGCTTTGCCTGGTCAACGGTCAGCCCAAAACGGTGAACCTGATCACCGCTCTGCGGCAGTTCATCAATTTCCGGCGCGAGGTGATCCGTCGGCGCACTGAATTCGAGCTGGGCAAGGCGCGCGAGCGTGAGCACATCCTGTCCGGCCTGCTCAAGGCCATCGACAAGCTGGACGCTATCATCCGCCTGATCCGGAACGCGCCCTCGGCGGCCGCGGCCAAGGACCAGCTCATGGCCCGCCCGTTCGGCTTCAGCGAGCGGCAGGCGCAGGCCATCCTGGACATGCAGCTTCGCCGCCTGGCCGCACTGGAGCGCAAGCAGCTTCAGGACGAGTACGAGGAGCTGATCAAGCGCATCGCCTACCTTGAGGACCTGCTCGCCAACCCGCGCAAGGTGGACGCCCTCATCAAAGAGGAGGCGCAGGAACTCAAGAAAAAGTACGGCGACGCGCGTCGTACCCAGATCGTGGACCAGGAGCTGGAGGACTTCTCCGAGGAAGACCTCATCCCGCACGAGGACGTCGTGGTCACCATCTCCAACCGCGGCTACATCAAACGGGTGCCGCTGGACACCTACCGCCGTCAGCGGCGCGGCGGCCGCGGCATCACCGGCATGGTGACGCGCGAGGAGGACGCCGTGCGCCGCCTGGTGGTGGCCGACACGCACGCCACGCTCCTGTTCTTCACCGACCGCGGCCGCGTCTTCCCGCTCAAGGTGCACGAGGTGCCCGACGCCGGCCGCACCGCCAAGGGCATCCCGCTCATCAACCTGGTCGATATCGCCCAGGGCGAGCTGGTGACAGCCATCGTGGCCACGGAGTCCTTTGATAAGGACTGCCTGGTGATGGCGACGAAGCGAGGCGAGGTGAAGCGCACGCCGCTCTCCGAGTTCGCCTCCATCCGCCGCAACGGCCTCATCGCCATGGACCTGGAGGAGGGGGATGAGCTGATCTCCGCGCGCATGGCCCGCTCCACCGACGAGATCATCATGGTCACCGCGCACGGGCAGACGATCCGCTTCAAGGTGGCTGACCTGCGCATGGCCTCCCGCACCAGCGGCGGCGTGCGCGGCATCCGCCTTGAAGACGGCGACCACGTGGTGTCCATGGAGATCGTCGAGCCGGGCGGCGAGCTGCTCGTGCTCAGCGCCAACGGGTTCGGCAAGCGCACGCCGTTGGACCAGTACCCGGTGCAGGGCCGCGGCGGCGCGGGCGTGATCGGCTTCAAGGTCACGGCCAAGACCGGGCCGGTGGCGGCGGCGCGCGTGGTGGACGGGACGCGCGAGCTGATGGTCATCTCCGAGGACGGCATCGCGCTGCGTACCTCGGTGGACAGCATCGCGCGCACAGGCCGCGCCGCCTCCGGGGTGACGGTGATGAAGCTCGCCCCCGGCGACCGCGTCGCCTCCATCGCGGCCGTGACCAACGGCGGCAAAGAGCCGCCCGCCGGCCGGGCGCCGCGGGGCGGTGAGCGCCGCGCGGCCGGCACCACACCCAACGGTCATGCGCCGGAGACCGAGGACGAGGCGTAACCGTCGATCGACGCGCCCGCTTGCCTCAGCGGCGCGGGCCCCGGGTCGCCGAGTGTGCCGCGCGCCCGGTACAATGCGGGCAAGCCGCCCGCGGGAGGCAGCCGGATGGGCGCGGAAGCGGCCGTGATCCGCGAGGCCACAGAAGCCGATCTGCCCCGCCTGCTGGACCTTTACTTCCAGCTCTCCCAGCTCGGCGCGCGGCCGGAGTCCGCGCCTCAGCCGGTGACCGAGGCGCACCGGGCGACGCTCCGGGCGCTGCGCGCCGATCCCCGTGCTACCTGCCTGGTGCTGGAGGTGGACGGACGCGTGGTCGGCACGCTGACGGTGTACATCCTCGCCAACCTGTCCCACGGCGCACGGCCCTTCGCCGTGGTAGAGAATGTGGTCACGGACGCCGCGGTGCGCGGGCGCGGTTGGGGGCGGCTGCTGATGGCCCATGCGGAGGAGCTGGCGCGCCGGCAGGGCTGTTATCGCATCGTGCTCACCAGCCACCGCCGGCGCACCGACGCGCACCGCTTCTACGAGCGGCTGGGGTTTCAACGCTCGCATGAAGGCATGACCAAGGACCTGGACGGGGAGCAAGGCGCGGGGAGAGCGGTGTGAGGGCGAGGTGGCCCCGCCGCGCGCCGCCGCTCACCCGATCCGGCGCCGCGATGCGGTCGGAGGCTGGCAGTGGGTGCGTTCTCCGAGTTTGACGAGGTTCGCGGATACATGGAGCGCGTATGGGAGCGCCTCACGGGCGGCCGCTCCGGGCCGCCGCGCTTTCGCCCGGCGGTGATCGAGCCGCCGGCCGACGTGTACGAGACCGCCGATGCGGTGGTGGTCGTGATCGAGATTCCGGGACTACGCGGCCCGGAGGTCGAGCTGAGCATCGCCGATGGGGAGCTCGTGGTGCGCGGGGAGAAGAGCGGCCGGGACTGCCTGGACCAGCGGGAGCGGGTCTATACGCAGATGGAGATCGCGCGCGGCCCGTTCGAGTGCCGCGTGCCGCTGCCCGTGGCGGTGGATGGTCAGGGGTCATCCCTTCGTTACGAGGACGGGCTGCTGGAGATCACGTTACCCAAGCGCCAGACGGTCACCTTCCGGCGCATCCGGGTGACGGTACGCGGCGGCTGAGGACGACGAGGGCACGGCATGAACGAGCGAACGGATGAACCGGACGCCGGCGCGCCGGACCGCGCCGCCTCCGCCGTGACGATCGATGCGGGCGCCCCGCGGGAGGAGGGGCCGGCGCTGCCGGAGGTGCTGCCGGCATTGGCGACGGGCAGCAGCGTGCTCTACCCGGCGATCATGGTGCCGTACGCCTCCGTGGCGGCGGCGGACGTGCGCGCCATCGACGAGGCGACGGCGCTGCCCCACCGCTTGATCGCGCTTTTTCCCCAGCAACCCGCGGGGGACGGCAGCTTCACCGGGCCCCTCCAGCCCTATGGGGTAGCGGCCGCCATCCTGCGCATGGCGCGTACACCCCAGGGCGGGGTGCAGGCGGTGCTTCAGGGCGTCGCCCGCGTGCGCCTCGTCGCGGTGGTGCAGCAGGAGCCGTACTGGCGCGTGCGCGTGGAGCGGCTGGCGGAACGGCTGGAGCCCAGTACCGAGCTGGAGGCGCTCACCCGCAACGCGCAACACCTGTTCCAGCGCCTGGTGGCCCTGAGCGAGTCGGTTCCCAACGAGCTGGCCCAGGCGGTGGCAGGCATCGACCATCCCGGTAACCTGGCCGATTTTATCACCGCCAACCTGGGCTTCAAGCCGGAGGAGCGGGTGGCGGTGCTGGCCGCGGCCGACATCACCGAGCGGCTGCGGCTGGTCCACGCCTACCTGGCGCGCGAGGTGCAGGTGGCCGAGGTCGGCCACAAGATCCGCGCCCAGGTGCAGGGGGAGATGGACCGACGCCAGCGGGAGTACATCCTGCGCGAGCAGCTGGCCGCCATTCAGCGCGAG
Organism: Dehalococcoidia bacterium; assembly: GCA_042408665.1. Classification (GTDB taxonomy): domain Bacteria; phylum Chloroflexota; class Dehalococcoidia; order CAUJGQ01; family CAUJGQ01; genus CAUJGQ01. The sequence goes on from JBHOQW010000253.1 coordinate 7,248, forward strand.
CTGGGAGAGGAGGAGCACCCGGAGCTGGCGGAGCTGCGCCGCAAGCTGGAGGCCGCCGGCCTGCCGCCCGAGGCCCGCGCCGAGGCCGACCGCGAGCTGGAGCGCCTCAAGCTGATCAGCCAGGCGTCGCCGGAGTACCAGGTGACGCGCACCTACCTGGAATGGCTGGCCGAGCTGCCCTGGGACCGCAGCACGGAGGAGCACATCGACCTGGCCGAGGCGGAGCGCATCCTCGACGCGGACCACTACGGCCTAGAGCGGGTAAAACAACGGATCCTGGACTACCTGGCGGTGCGCAAGCTGCGTCGCGACACGCGTGGGCCCATTCTGTGCTTCGTCGGTCCGCCTGGGGTGGGCAAGACCTCGCTTGGGCAGAGCATCGCCCGCGCCACCGGCCGCCGGTTCGTGCGCCTGGCGCTGGGCGGTCTGCGTGATGAGGCCGAGATCCGCGGCCACCGCCGCACCTACGTGGGCGCCATGCCGGGGCGGATCATCCAGGAGATCCGCCGCGCCGGCGTCAACAACCCCCTGATCATGCTCGATGAGGTGGACAAGCTGGGCGCCGACTACCGCGGCGACCCCGCCGCTGCCCTGTTGGAGGTTCTGGACCCGGCGCAAAACGCCACCTTCCGTGACCACTACCTCAACCTGCCGTTCGACCTGTCCAAGGTGCTGTTTATCACCACCGCCAACCAGCTCGACCCCATCCCCGGGCCGCTGCGCGACCGGATGGAGATCATCGAGATCCCCGGCTACACCGACCGGGAGAAGCTAGAGATCGCGAAGCGCTACTTGCTGCCGCGTCAGGTGCAGGAGAACGGCCTGTATCCCGGCCAGGTGGAAATGCCGGATGACACGATCCTTGCCCTGATCCACGGCTACACGCGCGAGGCCGGGGTGCGCAACCTGGAGCGCGTTATCGGCGCCGTCTGCCGGCGGCTGGCCCGCCGGGTGGCGACCACATCCCCCTCGCCGGCCCGCGGCCAAGATGACGGCGTGCCGGCGCGGTTCCGCGTCCGGCCAGAGGATCTGCCTGGGCTGCTGGACCGCCAGCCGCTGCCGGAGGCGGTGGCGGCGGAGCAGGCGGAGGTGGGCGTGGCCACCGGCATGGCTGCCACGTGGGCGGGTGGCGATATCCTGTTCATCGAGGCGGTGGCGGTGCCGGGCAAGGGCCAGTTCAGCCTCACCGGCCAGCTTGGCGATGTGATGCAGGAGTCCGGGCGGGCGGCGCTCACCTATGCGCGTCGGCGGGCGCCGGACTTCGGGGTGGCGGCCACGTTTTTCGAGAAGCACGACATCCACGTGCACGTGCCCGCCGGCGCCGTGCCCAAGGATGGACCCTCTGCCGGCGTAACGATGGCCACCGCCATCGTCTCAGCGGTGACGGGCCGGCCGGTGCGGCAAGACGTGGCAATGACGGGTGAGCTCAGCCTGCGCGGCCGCGTGCTGCCGGTGGGCGGCATCAAGGAGAAGGTGCTGGCTGCCCATCGCGCCGGCATCCGTACCGTGATCCTGCCCAAGGACAACGCCCGCGACCTGGATGAGGTGCCGGAGGACCTGCGCCGGGAGATGTCCTTTGTCCTGACCGAGCACGTGGATGAAGTGCTCAGGAACGCCCTCCTCGCCCAGCCCCAGCGCGGTCGCGGCCGTCCACGCGCCGAGCCGATGTCGGCGGGACGCGCCCACCGGGCGACCGGCCCCCGCCAAACCGGGGCGGGCGCGGCGGCCTCCGGGTGCTGACGTCCCGGCACCGGGTGGGCAGACGACTTGAGGCCGGTAGCCGGCTGAGGGGGGGGCCGAGGGCGGTGGCGGGGCGGCGCTCGGGCGCCGCTCAGCCTCAGGGCGTCCGTTCACGCGCTGCATTCGCCCCCACACCCATTGGCCACGGGTGCCGGTACGCCGGCGGTGCCGTCCTCCCGGCGCACGGTGGCCGCCGCCTCGGTCTTCTGGAGGGCGGCGGCGGCCAGATCGGCGAAGGACAGCGCCAGGCGCAGGTCCTGCTCGTTGAATGGCGCTCGACCCAGCTTGTTGGTGAGGAACACGGTGCCGATCACCGTGCCGTCGTTACCGCGTAGCGGCACGCACAGGCAACTCGTGATGCCGAGGCGGCGTGCCGCCTCCTGGTCGGCGTGCGGATCGGAAGCGGTGTCGTTGCAGATATAGGGGGACCCGGTAGCGAGCACGTGCTGCAGGATGCTGTGCTCACCGGGGAAGCTCGCCGGTTCGAGCCGCCAGCCGGAGGTGGTGCGCCGTGCCCGGATGCCGCGCCGTTGCCCGGGACGGATGACGGCCACCGCGGCCGCGGTGGCGCCCACCAGCTCGGCCGCGCGGGTGGCTGCGCGCATTAGGAGTTCATCGGCGTCCGTGGCCGCGGCCACCTCGCGGGCCAGCTCCAGCAGCGAGCCGACGGTGTCGGCGAGGGCGCGTCGACCGCGCGGGATGAAGGGTGGCTCCTCCACATCCGACGGCACCACCGCCGCGCGCGGTAACGACTTGCGGCGGATGAGGTCTTCGTCCGCGTGCGCGAACAGCTCGAGCAGGGTGTGACCGTGCCGACCGGCCGTGGCTGTCCCCCAGGAGCCGGACAGGAGCAGCGTCCAGCCGCTGGCAGCGTCGCGGTAGAGGGTACCGTCGAGCAGGCGCACGTAGCGCGTGACGGCCTCCTCTCCACGGCCGGGCGCGTGGTGCACGAGCACGGCGAACTCATCTCCCCCCAGCCGGGCGACCAGGTCACCGGGCCGTGCCTGGGCGGCAAGCGCCCGGCCCATATGGCGGAGGGCGGCGTCGCCGGTCGTGTGGCCGAAGGAATCGTTGATGTCCTTGAGCCCGTCCAGATCGACCAGCAGCAGGGTGCAGGCCGGGCCGCCGGACAGCGCCGCCTGCACCGACCGCTCGGCGTCGGTAAAGAAGGCGGCGCGGTTGGCCAGGCCGGTGAGGGGGTCGGTGCGCGCGCCGGCGCTCATCCGCTGGTGTGCCTCGGCCTGGGCGCGCAGCAGTCGGGCCACCCGATGCGTGCCGACGGCGGTGAGGCCGAGCGGCCACCAGAGGAGGGCCGTGCTCGGCCAGTCCCAGGCGCGGCCGACGGACAGCGCCAGGTGCGACCAGGCGGTGACGCCGAACACCGCGCCGTAGATGGCCGCCGTGGCCACGGCCGTGCCGGTGGTCTGGTACTTCGAGGGGGAGATCAGCACCAGCACGTAGGGCAGACCGGCCAGGGCGAGCCGGGTGCGCTCGGGATCGCGCGTGCACCACAGGGAGCCGGCCATGAGCGTGCCGAGCAGGGCCGCGTCCGCCAGGGCGGTCCCAGCGCTATGCGTTCCGCTCGCTGGTCGCTGGCGGACGACCAGCGTCACCCCGGCCGCGCCCGTTAGACCGAACATCGCCCACCAGCGCGGCCCGTGGTCGGACCGATCCGCCAGCACGAGAACCAACAGCACCACCAGGTGCAGCCACGCGGTGGACGCCAGGCCCGTGAGGAGCGCGCGCCGGCCGCGCGTGAACAGGGGCGACAGGTGCAAGGCACCGGCTCCGGCTTCTTCCACTCCCCGCGGAGAGCGGTCGGACCTCGTGATGTGTCTTGCGGGCACCTGTTCCCTGCCGGCGCGGCTGATCGTGAGCGTCTGTCACCTTTAACGTTCGGCTTGACCCGGTTGGGTCTTCAGGGGGCATCGGTCCCCTACGGTGACGCTTCTACGGCCGTGGCTTAGGGGCTGCTCTCCGTGGCGGCCGCGTCCAGTTCGCGTGCCACCTCTGCTGGCTCGGTGACCGGCGCCCGGCAGGTGTAGTGCCGGCAGACGTACACGGCCGGCCGGCCGTCCACCAGCCCCCGCCCCGCCAGCAGAGGGGAGACCGCCGCAGCGCGCGGGTCGCCCGGCCGGCAGCCGGCCAGTACCCTGTTCGGCAGGAAGCGGCGGTACACCTCGCGCAGCAGGGCGCGGGTTGGCTCATCGGTTGGGTCCCCTACTACGGCCACCTCCAGCGGTGCGGAGAGGTGGAAGTCCAGGGCCTGCAACAGCTCGCCGAAAGCCGAGGGATAGCGGGCGATAGCGTCGCGGAGGGCGGAGAGCGCCGCGACCCCACGCTCGGCATAGTCGGGGCGGTCGAGCAGCACGGCCAGGCGCAGCAGCACGGACACCGCCACGGAGCTGCCCGCCGGTGTAGCGTTGTCCAGCACGTCGCGCGGGCGGACTACCAGGGGCTCGCCGTCTCGCGGTGTGTCGTAGAAGCCGGTGATCGCTTCGTCCCAGAACAGGTCGATCATCTGGTCGGCGAGGTCGCGCGCGGTCTCCAGCCAGCGGGGCTCGAACGTCAGCTCGTGCACGCCGATGAGACCGTCGATGACGAGGGCGTAGTCCTCCAGGTAGCCATCGATCTTGGCGCGTCCAGCCTTCCAGGAGCGCAGCACGCGGCCGTCTCGCACCATTTCGCGGGTCAGGAACTCGGCGTTGCGCACGGCCGCCGCGCGGTAGTCGTCCCGCTCCAGGGCCGCGGCCGCCTCGGCCAAGGCCCGCAGCATGAGCCCGTTCCAGGCGGCCAGCACCTTCTCGTCGCGCCCGGGCGGCACCCGCCGCTGACGGGCAGCGAACAGCTTGCGTCGGCTCTCCGCCAGCGAGCGACGGAGCGTCTCCACCTCAACGCCCAGCCGGGCGGCGACGTCAGCCAGATCGCCCGTGACGTGGAGGACGTTCTTGTGCTCAAAGTTGCCCTCTGGGGTGACACCGTAATAGGCGTTGAACAGGCGGGCGGCCTCTGGGCCGAG
>JBHOQW010000039.1:0-15092 GCA_042408665.1 Dehalococcoidia bacterium
GGCCTCCACCAGCCGGAGGCGGTGCTCATCGCCCCGGAACACGAGCTGCTCGCCCACCCGACCTGCCGCCTCGTCGCGGTAGACCACGGTGGCGCCAGACGAGCCGTGCGGCTGCACGCTGAGGATCGTGACCGCCGCGCCCGGCACCAGGCCCTCCACCACCGCCCCGACTTTCAGGTCCTCCAGCTTCGCCACGGTTCGCACTCCTGCTCGCGCATATTGCCAGCTGCCCGCCGCAACCCGTTCAAACAAGCTCTGAGGGGTCCGGGTCTTCGAGGTCCTCAAGCTCGTCGAGCGGCATGAAGCGACGGAGCGCGCGGCCGCATCAAGGCTGACGGCCGCGCGCCTGCGGATAGTGCTACCACATCCGCCGCACGTGGTCCTCATCTTCCCAGGCCGTGTGCGGGATCGACATCCAGAACTCGAAACACCATTTCTTCCTTGGCGGTCCAATCGGTGAGCCGGTCCAGGAACCGATGGTTGCGCAGCTCCTCAAACGTGAGTGCTATGGCATCCTCCCCTTGCCTCCCAGGCTTTTTCCTCCGTCCCTGTCCGTGGGTCCACCGCCACCACCCGCCGTGGCGCGGGCGGCGTGTGGGATGGGCGTTCGCTTCCTGGGTTTGCGGTCACGGTTATGGTGTACAGCCACAGCACCTGATACCGGCCGACTCGGTACCGGAGGAAGCCGCCGCGAATCGGCTGGCATCCGATGCTGTGCTGCGATCCACCGCCGATATTCGAAGCCTCGTTCGTTCCCCATGACATTCGGCACGTGGCTGAGCATGCACAGCCACTCGTGCAGCTGGATTATCTCGGAGTAGACCGCCAAGATGGAACGCCAGGAACTCAAACGGAATGCGGGACAGCATGGGACACCCGCCCCCTTCAGACTCCAGACTCTAAGGAGGCGGTCCTGACGGTTTACATGTTATCTCGTGATCGGTATGATCGATGTGACGCTGTCCGACCCTGAGCGCGCCGCCGTGCAGGCGCTGCAGCGTGAACGGACGCCCACCCCTGCCGACCGCGACCGGGTAGGACTGGTGCTGTTATCCGACGCGGGCTGAGGTCCGCCTCCGACCCAGATCGCGGAGCACCTGAGGTGCCATCCTGTCACCGTCCGCGCCGTACGCAAGGGCTTCCAGCAGGCAGAAACTGCCAGCCTGCACCGGGGATGGCCTGGTCCGCTGCTGGACACCGCTCGGCGGGCGTAAGTCATGGCCGCGCTCGGCGCGTTCTTGAGCCAGGATCGGACCTGGACTGCGGCCCAACTCGCCACGGCGCTCGGCGAGTCCGGCATCCCACTCTCGACCCGCCAAGCGCGCAAGCACCTTGGCCGGATGGGCACCCACCGACGGCGCACTGCGGGGACACTGCACCACACGCGGGACCCCCAAGCGGGTCGCCCAGGCGGCTGCCGCGCTTGCCGATCCCGCCTGATGACATTGTACTAACAGGACCTTACCACCAGAGCTGCATTTCAACCGGGGCTGGCTGCTTAGCCTGGGTGCCCGAGATGCGGGGGGATGGGGTGAATAGCAAAACGGCACGGATTACCGTCACGTGGTGGCCAGACGCCGGAACGACCCGCTGGTTGGGATCCACGCCTGTGCGTGACGTTGGCAAGCGCCAGACGACATGCTACGCCGATGACCCATACCCGTCGCAGCGGGCTGCACAGTGCCCATGCGGGAAGACCCGGACGCTCATCCAGGTGGCCCAGGAGGCTGCGCTGACGGAGTGTCTGGGCCGGGTGTGGTACCAGCGGCGCGCCCTTACAGCTTTTGACCGGACCCCGGTTCCTAAGGCGGACATGGGGGTGAGCTACGAATGACGCAGCATGGGAGGGAAGCGTTAGCTAGAGGTCAGCAGGCAGTACAGCAGGCCCAGCAATACATCGCGAGCTGGAAGCAGTCTCTTCTCGACCTGTCTAGGCGAAATCGCCTCATCAATTTTAAGGGGGGCCTTGCAACCCGGGTGCAGATCTCGAGTCCGGGGATCCATGCCCTCCATGCCGCCCTCGTCGTCAACGAGAAGGGGCTCAAGTTCCCCTACGTGCCCGACACCACGATCGAGGACCTTGACCTGGAGGAGACCGTCGGGTCGGGCGCCCGGATTGTACCGGGCGACCTGCAACCCGAGCCACCGGCGGCGACCCCGAAGGACGTGAAGGAGCTCAACGGTAAGCTCGATCGGCTGCGGCGCAATACGCGGACTATCTACGAAGAGCAGGGCGTCCACACGCTCTTCATCGCGCTCGGCATGCTGGAGTGGAAAGAGGCGGATAGCACCCAAGAGACGCTGCTCAGCCCGCTGCTACTGATCCCGGTGCGTTTGGACCGGGACAAGTTGCGCTACATCCTGCAGCCGCACGAAGACGGGCCAGAGGTAAACCCGATCCTCGAGTACCGGCTGCGGCAGGAGTTTGGCATCGCGCTGCCGCCTCTTGAGATGGAAACCGAAGCGGTCAACGGCGGCGCTATCGACCAGTTCCTCGGGAAGGTGCGCCAGTTGGTGCGGCCTAGGGGGTGGGCTGTACGGGAAGAGGCGTGGCTGGCGCAATTCGCCTTCTACAAGCTCCCGATGTACCGAGACCTGGAAGCACCCGGCGTCGCCGAACAGGCTGCGGCTCACCCCATAGTGGCGGCGCTGTGCGGGCTGCGGGAGCGCTCCGAACCCGCGCCGATCGACGTCCGCAAGGTCGAGGAGGAGTCGGCCCGGCCCGAGGTCTTCCCCGTGGCGGACGCCGACTCGAGCCAGCTCGAGGTGATGGAACAGGCGCGCCAGGGCCGCACCATCGTGGTACAGGGGCCGCCGGGCACAGGCAAGAGCCAGACCATCCTCAACCTGATCGCGCAGGCGCTGCGGGACGGGCGGAAGGTGCTGTTCGTGAGCGAGAAGCGGGCGGCGCTGGAAGTTGTCTACGATCGCCTGCAACGCCTTGGGCTGGTGGACCTGTGCCTCGACCTGCACAGCAACCGGGCCAGCCGCAAGGCTGTTGTAGAGGAGCTCGAGAAGAGTCTGGAGCAGCTGAAGAGCCGGCAGAAACGCGCCAACCGGGACACTTTCGAGGAGTATCGGCAGGTCAGGGCTCAGCTCAACCAGTACGTCGAAGAACTCCACAGGCCTCGGGATCGGCAGGGTCGGAGCGCCTTCCAGGTGCACGGGACGCTGGCCCGGCTGCACGAAGTCCCATTCGTGGATGCGCCGCTGCCGTTCGACCGACCCCTCGAGGTCGAGCGGGACCGGGAGAACGCGGTCTTCGAGCTGGTGCGCCAGGTCGCGAGGCTTGGCGTGTGGGACGAGGAACGCACGCATCCCTGGCGCGACGCGGCGGCGCCGGAGGACTTCATCCCTATTGCGGAGGCGGTGAACTCCGCGTACGGGGCGCTGAGGCGAGCAACCGAGGGCCTGCTCAGGGTGGCGAATGCGATCTTCAAGTTCACGGGAGAGCGGGTTGAGACGGCGCGGCACCTCGAAGAGCTCCTGGACCTGCTGCGATGGCTCGAGAGGATGCCCGATGCGACCATCCAGCCGGCCTGGCTCATCCTTGGCGAGGCCGGGCGGCGGGCGCTCGTCGGGTTCGCGCAAAGCGTCGAGGAGCATGCCCGCCGGAGAAGGGAGGGTGTGGCCTACCTTCGGGAGGTAGGCGTGAATCCCACTGGGGAACCGGGCATTGAGGCCGGCGAGGTGAAGGCGCTGCACAGCGTCCTCGAAAAGGCCTCGAAGCGCTCCTGGCTCCGGCGAGTCCTGGCCGAGTGGAAGGTGCAGCGGCGGCTCGCCCGCCTGATAGGGCGAAGGCTGCGGCGCTCAGAAACGGTGGGTGTGGTGCGGACGCTCTTCGCCGTACAGGAGAGCCGTGCGTGGATCGACGCCCACGCGGGGCGCATCCGCGATGAGCTTGGCATCGAGCCCGGCACGGACGATTGGAACCCCGAGGCGACCGTGTGCGCCGTGGAGTGGGCCACCACGACGGTACAAGCGGGCGGAGGACAGTTGAGCGAGCGCCTACGCGAACTGCTCGTTCGCGAGGCGCCGCAGGTCATCCGATATAGGGCGTCCTTGCTGGTCAAGGCGGCCTCGAGGGACCTGAACAAGTGCCGGTCGGCGGCGAGTGCCGAACCCGTCGTCCGGTGCTTTCCCGAGGGCCTCGGCGGGCGCTCTTTCTGGGAGGTCCCCCTGGACGAACTGCGAGAGAACGCCGCCACGTGGGAGCAGGAAGCCGGCCGTCTCCCAGAGTGGCTCGAGCACCGGCGACTGATGCGGAGGGCGGAGGAGGTGGGGCTGTCGCCCTTCTTCAGCGCCTGCCGCGCGAGGGGGCTGCAGGCCGACTGCCTTTTCGACGCGTTCCGGCGGGCCTATTTCGCGCGGTGGTTGGGGGATGCGTACGCTGAATCCATGGCGTTGCGTTCCTTTTCAGGGCACACCTGGGAGGAGATTCGCCGGAGATTTCAAGAGCTTGACAAGCAGTTGCAGAAGCAGGCCGTGAACGCGACGTTCGAGGCGGTCGCGGCCCGCCTGCCCGACCCGCTGCCGGCCAGTGAGTTGACGGTGCTCGCGCGGGAGGCGCGCAAGAAGCGGCGCCACCTGCCTTTGCGCAAGCTGTTCCCCCTGATCCCGAAGCTGCTGCTGGCCGTGAAGCCCTGCCTCATGATGAGCCCGCTGTCCGTAGCCACCTATCTGCCGAGGGAGCTCTTCCGGTTCGACCTGGTCATTTTCGACGAGGCGTCGCAGCTTCCGCCGGGCGACGCCGTCGGCGTGTTGCTGCGAGCCGAGCAGGCGGTGATCTTTGGCGACAACAAGCAACTGCCGCCGACAGATTTCTTCCGGGCGCACGCGGAGGGCGAGGAGGACGAACCGGACGCCCAGGACTACGAGAGCATTCTCGACATCGCGAGCGTCTACTTCCCCGGGCCCATGCTCAGGTGGCACTATCGCAGTCGGGACGAGCGTCTTATCGCGTTCTCCAACAGGTACGTCTACGATCGGAAGCTCATCACGTTCCCCGCTCCTGGGACTGACGGCGTTGAGACGGGAGTTGCCTTCGTACATGTGCCGGACGGCGTGTTCGGCAAGGGCGGGTCGCGCACTAACCGGGCCGAGGCCGAGCGGGTCGCCCAACTCGTGCTCGAGCACTTTCGGACAAGCACGGCCTTATCGCTAGGCGTCATCACCATGAGCATCGAGCAGCGGGACGCCGTCGAGGAGGCGCTGCGCAGGCTGCTGAGGGCGCACCCCGAGGTGAAGTTACCCGACCACTTCTTCGTGAAGAACCTGGAGACAGTTCAGGGGGACGAGCGCGATGTCATCATCTTGGGCGTGGGGTACGGGCCTCCCGAGCCAGGCGGGACGCCTTCGCTCAATTTCGGCCCGCTCAGCCGCATGGGGGGCGAACGGCGGCTGAACGTCGCCATCACCCGGGCGCGCTACCGGATGATCCTGGTCTCCTCGATGACGCCGGAGCAGCTGGAGAGCGTAGTCGGTCGGAGCAAATGGGACGGGCCCAAGATGCTGGCGGCGTATCTGCGCTACGCGAAGCTGGGCGGGGTCGACGCAGATGTAACTAGCACAGGACAGCCGGAGAGCGAGTTCGAGGTGGTCGTGCGAGACGCGCTGGTGGGGCGGGGGTACGAGGTGGATTGCCAGGTCGGGGTGTCTGGTTATCGCATTGACCTGGCCGTAAGGGACCCTGATGCACCTGGGCGCTACATCGTCGGCATCGAGTGTGACGGGGCCACGTACCACTCGGCACGAACAGCTCGAGACCGTGACCGCATCCGGCAGATGGTCCTCGAGAACCTGCGGTGGAAGATTCTGCGGGTCTGGTCGACGGAGTGGATCCGCGACCCGGTCGGGGCCACCAAACGTCTCGTCGAGGCTATCGAGCGGGTGCGCGCAGGCGAATGCCTGAACGTCAGCCACCGTCACGAACAGCTCCCCCGGGCAGCAGTGGGGCTGATCCAAACACCGGCGGTGATCGAGGGGGACGGGACGGGGGCGAGCGGCGCACCGCGCGAGGAAACTACGGCGGCCGTAGCGAGCGACGGACCGGCTGTGCCGAGGGGCGAGGATGTGAGTCTCGGCTCCGTACGAGCACTGGAGAGTGGGATAAGGTTTCCCCCTTACCAGCCGTACCGAGGCAGCCAAGACCTGGTGCGGGCCTCGGCATTGGTGGAGGAGCATCCCGCCGTGCTGGCAGAGTTGATTCGCCGGGTTGTGGAGGTGGAAGCGCCATTGCACCTGGAGCAGCTATATGACCGGGTGCGCGGTCTTTACGGGCATACGAGAGCTGGCAAGCGGATCCAAGAAGCCCTATCCCAAGCGGTCCGGCAGGCGACCCGCCGTGGATGGGTGAAAAGGCAGGGAAAGTTCCTTTGGAGAGCGGGCCAGGATCCAACGAGCGTGAAGCCCCGAGGGCCCGGCGAGGTGGCACGGCTGCCCGAGCACATCTGTCCTGAGGAGTGGGAGGCCGCGGTCGTGGAAGTGCTGAGGCAGCTGGGAGCCACCAAGAAGTCTCAGGTCGCTCAAGAGATCGTACGGGCGGTGCTCGGGCATAGCCGGTCAGCGCTCGCTCGCGAGTACGTGATGCAGACTATGGAGCGGCTCTTAGCCAAGGGGGAGTTGCTCGAACTTGACGGCGTGTTGCACGTCCGCTCCCAACGCAACTGACGGCGATGTTAGAAGCGTTGGCTGGTACAGTAGGCGTCCCGGCGCCGGTCGCAGCGTCGGCGCGGGCGGATGGCTGCCGAGGCCGGCGGCGAGGCGCCGGACCTCGTCGTCCGGAAGCGGCGGTCGACAAAGGACGGCGTTGGCCGCAAGGAGTCCAGCGGCCACGGCCGGGACGGCCTGACGGTGTCTCGGGTGCCCACGGCGGGCTCGGTCTGGTCGTCCCGCCCCGGCCATGGGCACGGGGCCCGTGCTCGACCGGGCCGTGCTTCGCCGGGCCGGTGTGCCGGGGCGGCCGTCACCTCCCCAACGCCGGTTTCACCGCCTCGGCTCACCGTCCGGCTCCCGCTCTCGCTCCCAGTCCCGCGCCATGCGCACTAGGTAGCCGGCCAGGATGGCGCCTACGTCCAGTTCCTGACGCACCCGCTCAAGCCCCAATGCCCGGAACCGATACGTCAGTAGCGATACGAGTCGCTCGATGGCCCAGCTTTTGCCGGCCAAAATCTGGGGCCAGATGGCCGTAATGGCGGCATCGGTGCGGGCCAAATCCTCCGCCACGCTCTGCTCCACCAGCTCCCGCCGGCGTTCCACCCATTCCGCCCGGATGGCCTGAAGGTCGGCGTGCGCCGCTCCCACCGAACACCCCAGCGCCTGCGCCAGCGCTCGCACGGTGAGCCCGGGGCGGGCGGCGAGCAGCTCAGCGGCACGCATCCGCCGCTCTTCACGTTTTGTCAGCCGGCGTGGTCGTCGCATGCGTGCCTCCCGGTGCCGCTGCGAGTGCGAGTGAACACAACGTCAGTGAACACAACGTCAGTGAACCTCCGCCCCGGCGCCGCGTCGATGGCGATCGCCGTCCCGCTGTCGCCCGTGCCACCCGTGCCGCCCGGGCCACCCGGGCTACGCCGCCTGAGCATCACCCACCTCCGCCATGCCGCGATTTTTTGCCGGACGAAAAATGGCGCGAAGAGACGCACGCGCGTGCGTCTCACCCCCCAACCCTCACCCCCTCAGCCCCTCATCCCCGCCCCTGGCGCCGTGCGCGCCAGGCCCGCTGCCGGCAGCGCGGCGCGCAGTACCGGCGCCGCGTGAGGCCCACCATCGGCCGGCCACAGTGCGCACAACGCGCCTCCACCCGCCGTTGCAAGCTGGCGAGAAACGCTGCGGCGGTGGATGCCGGCGTGAACGCAGACACTGTTTTCCTCCCAGACCCCATGATCACGACGTCCGTCGTCCGGGGTGATGGCTGCCACACGGCCACGGCCGTTCTCCTTTAATCCGGCTCCCAGCGCTCGACGATCGCGGCCGTTCTGATGCGGTACCGACGCTGACAGCGGGGACAAACACCGTCCCCGTCCAAAAGCGGCGTCGCGCCGCACGGACACAGCACCCGGTACACGGGTGACCCGTCCGCACGCTCGCTGTCCGTCGGCCCCCAGTCGTCCGGCGGGACGGCCCACCACGCCCCACGCCCCGGCCAGTCGTCCGGCCACGGCACGGGGACCGGCGCCGGGTCGTGGTCCCGGTCGTGGTCACGGTCCGGACTCGGCGGCGGTCCAGGGTCAGGCGCCGGGTGAGGCTCAGGGTCAGGGTCAGGGTCAGGCGCCGGGTGAGAGTCAGGCGCCGAACGCCTCCGCCACGCGAGCACCGGCAGACCGAGGCGGCGGGCCTCGTCGTGCAGGTGGCCGCCGCGCGCCGGCTCCCCCGCACCACCTGCCTGGTGGCGCTCCTGCCCCGCTCCCGGGTCGACGTCCCACGGCGGCGCCGTCACCCACCGCGCCCGGTACCCCGCCACGGTGAGGGCCTTGAGCACGGCCGGCAGTGCCGCCACCTCACAGAACCACACGCCGTACTGGGGCAGCCAGCCGCCGGCCACGGTCACCGCGGGGTGCGCCTGCTGCACCGCCGCCCGCGCCGTCCGCAGCACCGCTTTGAGCCGCTCGACCAGCGTGGGGTCGTAGCGGAACGCCAGCCCGACCACATGGTCGCTACGGTGCTTGAACGGCGCGAAGGGGAACACCTGCACCTCACCCCGGACCAGGCGCCGCCGCCACCCGTGGCCGGGTGCCGACCGGTCCGCGCTCACGGCGTCACCTCCGCTCCGCGCAGCAGCCGGTGTGCCAGGCCCAAGTCCGCCGCCCCGGCCTGCGCCAGAAACGCCCGCCAGTCCGCTTCCCCCTGCAGCCGCACCAGGAGCGGCGGGAGCGTACCCGGCGGCCACCCCAGCCGTGCCGCCCGGCGGAGGAGATCGGCCCGCCCGTGCGCGACGCAGCACGGACCCCAGAGCCACCACCCCACCGGCCCGTCGCACGCCGCCCGCCCGGCCTGCAGCGCGGCGGCGGACTCCCCTGTCGGGGACACGCTGGCCAGCGCCGTGAGCGTGGCCCAGGACACGGCCCGAGCTCGCAGCGCCCGCAGGAGCGGCGTGCCAGCACAGTGCGGGTGCGGGTCGGCCACCACCCCCGGCCACACCGCCGCCACCGGCCGCGCCTGCCACTGGCAGGGAGCGCGGCTGGGGTCGGGGGTGCCGTCTCGGCGCAGGGGCCGGAACGGCGGCGGCCACAGTCCCGCCCGGCGGACGTGCTCCTCCACCTGCTCCGGCGTACTCCGCGCCGGCACGCCCGTGACGGCGAGAAACGGCCGCCAATACCCCGGTACCACCTCGGCCACCACCACCCAGCCGGCGGTCAGCGCCACGTCGGGAGGTGCGTCGCCGGCGGCCGCGTCCTCCACGGCGGCCGTGGGCCCCTCGCCCTTGTCATCCACCCGCATCGCTCCCGCTCCAATCCCGGACCACCTGCGCCTCCACCACCACCGGCACCTCGCGCAGCACCGCCTGCATCCCCCGGGTCATGCACTCCACCAGCCACTGCCGCGCCGCCTCGGCCTCGGTCGCGTCGCACTCCACCACGATCTCATCGTGTACGGCGAGAACAGGCACGGCCGAAGGGCAGCGGTCCCGCGTCTCCCACAGCAGCGCCAGTGCCAGCTTGAGCCCATCGGCGCCGCTCCCCTGCACCGGCGTGTTCAGCTTCTCGGTAAACTTCTCCACCCCAAGCCGCGTGCGGCCCAAGAGCGTCTTGGTCGTCATCGGCCCCCGGGGCTGGGCGCGGTGCCAACGGCGGATGCCCGGGTACGTGGCGAAGAACCGGTCCCGGAGCGCCTCGGCTTCTTCAACCGAGAACTGGACGCCGTACTCGCGGGCGGCGTGCTCGCAGAACCGCGCCGCGCCCATCCCGTAGATCAGGCCGAAATTCAACGCCTTCGCCGCCTGCCGATCGGCCTTCGTCACCTCGGACTTGCCGAGGGTCGATCGGGCCGTCAGCGCGTGCAGGTCCTCACCGCGCTGGAACGCCGCGATCATCGCCCGGTCGCCGGCGATTTCGGCGGCGATCCGCAGCTCGATCTGCGCGTAGTCAGCTTTGACCAGCACCCGCCCCTCCGGCGCCCGGAAGCAGGCGCGGTAGGCCGGGTCGCGCGGGATTTGTTGCAGGTTCGGGCGGTGGCAGGCCATGCGACCGGTTGCCGCGCCGATCTGCACATAGTCGGGGTGAATCCGGCCGTCCGTGCGCACGTGCCGAAGCCAGGCGATCCCATAGGTCCCGGCGCGCTTCGTCGCTTCCCGGTACTCCAGGAGCAGCCGGGCGATCGGGTCGCGGTCGGCCAGGGCGAGCAAGGTCGCCTCGTCGGTCCGTTCGACGGCGTGGCCGCGCTGGCGGAGGACGGCGACGACCTGCTCGGGCGACGACCAGTTGACGGTCGAGTGGCCGAGGAGATCGACGGCGCCGGCGAGTCGGGCAAGCTCGGCTTCCAGCTCGATCTGCCGGCGGACGGCGGCGTCCGAAAGCTGCTGCCACCGCGCGGCGTCGAACGGCGCGCCGGCATCTTCGAGCCAGGCGACGGCCGGGAGCGCGCCGAACTCGATTCTGGCGACCTTGGCGAGGCCAGCATCCTGGAGCATAGCGGCCAGCCGCTCGTACAGGGGCAGGAGGACGGCGGCATCCGTCGCGGCGTAGGCGATCTGGTCGTCCGTGAGCGGGCCACGCCAATCGCTCGTCTGGAGCGTCTTGTCGAGCGTGATGCCCAGCACGCGCGCGGCGACGGCGGCGAGGCTGCACCGGTCGAGCCGGCCGGCGTCGGTCCCGGCGCCGAGCAGCTGGCTGGCGAGCAGCGTGTCGAAGAGCCGGCGGCCATTCGGCGCCGGCAGGCCAGCCCTGGCGAGGAAGCGCAGATCGAACTTGAGATGGTGGCCGACGATCGTCGGGCCGTCGTCGCCGGCGAAGAGCGGCGCGAGCGGCCGCGGATCGACGCGGAAGCCATCGACGACATATACGCCATCGGCCGTCGCCAGCTGAATGAGCCGGAGCCGGTCGGCGTGCGGGTCGAGGCCGGTCGTCTCGCAGTCGAGGCCGACGACCGGCGCGGCCCGGAGCGCCGGGAGCGCGTCGGCGAGATCGGCGGCCATCGTGATCAGCCGAACCGCGCGCGGGCCGAGCGGCGTGGACACAGAAAATACCAGGGCTTTGGAAAAAGCGCCGGCACCATCGTCACCATCGTCACCATCGTCACCGTCCTTGATGTTGCCGGGGAAATCGGGGTGACGATCGATCGGGGGGGTGACTGCGACATCGTCACCCCCCGCGGCAATCGTCACCCCCTCGCGGTCCGTTTCGCCTTGATTTTCCCGGTCAAATTCAGGGGGTGACGATGGTGACGATGGTGACGATGTTCCCCCCGGTTTATCCCGGGCGATCGTGATTAAGCGCTTCCCCGTCCGGGGCTGACGCCGGCCGAACGTGATGACCACACCAATCAGCCGGAACGCCGGCGCCAGGTTGCGCAGCTCGCCCGCGAGTTTGTTGGGCGTCTTCGGCCACCGTTTGTCCTGCTGCTGCTTCTCGGGAACGGACTCATTCAAGAACGCCAGCAGCTCGCCCGCCGTCCCCTGCCAGGCGCCCGCGTCGAGCGTCGGGACCAGGTGCTGCTCCAGCGCCCGGCCGACGAGGCTGTCCTCGATCGCCGATAGCTGGCCGGCAGCCCGGTCGGCCTGATAGGCTGCCAGGAACCGCGCGGCCTCACCCGCGCCGCGCTCGGCGGCCACCGCCCAAACCGCAAAGTCGGCCATACGCGGCAATGCTTTCAGCTTGACGCCGGCCTGCGCGCGCAGTGCGCCGGCCACGTCGTCGAGGAGCGCGCCGAGGAGCCGCGGCCAGGCGGCGTCGAAGGCCGCCCAGAGGGCGCGCTCTTCGCGGCGATCGTCGTCGGCGATCGCCGGGAGGACAACCTGAATCACCCGGTCGCTCAAATCCGTCTGGGCGATGAACTCGCTGATGCCGTTGAGCAGGACCGGGCGTTTCGCTCGGAAGATCGCTTCGTCGGTATCGGTGTACAACTCGCGCGTCGCCCAGCCGGCACCGGTCGAGAGCCGGCAGAGATCGACTGCAAGCCAGGGTTCGACGTGCGCCACGTTGTCGAGCGCGACGATCCAGTTGCCGCGCGCGGCGATCATCAAGTCCCGACGCTCGCGCGGGTTGCTCCGCAAGAGCGGGTCGGCCGGGTCGACGAGCCTGCGGAGCATCTCAGCGAGCGTCGTCTTGCCGGTCCCGTGCTCGCCTTTGAGGACGAGGATAGGGTACGGACCGCCCGGCCACGGCACTGCCCGGAGCCAAGCCTTGACGAGCGCCCAGTCGTCGTCGTCCGGGACGTTGACGAGCGCGCGCAGATCGTCGAGCCGACCGCCGCGGGCGGGTTCCGGGAGCGGGAGCATGCCAGCCGACCGGTGGAAGTAGACTGGTGGCCGTTCGACGATCTGCCAGCCGGCCGGCGTGACGTGGACGGCGCGCCACCGGTCGTCGGCCAGGTCGAGATACAGGCCGCCGAGGCCGTCCGGGGCGACGCGCAGGTAGACCGGCCGGCACGGACCGTGGAAGCGCGCTTCAGCGTCGATCACGAGGAGCGCGTCCGCGATCGCCTGGCTGCCGACGGCTTTCTCGAACCGGGCGTAGAACCGGCCGGCGAGCCAGGTTTTGAAGCGCTTCGAGCGCGTTGGCCAGACCTCGAAATGCCCGTCGATCGCGAGCCGGGCGTAGGGTTCTTCCAACTCGTCGCAGAAGAGTTCGGCAGCGTCGAGGGCGAGGCCGACGAGCCGGGTCGCCTGGCTTTGCTTCTCGCCCTCGTCGTGGGCACGGTCGGCCTCAGCGGTCGTCGCCTCGTCGAGGATCGCCAGCAGCTTTTGCTCGATGACGCCGGCGTCGGGCGCGTTCCCGTTGCGGCGCGCCCGAACCTGCTCGGCGAACGCGGCGCGCTCGGCCGGGTCGTC
Source organism: Dehalococcoidia bacterium (assembly GCA_042408665.1). GTDB lineage: Bacteria > Chloroflexota > Dehalococcoidia > CAUJGQ01 > CAUJGQ01 > CAUJGQ01. The sequence goes on from JBHOQW010000039.1 coordinate 12,983, forward strand.
CAGCCGGACGGTTTCGGCATAAAGGATCATGTCGTCCGCATACACCTTGATCGTCGTGACCCAGGAGCCGCGCTGCCGTTGGGGCGGGGTGTGGAGCAGGCGCAGATCGCTCATAAGCACACCTCCCGCCAGGCCGGCCGGTGGGGGTAGGGTCGCTGGGCCGGCTTCTGACCGCCGCCCGCGCCCGCCGGCGGGCCGTACTGCTCGGTCAGCCAGCGCACCGCGTGGGGGTACGTCCAACCGTGGAGGGACATCACCGCGGCCACCGCGTCGCCGCCGCGCCGGCATGCGCGGCACCACCACCGACCGCGGGCCGGGTCAATCAGCACGCAACGACCAGATTTCGAGCCGTGAACGGGTTCGTGGCCGGAATCGAACGAACCGTTCGACCGCGGGAACAAGCGATTCCCGGCGCGCTCAAACAGCGCCGTGATTGGTACGTGCGCCCAGCGCGTCGGCTTTGCCTGCTGCCCGGCTGGCCGGCCGGACGTGGCGCGCTCGAGCGCCACGAGCTGCCGGCGGGCCGTGGCGCGGGCGATCCGATCCGCTGCGGCAAGCAGCGCTGTCATGCCTGTCGCCCCTCGCGCACGAGCTGCGCGATGTAGGTCTCTAACGCTGCGCGGGGAATGCGCCGGCTGGCGCCGATGCTCACGCTCGTGAGCAGGCCGCGGTTCATCAAGTCGTAAATACGGCTGCGGCTCACCCGCAACAACGCCGCCGCCTCGTTTACCGTGTAGAGCAGCGCCGGCTCACTAACTACGTCGCGTTGCATCTCGCACCTTCTCCAGTGTGATGGTGTGCTGCGTGATCTGAGTATGCCCCCCTAAACACGCTCAGTGGCGAAATGATTCTAGGAACGTTCTAGAAACACAGGGGCGAAATGAAGGTACCCGCAAGGTACCCAGTAGGTACCCATGAGCTGCCACACCACATCAACCGTCGTGAATGCGCCGCCACGCGCCGCTCATCCACGTCCAAGGCGGCTATCTACCGCTATCCATACTTGTCTTGCGCGATCGATGCGTGTTACCGTGAGTGTGCGTGTACACCGCTACATGACGTGCTTGGGTCCGGGCGATGGGCACGGTGGGGAGGCCGGACGGCAGCGGCAACCGGTGGCTCACGGCGGCGGTGGTGTGGCTGCTTGCAGACGATCCCGCGGCGCCGGCGACGGTGATCCACCGCCGGTGCCTTGAGTTGCTTGCCGCCTGGGAGGCGCCGCTTAGGGCGTGGCAGGCGTACCTGGAAGCCGAGCGGACGCAGTGGCCGCCACCGAAGCCGCCGGCGGTGTTGGTGTGGGTACCAGAGGACGTGCACCGCGCGTGGACGGCCTGGTACCACGGGGGGTTGTGCGAGCGGCGCACGCAGCAGCTGGTGCGGCGCTGGCGGCCGGTGGTGGCGCGCGTGCATCCGGGCAACTGGTCGCTGCACGCCGCACCCGGGCCGGAAGGGGAGGCGGCGCGGCTCTGGTGGTGGTTTTTCCAGCTTGAGCGTGCGCGTGAGCCCGGACATGAGCCTGCGCGGCGGCCGGCACGACGGCGCGGTGCGGTGTGTGATGCTGGGAGGCGCCCCGTCATGCCGGGGGAGGGGGCGCGATGAGCACGGCCACGGCCGGGGGCGGCGCCCGCCGGCGGGGTAAAGGCGAAGGCAGCATCACGAAGCTACCAGATGGCCGCTGGCAGGGACGGATCGACCTTGGTTACCAGAACGGCCGCCGCGTGCGCAAGGCCGTGTACGGCCGCACCCGTGTCGAAGTCCAGCAGAAGTTGCGGGCCCTCCTTGCCGCCCGCGACCAGGGCCGACCGCTTCCCCACGACGACCGCCTCACCCTCGGCGCCTACCTTGGGCGCTGGCTTCAGGACGTGGCCGCGCGGCGTGTGCGTGCCAGCACGCTGGAGCGCTACCGGCTGGACGTGCAGCGCATTACGGCGGCGCTGGGGTCGGTACGCCTGACGCGCTTGACGAGCGTCGACGTGCAGCGGTTCCTGAACGGGCTGTCGGACCAGGGATTGTCGGTCGCCACGGTCCGCCACGTCCGCGCCGTGCTGCGGTCCGCCCTGAACGCGGCGGTGCGCTGGGAACTGGTGTCGACGAACGTGGCCGCCGCCCC
>JBHOQW010000041.1:0-2417 GCA_042408665.1 Dehalococcoidia bacterium
GCATCCCTTCTCGGCCGAAGTGATGGCCCGGCAGGGGTTCGACGCCCTCTGTATCGACATGCAGCACGGCCTGATCGATTACAACGACGTCTGGCCCATGCTGCAGGCCATCTCTCAAACCGATACCGTGCCCCTGGTGCGCGTGCCCTGGAACGACCCACAGATCATCATGAAGGTCCTGGACGCCGGTGCCTATGGTGTGATCGTGCCCATGGTCAACTCCGCCGCCGAGGCGGCCGCCGCCGTGGCCGCCTGTCGCTATCCGCCCGAAGGGATCCGCAGCGCCGGACCGATCCGAGCGCGCTATTACGGCGGCGCAGACTACCTGGAGCGGGCCAACGAGGAGATCGTGGTGTTCGCCATGATCGAGACCAAACAAGGCCTGGACAACCTGGAGGCGATCTGCGCCACCCCGGGCCTGGACGCCGTCTATATCGGCCCGGCCGACCTGAGCTACGCCCTGGGCCTACCACCTCAGGCCGACAACGAGCACCCGCTGCACCTGCAAACCTGCGACCACATCCGTGACACCGCCCACCGCTACGGCAAGAAGGCGGCCATGCACACGGCCAGCCCCGCCTTCGCCGCACGCAGCGTGGCGCGGGGGTTCGACCTGGTAGTGGTGGGCTCGGACATCGGCGGCATGGCGACCTCCGCCCAGCGCCAGCTCGAGGAGTTCCGCCACGCGACCGCCGGCCTGCGGCGTGGGGTGACGGCGTAAGGGCGCCCGTCCGCGCTCGGATTGCCGGCCGCGGACGGGCCGTAACCCCAGAACGACATGATGGGTGACGCCCGGAGGATGTCCCGATGACACACGCGCCGATCATCGACGCCCACACCCACATCTACCGCACGCGGGAGATCGGCTACCAGGCCATGTCCTCCCTCAACCCGAACATCGCCTGGAACGGCACGCCGGAAGAGCTGCGGCCCTGCATGGCCGCGGCCGGCATCGTCCGCAGCGTGGGCTTAGTCGTCACCCCCACGCGTGAGATGCGCGAGAAGGCCTACGCCGGCCTGCCGGCCGACCTCAGTGAGAGCGAGCGCCGCCAACGACAGGCTGAGATCGACCGGCAGATGCTGGGCCGGATGGAACGCAACAACCGCTGGGGCAGCACGATCGGGCGGGAGTACCCGGAGATCCTGCCTTTCATCAACATCGACCCCGTGCTGATGGACGCCGCCACCATCCGGCAAACCATCCGCGAGATGGCCGCCCTGGGCGCCAAGGGGATCAAGCTCCTACCCATGCAGCACCAGGTGCACGGCGACGACCCGCGCCTGTGGCCGGTGTACGAGATGGCGGCGGAGCTGGGCCTGCCCGTGCTGTCGCAGTCCGGCCGCGGCGGCGTCGTCTCTCCGATCACGGGGGATCACTGGGGGCGACCGCGCTACTTCGCCGATCCCGCCCGCGCCTTTCCCACCGTGCGCTTTATCCTCGCCCACCTCGGCTCCGGGTACGAGGCGGACGTCATCGACCTCACACGCCAGTTCGCGAACGTGTACACGGACACCTCCACCGTACCGTCCCTGGTGCGGAACGGGCAGATGTCCCGCGACGACCTGGCGCACCTCTTGCGCCAGATCGGGATCGGCCATGTGGTGTTCGGCACCAACTGGCCGCTGTACGACCCGCGCGCGGACATCGAGGTGATCGACTCGCTGCCGCTGACGGAGGCAGAAAAGCGGGCGATCTTCTTCGAGAACGCCGCCGGCATCCTGGGTATCACCGTGGATGAGGTGGCCGGAGAGTCGCGGCAGGGCCGGGGCTGATCACGGCGCGCCGGCCGGTGGCAACGTCGGCTCCCCCACTCACCTAGAAGGGGGGCAGATCGCGGCGGCTCCAGGCGGGTACGCGCAATTGCACCGCCTCATGGCGACCCGCACGCAGGATGGCCGCCAGGTCGAGTTCGTCCGCCGGCAGGCGCGGCAGGCGCGTGGCGCACACGGCCAGGCCGGACAGGAAATGGGTGTCGCTGCCGCCGATGCCGGGCAGCGCAAACCGCTCAGCCAGCGCCCGCGCCTGCCGGTTGCGCGTCATATGCTCCTGGCCGTTGAGCGCCTCCACTCCGTGCACCAGCTCCGGCAGCCGCTCCCACGGCACCGGTCGGTGCCAGCCGCGGTACGGATGCGCCAGAAAGATCACGGCGCCCGCCGCATCCGCCGCGCGCCGCAGCGCCTCGATGGAGCGCAGGGCGGGCGTATAGCGGGTCAGGCCGAACACCAGCACGTGGCCGACCTCGGTGGTGACCTCCATCCCCCGCAGCACCACGAGGCCGTAGCGCTCGCTGAGCGCCCGCACCTCCGCCGCCGGGCGGATCGCGTCGTGCTCCGTGAGCACGATACCGTTCAGGCCGGCCTCCGCGGCCCGCTCCACTAGCTCCTCCGCCGTCAGGACGCTGTCGCCGGAGCAGGGC
>JBHOQW010000268.1:0-2333 GCA_042408665.1 Dehalococcoidia bacterium
CACGTGCCGGACGGACGGTGCAAGACAGATCGCCTGGGCATCGACGAGCGGTACCTCTACCTGCCGGTCCAGTCCGTGCGAACCGTGCCCTATCACGGTCCGGTCTACAACGTTGAGGTCGCCCAGGCCCATACCTATGTGAGCTCGCTGTGCCTCGTGCACAACTGCATCGTCAACGGGCCCGGCGAGATGGCCGACGCCGACTACGGCTACGTGGGCAAGGCCGGCGGCAAGATCGCCCTCTACCGCGGCCGCGAGCTCGTCAAGGAATCCGTCCCCCAGGAAGAGGGCGTGGCCGAGCTGATCAAGCTGCTCAAGGCGGACGGCAAGTGGGTGGACCCGCCCGCCGGCGCCGAGCCAATGGGGAATGCGCCGAAGCCCGCCTCGGCTGCCACCACGCTCGGTCGCGGTCAGAGCCTGCCGCTTCTGCCGCGTCGCTAGCCGCCCGGCCGGGGTTTTGCGCCTGACCCACGCCCGTGTGACGATACGGGCGCGGACGCCCCGCGCGCCCTCAGCCCCAGCCTCTCTCCCGCAAGCGGGAGAGGGTGCCGAGCGGAGCGAGGCGGGTGAGGGCGGGGCGGGGGCGGAGACCGCCAACGGCTGCACAAAGGAGCGACACGTGAAACTGGCCTACAACATCGGTTATTCCGGGGCGCAGATGCACCTGCCCCTGGACCTCATCCTGGAGCTGGAGCGTCTCGGCTACGACTCCGTCTGGACGGCCGAGGCCTACGGTTCGGACGCCGTCACGCCGCTGGCCTACATCGCCGCGCGCACGGAGCGGATCAAACTCGGCACCGCCGTGATGCAGATCCCGGCCCGTACCCCCGCCTGCGCCGCGATGACGGCCGCCACGCTCGACGCCCTCTCTGGTGGGCGGGTGCTGGTGGGACTGGGCCTCTCCGGCCCGCAGGTGGTGGAGGGCTGGCACGGGGTGCCCTACGGCCGGCCGGCGGTGCGCATGCGCGAGTACGTGCAGATCCTGCGCGCGATCTGGGCACGCGCGGAGCCGGTCACCTTCCAGGGCGAGGAGTACCGCCTGCCCTACACCGGCCCCGGCGCCACCGGCCTGGGCAAGCCGCTCAAGTCGATCCTGCACACCCGCCAGCTGCCCATCTACATCGCCGCCCTCGGCCCGGTGAACATCCGCACGGCCGCCGAGCTGGCCGACGGCTGGCTGCCGGTGTTCTTCTCGCCCTACCGCGCCCACCTGTTCCGGCCCGCCCTCGAGGAGGGCTTCCGCCGCGCGGGCAACGGCAAATCCTGGAAAGACTTTGACATCGTGGCCAGCTGCACCGTGCAGATCACCGACGACCTCAAGGCGGCCTTCGCCGCCATGAAGCCGAACCTCGCCCTCTACGTGGGCGGCATGGGCGCCCGCGAGAAAAACTTCTACAACGACCTTGTGACCCGCTACGGCTACGGCGACGCCGCCAAGCGCATCCAGGAGCTCTACCTGGCCGGCCGCAAGCAGGAGGCGGAGGCGGCGGTGCCGGATGAGCCGTGCGACGAGCTGTCGCTGTGCGGCCCGGAGGCGCGCATCCGTGAGCGGTTCCCGGCCTGGGTGGACGCTGGCGTGACCACCATGATGGTGCAATCGCGTCAGATGGAGGCACTCCGTCTCATGGCCGACATCACCGGTGCCGCCGCGGCGGCCGAGACACGCTCGCTATGACCTGGACGCTTGCCACCGGGTATCAGGGCGCGGATGCAGAGGAGCGGGCGGAGGACGACCCTCCGCCGTCGGCCGACACCGCGCAGAGACGCGCAGAACACGGAGGGTAGGGATGTCCGGCATCAAGGTCATCCATCCATCAGAGCGAGATCGTACAACCGCTCAGACCACCGGCATGCAGCGTGAGGCCGGTGTGTCTAAGGAGACGAGCGGGGCGCGCACCATCTGGTCGGGCTACGTCAAAACGCCGCCGGGCATGAAGTCCGGGGTGCACCACCACGGCGACTGCGAGAGCGCCATCTACATCATCAGCGGCCGCGCCCGCTTCACGTGGGGCGATAAGCTGCAATACTCGGCCGAGGTGGGGCCGGGTGACTTCCTGTACGTGCCGCCGAACGAGATCCACATGGAAGAAAACCTGAGCGAGACGGAGCCGGTGGAAATGATCGTCTCCCGCGGCTGCACGGAGATGCTGGTGGTCAACGTCCCGGACCCGCGCCAGGCATGACGGCCCGGCAGGGGGAGAGGGTCGTGTATGTTCCGGAAGCTGCTGGTCGCCAATCGCGGCGAGATCGCGGTGCGCGTGATCAAGGCGTGTCGGGAGCTGGGCATCAGCCCCGTGGCCGTGTACTCGGAGGCGGATGCCCACGCCTTGCAC
>JBHOQW010000276.1:0-2869 GCA_042408665.1 Dehalococcoidia bacterium
CCTGCCGTAGAGCTGGTCCACGATCAGCTTCTTGTTCATGGCCAGGGCGAAGGCCTGGCGCACGCGCAGGTCCGTGAAGAAGGGGTGCGGCGCCTTCAGGCTGGCACGCTCACCGTCGATTTCGACGTTGGGGTCGGCGTAGTTGAGCTGGACGTGCTCCTCGCTCCCGCCCTGGTTGACGAGGATCACGCCCTGGCCACCCTTCTCCATCGCCTCCAGCTCATCCCATGACACCTGCAGGTTCCAGGCGAAATCGAACTCGCCCGTCTGCAGCACCGCCCGCGCCGCAGAGGGCGCATCGCCGCCGCCTTTCATCTCGATGCGATCGAAGAAGGGCCGGTTCTCCACGTGATAGTTGGGGTTGATATCGGCGACGATCAGGTCGTTCGGGCGAAACTCGGTGATCTTGTAGGGGCCGGTGCCGATCGGCTTGAGGTTGGCCGGCGCGTTGCGCGCCTCCTTCCCCTTGTAGCGCTCGTGCACGTGCTTGGGCAGGATCAACCCATCGCTGTTGCTCCAGGGGGTGGTCCAGTCGATGGTCGGCTCTTTCAGGGTGACCTTGACGGTCAGGTCGTCCATCTTCTCGACGGACTCGATCTTGCGATAGCCGCCCTGGGAGAGGGCGGCGGTCTCCGGGTCGCTGGCGTACTGCCAGGTGAAGACGACGTCCTCGGCGGTAAACGGCGTGCCGTCGTGCCAGGTGACCCCTTTCTTGAGCTTCCAGATGATCCACTTGCGGCCCGGGTCGAGCGTGCCCTTCTCCACGCTGGGGATCTCGGCCGCCAGGATGGGCACCAGGTTGGCGTTGTCGTCGAAGGCCACCAGCGGCTCCAGGAAGATACGCGAGCCGTCGCGATCCTTAACACCGGAGGACAGGTGCGGGTTGAGGATGCTCGGCGCCTGCCACCAGAGCACGCGCACGGTGCCGCCGCCACCGCGCCGCGTGGGGGTGAAGGTGCTGCGCGCCTGCGGGACGGTGGTGACGACGGCGCCGGGCCCTTGCTGGGCGGCCGGCCGCTTCTCCCCACCACCACAGGCCTGCAGGATGGCGAAGATCAGGCCGGCCGAGATACCGGCACCGGCCAGCCGGGCGACAAAGTCCCGCCGGCTGATGTGACCGGCCTTGTACCGCTGAACGAGTTCCTCAACGCTCCAGTCTGAGCCTGACACGGTGCCTCCCTCCGCTTGCTGCTCGCCTCTGCCGGATGGCGCCCCACCCCATCCACACCGCCCCGGCGGACCACCGGTGACGTGCTGGTCTGGTGGTCAGGCCATAGCCGGTGGCAGTATGAATATCAAAGTCCAGAGAGGCGAGCAAGGGGTGACCCGGCCGGCACGGCGATGATCGCGCCGGGAGCGGCCGTAAGCCGCCGTGCTGACGGTTGCCAAGGCACCCATGAGAGGATGGCAGACACACGTTGCAGGCGTGGGGCCCTCGTGTGATCGGGAGATGACACTTGCGTTACCGGCAGCGATACCGGGTGCTTACTCTTCCTCCGGCTCCGCGGGAAACTCCTCCACCTGGTAGGCGGTGCCGGTGGCACGCAGGGCGATGCTCACGCCACGGCCGTCACGCGAACGTTGGCGCGGCGGCAGGGCATCGACCTTGGCGCGCACAGCGGTGATCCCCTCCACACCGTCTACCACCACGCCGATCACACCGCTGTCACGCAGCGCCTCCAGGTCCACCGGATCGATGGTGGGCGCCACGCCGAGAACCAGCATTTTGCGGGTAAAGGAGGAGATGCGGCGCAGGTCCAGGGTGCGTCGGACCGTGAGCGCGCCCTCCAGGCTGGGAACGAGCAGCCCGTCCAGGGGCAACGTCTCTACGCTGCGCAGGAAGGTATCGGACGCCCCCGGGTCCACGCGCATGATGTAGCCCACGTCGTCTTCCAGCAGGGCCGCGGCCGGTGTGGTATCCGCGTCGAACACGAGAAATCCGGCGCCAACCGCACGCAAGGCGCGGACATCATCGCGGCCGGCAACCGGCGCCTCACTGCCCCATAGGATGCGGCTGAGATCCACTGTGGCGGCCTGACCGTCGGCGACGATCACGGCGTCGGCGCCGGCAGCCGCGGCCGCGGCCGCCTGAGCGGCCGGCACCCGCGCCAGCACCAGCATGGTGGGCTGACGCTGGGCGGTGGTAACGGCAAAGCCAATGGGGCGCGTCTCCTGACGCGCGGCACGCCGCATCAGGTCGGCAAGCTTGCTCATACGCCCTCCCTCACCGCGATGGTAGAGGCCGGCCTTCCGGACGGTCAAGCCGCGGGCACGGCCCCGTTGCCGGGCAGGCACGTGAGGGTCCAAACCGGGACGTGCGCGCGAACGAGGGCGAAGGGCGGCGCGCACCGCCCCTCAGGGCCAGAGTGGGTCATAGGGTGTTGTCGGTGTGCGGGGGACGGGCGGCTGGGTCCCTTGCCGCCACAAGCGCACGCGGACCCCGTGCCGCTCCCGCAGGGCCCACACGCGCTCCACCAGCGCCCGCCGGCGGGCCGGTGGCAGCTCCATCAGATGGTACCAGCGGGTGTGGGGCACACCGTGGCGGGAGCAGGTGCTGCCGCGTGTGCGGCTTTCCCCTTCTTTGTCGAGCTGACGTTGCAGGGCATCGCACACCGCGTCGACCACCGCATCGGGAAAGCGCGGTGCCGTCGGGTCGCCGAGGAAGACGTGGCGCGGATCGTGAAACCAGCGGCAGGCCTCAGTGACGAGATCGGCCAGCTCGACGGCGACCGGCAGCGGCACCTCCTCGTAGGGGCGCAGGTGCCAGGCCTGGGCGAAGAAGCGATCGGTGGAGTAATACGGCCGGTCGGGCGCGTGCTCCTGCATCGCGGTCCTCCGTGGCGGTGGTTCGGACGTGAGGGGAAGTGCC
>JBHOQW010000277.1:0-1267 GCA_042408665.1 Dehalococcoidia bacterium
GCTGCCGGCGGCGAGCTCGAGAGTGAGGTCGATGTTGGCGATCACCAGCTCGTTGGTGCCGGCGTTCTGGAACTCCAGCGTGTTGGTGCCACTGCGCAGGTCGGACAGCGCCACCGGGATGTGCACCGCCCGCCCCCGCGCGTCCGAGTCGGTGAAGGGGCTGGGATAGTCCCGCCAACTACCGCCGTTGAAGCGGTAGCGCAGGGTGGTGCCGGGCGTGAAGAACCACACGTTGAGGTTGAGGGCAGCGCTGGTCGCCCCGGTGAGGTCCACATTGCTCAGGGTGAAGGGGCCGATCTGCTGCCAGGGGCAGCAGGTCCACATCCCCCCCTGCTTGAGGCTGTAGCCTAGGTTCAGGCCGTCATCCCCAGCCGAAGCCGGGGTGAGGGCATCGGGCACGTCGTAGGCGCGCGGGGTGGGCAGGATGGGCCCGTCAAAGCCGATGTTGTCCCAGTGGTAGGTCTGGAAGGAGGGGAGGCCGCCCTTTTCGGCGTTGTACTGCACGTGCTCAAAGTGCACGTAGCCGCGGGTGAAGGGGAGGTTCAGGCCGTCGAGGGAGCCGATGCGGCGGAAGTTGGGGAAGGTCATGCCGTGGTCGGAGGAGTAGTCGGAGGCCCATACCTCCAGCCGCTGCTGGCTGAGGCGGAATTCGACATGGTTGAAGCGGTCGGTGGCGGTGAGCACGCAGTCGGTGCCTTGGGCGCTCAGGGTGGTGAGCTGGTAGGTGCGGACCAGGTGGATGGCGCCCACGCCGGCGCGGGTGCCGTCGGAGGTGCCGCAGGGGGCGTCGACCAGCTCGATGCCGATGCCGTTGCGGGGGGCGGAGGCGAACTGGTAGGGAGCGGGCACCGGCTCATCGGTGATCCAGATCTCCAGCCACCAGCCGTGGCCGGTGGGGGTTTGGCTTTTCATGTCCACGTCGAAGGCGATGGTGCCGGTGCGGCCGGCGAAGTCGAAGGGCTGGCGGATGCGGGCGGCGTTCCAGATGTAGCGGCCGTAGCGGTCGTCGAAGGCCTCCATCCAGTGGTTGCTTTCGCCGAACTGCTGGCCGCAGATGAAGGAGTCGTTGGGGGGGAGGACGTTGGTGATGGTCTGGAGGCAGAACTGGGCGGTGGTGCTGCGCCAGACGTTGACGTCGCCCTGGGGGGGGTTGATGCCGTTGCCGTAGCGGGCGAAGGACCACTTGCGCTCGTCGAGGTCGCCGGCGCGGCCGCCGGGGGAGGGAGAGTCAAACGTATCGCAGAACGCCGCCTGCGGCAGCCCGCAG
>JBHOQW010000278.1:0-1508 GCA_042408665.1 Dehalococcoidia bacterium
GTCCTGCAACCTCGGTAGGGGCGTCTCGGTGAGGGTGGTGTGCGCCGGCAAGCCACCTCCCGCCGGAAAAGCGAGCAGCTCCAGGGAGATGTCCCGGAAGGAGACGCGCCCCGAGCCGCGCGAGCCGGAGCTGCCCAGGTAGTCGGCCTCCAGGAGTTCCAGGCCCTCCAGCAGGAGGCCGAAGTGCCGGCGGATGTCGTCGCCGGCGTAGCGGAACAGCGTGAAGTGCGCCGGGCCGAACTCGGCGCCGGCCGGCACCCGCTCCATGGAGCGCGGCGCGGCGGCCGAGGTGAGGCGGTCGATCGCCACCTCGGTCTTCACCTCGGTGTACGGGTAGTCGGTCGCCTTATCCTGGAGCCGAGCGCGCGATTCGTCGGTGAGGGCCACGTCCGGGACGCGCAGCCGACTGAGGCAGAACCAGCGCTCGTGTCGGGGCGCGGCGATCCCGAACACGGGGCACACAGGGCACTGGTGGTACTTTGCCTCTTGCGTGCACACGTGGATATAGACGCGGTCGATGGGCCACTTCTGTTCCAGCTCGTAGCGTCGCTCGAGCAGCGAGCGCAGCTTGCCCTTGAGCGACGAGCCGGGGATGTACGGCTCACCGGTGAGCGGGCTGCGGATCACCGGGTTATCCAGCCCGCCGATGGCGATGGTGGACTCGGCCGCGCCGATGCGCAGGCCGGTGTCACAGTGAATCGTGGCCGAGAGGACGATCACGGCCTCCAGGCGTGGTGGACGCTCGGGGGATGGCGTGGTCATGGGCGGCCTCCTTGCGTGTCGCGCGGCGCGTAGGCGATGAGCGCCTCATAAAACTCGACGAAACGCTGGAAGCTCTCGCGGTCTTGCGCCGCGAACTTCAGGCAGGGTTGCAAGACGTTGCGCAACGCCCGTACCTGGGTCTGCCGTTGCACCTGGTAGCTCAAGCGGGGCTCGAGCAGGATGGCGCGCCGGCGCGCGCGGTCCTCCGCCCCCGGCTGCGACCAGAGCATCTCGATCCGCTTCACCTCGCCGAAGAAGCGCCGCAGCTGGGTGAGGTTCACGCCGAGCCGGGGGCCTAGCTCGGCAGCCATCGTGACAAGCCGCTCGGCATCGCCCTCCTCGACGATGCGGCGGGCATCGTCCTCGCTCAGGGCAACCCCATCCGCCCCGGTCTGCCGGGAGGTGGGGCCGGGTCGCTGCGATGGTCGCGGTGGTTGGGTCATGGCCTATCGTCCTCCTTCTGTCTGGTCTTGGATGCGCCGCTCGTCCTGATGCGTGCGCCACTCCGCCAGGCGGGCGGCCACGGCCAGCCGCGCCGCCCCGCCGGGCCGGAGCAGCTCCTGCTCTAGCTCTTCCACCAGGTCTGCGCCCAGGGCACCGGTGCGGTCGCGCTCGGCCGCCCGGCGGAACCGATACGGCACGCGCCAGAGCGGCGGGCCGTAGCGCGGCCGGCCGAGCGGGTCGGCCGGGTCGACCGCATCGAACGCCGCCTGCAGCGTGTGCAGCAGCCCGCGGGCCAGTGCCCC
>JBHOQW010000279.1:0-2853 GCA_042408665.1 Dehalococcoidia bacterium
CGCATCCGCGCCAGCAGGGCCTGGACCTCGGGCGCCTCCAGGGTGGTCTGACGGGTGGGGTTCTCCTGCCACCGGCCGCCCACCTTCCAGCGGGCGGTGCTCAACAGGCCCGTCGGCCCGAAGCCGGCCTCCAGCACGGCCGCCGTCATGTGCACGGTCGTCGTTTTGCCGTCCGTGCCCGTCACGCCCACCACGGTGAGGCCGCGACCGGGGTAGCCGTGCCAGGCCGCGGTCAGGGCCGAGAGCGCCAGGCGGGTGTCCTCCACCTCCACCCAGGCGCACGCCGCCTCCGGCCATGACGCCGGCCGCTGGGCGCGCCCGCCCTCCACCACTACCGCTGCGGCGCCGCGGGCGCAGGCGTCCGCCACAAAACCGTGACCATCCACCGTGAAGCCGGCGATGGCCACGAACACCATCCCCGGCCGGACGAGGCGCGAGTCGTGGATCACCCCCGTGACGGGCCGATCGGCCAGGCGGCCGTGGACGCGGTGGGGAACGGCGGCGAGGAGGTGGGAGAGCAGCACGACGCCTCACGTGGGCCGGGGGCCGGTTCCGCGCCCGTTAACGCACACAACCCGGCCCACCCCGTCCCCGCCAAGGTAGACCGGGCTGCTGTCCCGCTCAGTCGATCTGTAAGCCGGGTTCTGTGCGCTGCCCACGTGTGGGACACCCGTCGGGCAGGCGGCAGCCATCCATCTAGGCCCACCGTTACCGATGGGCTCAAGCGACCAACCCGGGGACCGGCCGGGCACCGTATCGTCCCCCTACTTGGTCTTGCTCCGGGTGGGGTTTACCCGACGAGACGGTCACCCGCCCCGCCGGTGCGCTCTTACCGCACCATTTCACCCTTACCCCGGCAAGCCGGGGCGGTGTCGTTTCTGTGGCACTTTCCGTGGGGTCGCCCCCCCTGGGTGTTACCCAGCACCCTGCCCGGTGGAGCCCGGACTTTCCTCCCCGGTCGCGACCGGACCGAGGCGGCTGCCCGATCGGCTGAGCATCTTTCAGTATAACACATCGACCGGGTGTGCTGTAGGGATCATTCGCGCAGCACCGGCTCCACGCGGTCGTCGTACACCACCACGCGCGCCAGCGTCTCGCGCAGCACCGCCTGCCGCTCGTCGAACGCCAGCTCCTCCCAGCACGCGCGGAGCTGGTGCAAGGCGTCCTGGCGGCGTTGCAGACGCTCGGCGCGGGCCTGGCGCGCTCGGCCGCGCGCCTCCGCCGCCTCAAGCTGCTCCTCCAGCGCCAGGCGCCGCTGCGCCAGCTCAACACTGACGGCCTGCAGGCGCTCGCGGCTTATCCGCCCGGTCGCCGCCTGCTCCATCAGGCGGTCCAGCTCACGGTCGATGTTGCGCAGCTGCCCGCGCAGGCGCGTGGGCGACTCGAGTTCCTGCCCGCGGTCCTCCTCGGCCTGCTCCCCCGCCACCGCCCGCTCCAGGGCGGCGATCGTCGCCTGCCGCACCGCTTCGTCGAGCTGCTCGACCCGACGCGTGTGATAGGCGCACACGCTCTGATTGGTGCGCGAGCCGCACTGGTAGTAGCGGTACTGCGCGCTGCCCGTGCCGCCGTCGCTGCGCCGCGTCCAGGTCTGCCGGCGGGTCACGCCGATCATGCGGTGGCCGCAGGCGCCGCAGTACAGGAGCCCGGACAACAGGAACGCGGCCACGGTGCGCGGCCCACCGGCCGTGCGCCGCGCCGCCATGCGGTCCTGCGCTTTGCGGAAGTCATCCGGGGCGATGAGCGCCTGGTGGCTGCCCGGCACGCGCACGCCGAAGCGGGAGTAGGTGCCCAGATAGACGCGGTTGCGCAGGATGTCGCGGATGGTCACCATGCTCCAATTGCCGCCGCGCCGCGTGCGGTAGCCCTCTTCGTTCAGCCGCCGCGCGATCAGGCGAATGCCCAGCCCCTCCTGCGTGTACATGCGGAAGATGTAGCGCACGACGGCCGCCTCCTCGGGCACCACCTCCAACCGGTGGCGCAGGCCGGCGCGGTAGCCGTACGGCGGGCGGCCCAGCACCTCGCCCTTGACGGCCTTGCGCCGCATCGCCGACCGCACGCGCTCGCTCAGCCGTTCCCGCTCAGCGCGCGTGTTCCAGTGCGCAAGCAGCGCCGCCGTCGGGTCCTCGCCCTCGCCCGCCATGCACACCACGGTGGCGCCGAGACCGGCGATCTGAAAGTACCTGCGCGCCACCTCGCGCGGGTCCCGCCCCAGGCAGGCCAGCCGGTCCACTACCACCACCACGCCCTCCGGGCGGCGGCGCAGGTACTCAATGAGTTGCCGGAAGCCGGGACGCTCACCGCCCGCGCCGACCCCATCCAGGAAGGTGGCGGCCACCTCGTAGGCGTGAGCCCGGCAGAACTCGAGAAAGCGGCGGTTCTGGTCGGCCAGCGAGGCGCACTCTCCCCTGTCGCCCCCCCCTTCTCGGAAGTATCCAACGGCACGCACGGCCATGGCTCAGCCCGCGTACAGGATGCGCTCGCAGCTCGGGCACTGGAGCACCTGCGTGCCCATCCGCGCCCGCTGCTGCACCGTGGTGGGCAGGGTGATGCGGCAGCCGGCGCACACCCCCCGCTCGATGCGCGCCACCGCCAGTCCACGTTTGAGCGGCCGCAGCCGCTCGTACAGGGCCAGCAGGGTAGGCGCCACGCGGCCGGCGCGCGCCTGCCGCTGCGCGTGCAGACGGTCCCGCTGCGCCAGCAGCTCCTGCTCTCGCCGCCGCAGGCGCGCCTGCTCCTCCCGCCAGGTGGATTCAAGCGCCGCCAGCCGCTCCCGCGCGGCGGCCAACGCCGCGGTCGCCGCCTCCAGGGCTTCCATCGCCGCCAGCTCCTCATCTTCGACGTGGTCGAGCTGGC
>JBHOQW010000045.1:0-49460 GCA_042408665.1 Dehalococcoidia bacterium
GGCGTGCGGCGCCGTCTACCTGGGCGAGCGCCGCTTCTGCTCCAAATGCAGCGCCGTGGAGCAGATGGAGACGATCCGGCTGAGCGACGAGGGCGAGGTGTACGTCTGGACCATCGTGCACCAGTCCGCGCCCGGCATCCCCGTGCCGTACATCGCGGCGATCGTGGACCTTCCGGAAGGCGTCTCGGTGCGCTGCAACATCGAGGGGGTGGAGCCCAAACCGGAGAACATGAAGTTCGGCATGAAGGTGAAGATGTTCACCGAGAAAGTCCGCGAGGACAAGGACGGCAACGCCATCATCGCCTATAAGTTCCGGCCCATCGGGTAGGGCCCGGCGCGCGGCCGGGCCAGCCGTGGCCGCCGCCTCGGCCGCGTCGCATGGTATGGAGAAGTTTTCGCTCTTTCGCGAAGGAGACGTGCAATGTCCGAAGATGTGGCGATCGTCGGCGTCGGTATGATCAAGTTCGGCCGGTACCCGGAGAAGCGGGTGGAGGAGCTAGGAGCGGAAGCGGTAGTACTGGCGCTGAAGGACGCCGGGGTGGAGATGAAGGACATCCAGGCGCTCTACAGCGGCAACCTGTACCAGACCAGTATGTCCGGCCAGCGCATCCTGCAGCAGATCGGGCAGACGGGCATCCCGGTGGTGAACGTGGCCAACGCCTGCGCCACCGGCTCCACCGCCTTCCGCGAGGCCTACCTGGCCATCAAGTCCGGCCTGTACGACATCGTCATGGCCGTGGGCACGGAGCAGATGGGCAAGCAGGGCCTGCTGGGCGCGCCCTCGGACCCGGCCACCAGCCCGGAGGGGGTGCTGGGCACTGGCCTCATGCCGGGCGTGTTCGGCATGGCCGGCATGGAGCACATGCGCAAGTACGGTACCACCTGGGAGCAGTTCGCCAAGGTGGCCGTCAAGAACCACTTCCATTCCACCATGAACCCGCTGGCGCAGTACCAGAAGGAGACGCCGCTGGAGGACGTGCTCAACTCACGTATGATCGCCTACCCGAACACGCTCCTCATGTGCTGTCCCACGGGCGACGGTGCGGCAGCGGCTATCCTCTGCTCCGCGAAGAAGGCACGCCAGCTCACCAGCAAGCCGGTGTGGGTGGTGGCCTCCGCCCTCACCTCCGACCCCTGGACGCCGCGCGACCTCACCTTCCCGGACATCAACACCCTCACGCGCGAGGCGGCGCGGCAGGCCTACGAGCAGGCCGGCCTTGGGCCAAAAGACCTGGACCTGGTGGAGCTGCACGATTGCTTCGCCACGGCCGAGCTGCTGCACTACGAGAACCTCGGCCTGTGCGGCGAGGGTGAGGCCGGCCGCATGATCGATGAGAAGAAGACGTACCTGGGCGGCGAGATCCCGGTGAACGTCTCCGGCGGTCTGCTCTCCAAGGGCCACCCGCTAGGCGCCACCGGCGTGGCCAACATTTGTGAGATCACCTGGCACCTGCGCGGTGAGGCCGGCCGCCGGCAGGTGGAGGGCGCCAAGGTCGGCCTGGCGCACGTGATCGGCCTGGGCTCCGCCTGCACGATCCACATCCTGCAGCGCTAACCCCTGGGCACAACGGGTGGGACCGCTGCCGCGCGGGTCCGGCGTCCGGGTCCGCGCGGCGCTGCTATGCAACACTGGGACCGGCGGTGGGTCAAGGAGATGGCGAATGCGGGTGCTGATGCTGCGCGGCAACGACCTGTTCGTGACTGAGATCGCCCGGCCGGCGCCGGGGCCGGGCCAGGTGCTGGCGCGGGTGCGGGCCTGCGGCATCTGCGGCAGCGACCTCCACTTCGCCCGCTACGCCGAGGACATGCTGCGCGTGACGCGCCGAGCCGACCCGGCGGGCTGGTCGGCCATGGACCTGGCGCAGGGCGTGGTGATGGGCCACGAGTTCGTGGCCGAGGTGGTGGCGGCCGGTCCCGGCGCCGAGGCGTGGGCGCCGGGGACGCGCGTGGTGAGCGTGCCGGTGCTGCCGGACCCGCAGACGCCGCAGGGGGTGCAGAGCATCGGCTACAGTTCGCGCTACCCCGGCGCCTACGGGGAGTACGTGATCATGGCCGCGCCCCTCCTCCTGCGCGTGCCGGACGGCCTGCCGGACCGCGTGGCGGCCCTCACCGAGCCGTGCGCCGTGGGCCTGCACGCCGTGCGCGAGGCGGGGCTGCGCCCCGAGGACCGGGTGCTCATCATGGGCGCCGGCCCCATCGGCCTCATGACCCTCCTCTGGCTGAAGCGCGAAGGGGTGAAACACGTGGCCGTGAGCGAGCCGGCCACGCCGCGTCGCGCGCTGGCCGCCCGGCTGGGCGCGAACCTGGCGCTGGACCCCACCACGGAGGACGTGGCGGCACGTCTGGCCACAGTGGCGGGCGGCCCGCCCACGGTGGTGTTCGAGTGCGTGGGCGTGGCGGGAACGCTGCAGCAGGCGATGGACCTGGCAGGTCGTCGCGGCCGCGTGGTGGTGGTGGGCGTGTGCATGACCGAGGATCGGCTGACGCCGATGCTCGGCATCCTCAAGCACCTGACCGTGCAGTTCGTGCTCGGCTACACGCGTGAGGAGTTCGCCGAGGCGCTGGCCGCGCTGGCGGACGGCAGCATCGACCCGGCGCCGATGATCACGCGCACGGTCACGCTGGAGGAGCTGGCGGCGGCGTTCCGCGCCCTGGGCAATCCCGAGGACTGCAAGGTGGTGCTGGAGCCCTGAACCGCGCGGCGGCCCAGGGCTCCAGCGGGCGCGCTACTGGATCACCGACTTGGGCGTGGCCTCGATGCGGCGCACCACCATCTTAGAGCGGTCCATCATCTGCGGGATCTGCGGCGCGATCACCGTCTTCCAGTGCTCATCCTCGTAGACGGCCTTGTACAGGCGCTCGCGCTCCTCCTCGTTGGCGAAGCGGCGGATCCAGACGTACAGGTCGTCTTCCTCCTGTCCGACAAAGCTGCCCACGATCACCATGCCCTTGGCCACCTGGAAGGGGATGATCACCTCTTCCATGAACTTCACCCAGCGCTCGCGCTGGCCGGGCAGGGTGCGGTACTCGCGTAGCTCGAAGAACATGCTCGGACACCTCCCTGGCAGACGCTGCCGGCAGTATAACCAGCCGGCCCGCAACGCGCGTGCCGCCCTGCGGCAGGTGGAGGGAACGGTCGGCGTGCGGTATGCCACGGGGACGCATCAGACGGTGCGGCGCCAGAGGCGTCCGAGCGAGGCTATCCGCTCCACCGGGTCAGGACAAGCAGCGATTGCCAGGACGCGAAACCAGCTAAGACCGGTAGAGCAGGCCGATACCAAGGCCGTACACCAGGTGGAGCATGAGCACGCCCACGGCAGCCCTCACACCGTAATTGAGGGCAAATATCCCAGGGTTGGGCAGGGTTTTCCCTTCGGGCGAGCTAGTGGCGCTCATACGTGGATGCATCACCGGCATGGCTCCCATTGCCACTCCAGCAGCCAGACCGTGAACCAGACCGAATACGAATAGCAGTCCCGTGGCAGCGCTCGGTGCAATGCCCGTGCCGCTCCACAGGGCCGCGTAGATAAGTGCGAAGTTCACCCCCATCATGAAATGAACGCCGAGACCGATCAGGCGCGCGGTGTTTCCCGGCTCAGCGACCATTGTGCCTAACATGAGGGGTATGTCCATCTTCACCATGCCCGTAATGTTTGCGGCATACATCAGCACGGTCATCGCCAGGGTGGCGACCAGACCGACCAGTACTGCCATACCAACATTCATCTACCTCCCTCCGCGTCATGGAGACCCACGTCCGCTCTGCCACGCGCTCGCGTCTTATCCTCACCGCCACTCAACACGGTAACGGCGCAGCGTCCGCCACTCTGTGACGGGCGTTACCAAGAAGGGCTGGCACGCAATGGCTACGCAGCCGAGCTGCCCTCCCCCGATCGCCGGGGAGGCGTGCAGCCTCTCCGGTGACCCCCTCCTGGACCTACCAGTCTGAAGGGGCGGTGCGGCGTCCGCATGGAACGGGCGTTCATTCTGCGGCGTGCGCAGCAACGTGATCGCCGTTACAGAAGTGGCGTCGCCGGCTGCTCATGCTGTGCGCGTAGGGTTCCGCCGTGCAGGAAGTGAGCGGAGGAGGTGCGCGGTGCGCATGTATTCACGGGCCTGGCTCATGGCCGTCGGCGCCGTTGGCATCGTTCTCGGTACGGCCTGTGGTGGAGAGAGCGTGAACGCCAAACAAATGCAGCAGCTCAAGGCAGCCTACAGCTCGCCCTCGCCCGTATCGCCGGCTATGCCGGACCATATCTTCCTCGCACAGGGTGATGGGACGTTCCTGTTTCTGCACTTCGATAAGCCGGTCGGAAAGGCAGAAAAGGTGCTGTACACCGGCATCGCGATACCGGGTGTATTCTCCAAAGCTGATCAGGAGCGGGTGGAGAAGCAGTACGGCAAGGGATTCACCCACTTTCACCGGGCAAAGTGTGCCGCCAACGATCCCAACGCCTGTCACGGCGCGGACCGGGTTGGCGAGGAGGGGTACTGGTTCCGGCACATAGCCGTGGGCAGCTTCAAGATGCCGTGGGGTGATGTCCGGCCTGGGACCGATTACAGCTTCATGCCCACACCGCCGCCGAACTGATGCCGCGTGAGCGAAGCGAAGCACGGACAGAGCTGGTTTGCCGCGGGTAGGACGAGCGCATGGAGCGACGGGAGACGTTACGTCGGCTGCTGGGCCTTGCCCTCCTCCTCGGGGGCTGGCCGCTGCTGCGGGCCTGTGCCGGCGGGTCGGGCTCGAAGGGCCATGGCGCGACACCGGCTGGTGGGGTGCGCGTGGTGAAGATGGGCGGACCCCGGGGTGAGCTCGTCTTCAATCCGGACCGCCTGCGCATCCAGCCGGGGGAGACGGTGCAGTGGGTGGTAGAGTCAGCCGGGCATTCCACCACCGCCTACCACCCGCAGAACCACGAAGGCTACCGCAGCCGCATCCCGGACGGAGCCCAGCCGTGGAACTCCGGTATCTTGCTCCAGCAAGGAGCACAATTTGCGTATACGTTCACCATGCCGGGGGTCTACCACTACTACTGCATCCCCCATGAAGGGGCTGGTATGGTAGGCGCCATTGTGGTGGGGGACGTGCTGGACGGACCGGCTATGGCACCGGTGCAGCCCGAGATCAGCCCGGCAGCGCGGCGCAAACTGGAAGAGCTGATCGCCTGGGCAAACACTGCCCGGGGCTGAGCCCCAGCGGGATGGCGCGGATGGCGGTCTCGTGGTGGCCTTCTCGTTCTCGCCCTGATCGGAGCTGCTACCCGATGTCCGACGGGAGAGCAACGTCGCACCTTCTCGCTCAGGGTCGCGGCGTCCGACTGGTGGCCGGTGTGCTGGCGCTGGCGGCCGACGTGATCCACTTCGCCGTGGCGCCAGAGCATTTCCGGGAGGCCGTGTTGTTCGGGACATTTATGGTGGTCGTCGGTGCCCTGCAAGTCAGCGCCGGCCTGTTGCTGATCGCCCGACCCACTCGTGCTCTCGTCCGCGCCCTCATCCTCGGCTCCATGATGGTGGTTGCCATCTACGGCACGTCGCGCACCATGGGGCTTCCGTTTGGTCCGCATCCCGGGCAGGCGGAGCCGATCGGCCCAGTTGATCTCCTCTCGAAATCGATTGAGGTGGCCCTGCTCATCGTGCTGGCCGTACTAGCCCGTAGCGGCCGTGCGCGGCGCACGCCTACGCCATGAGCTGGATGGCAGCGCGGGATTGTCAACGTGATTCGGCTCGCGTGGTGCGCCGTCAACCTTGCGCGGCGGTGCCAATGTGACGATGATCACAGACGCCCAGCCGCACGGCCGGTCACGCTTTCCAGGAGCGTCGCTGCTGAGAGCCCTTCAGGGGTGGCGGGCTCCATGAGCAGGAGAATGACAGATGCCGGATTTCGAGCTGGTCGACCAGGCTGGTGACATCTGGCGCCTGCGCGATGCGCTGCGCCGGGGTGCGGTGGTGCTGGTGTTCTACCGCGGTGACTGGTGACCGTACTGCAACGGCCAGTTGGCCGCCATGGCGCGTGAGTATGGCCAGTACACCCGGCGCGGTGCCCAGATCGCGGCTGTCTCCGTTGACCCGCCGGAGGCCAACGCTGCGATGGTCGAAAAGCTGGTGCTGCCATTTCCCCTGCTCGCCGATCCCGGTGGCGAGCGGGCGATCAAACCGTTTGGCGTGTGGCATGCCGAGCGCGCCATTGCCCGGCCAGCTATCGTGCTCCTGGCCCCAGATGGCCGTGAGGTCTTCCGGTACGTAGGTGCCGATTTCATGGACCGGCCGGATGACAGTGACGTGCTGGCGGCACTGGAGGCGCTCGCGCTGCCGGCCCTTCCTGAGCCGCCGGCCCCGATCGCGCACCTTGAACCACGGCCGTCACCGCGCGCGATCGCGCTGGAGACCCTGGCACCGTACATGCGCGGCGTGCAACTGGCGATGGACGCCCTGGCCGAGCGCCTGCGCGACGAGTGGGACCGCGAGCAGGCCCGCCGGACCGCGGCGATGGCGGCGCGCTACGTGAAGGCCCAGGCGGCCACCCGTACCCTCCGGGAGCGCGCGTGAGACGCGCTGACCCGAGAGCCGTGGGCGATGACCCCCATGGACCTGGACAGCCTGCGCGCCACCAGGCTCACCGAGGAGCAGGTGCTGGATGTCGTGCTCATCACCTACTTGTGCAACTTTGTGACCTGCCTGGCTGACGGCCTGGGTGTGGAGGTGGAGGATGCTAAGGCCCGGTTTGTCGTGGGTTGGCTGGAACAGCGGCCCGACCCGGCCTGGCGGTTCCTACGGGTGACGGCACCGGCGGAATGACCGGCCACACCGCCCGCTGCCGTGCACCGGCGATCGGCCCACCCCGTCGGTGGTGATATCGGTCACAGAACGGGGGAAGATCCGTCACCATAATCCTGATAGGCGTCGCTCTTCCTCTCGCTCTACCGCGCGGGTGAGTGGTGGGGCGGATAATCCAAAGGATCGGCGGGACATGGCGGTGCTTCAGGTATTCGTGGAGGCGGGCTGTCGGTTCTGCCAGTGGGCGGTCGAGCTGGCCGACCAGGCCCGCGACCGTTTTCCCATGCTTGAAGTCGAGATCGTCAACCTGTCGGACGGCACTCAGGAGCCGGCGGATGGTGTGTTTGCCGTGCCGACCTTTGTGCTGGATGGCCACGTGTTCTCGCTGGGCAACCCTCACCCCGCCGCGCTCATGCGCTATCTCGCCGCGCGCCTGGCGATGCGGGAGAAGCAGAACCGATGACGCGCTGGTTCCACCCGTGGCGACGCGCGGCCGGCTTGCTCGCGCAAGCCGATGCCACCGCGCCCGTACCCGACGCACCGGCCAGCAAGATCAGCTACCTCCGTGCCACGGACATCTTCCGTGACCTGAGCCCGGCCGAGACGGCAGAGCTTGACCGCATGACGGTCTTGATCACCTGTCCGCGGGGACGGGTGATCTTCACGCCGGGGCAAACCGGAGAGGTTCTGTTCATCCTCAAGCGGGGACGGGTGCAGATCTATCGCCTCACCGCCGATGGCCGCAAGTTGGTGACCGCCACCTTCGGGGCGGGAACGGTGTTTGGTGAGATGAGCTTCATCGGCCAGGGGATGGGCGGCTCCTTCGCCGAGGCGATAGAGGACTGCACGCTGTGCGTGATGAGCCGCGCTGATGTGGAGCGCCTGTTGCTTGCCCATCCGAAGGTCGCCTTGCGGCTGATCGAGCTGTTGGCTGCCCGGCTGGCGCAGGCCGAGGAACGGCTAGAGACATTGGCCTTTAAGCGCGTCGCCGGTCGGGTAGCCGCCGCGCTGCTGGCGTTGGCCGACGAGGGGGGTGATATCGTCGGCGTGTCCCATCAGGAGATCGGCGAACAGGTGGGCGCCTTCCGTGAGACCACCACCCGCATCCTCAACGATTTCCGTGCCCGCGGGTTGATCGAGCTGCACCGGCTGCGCATTCGGATCCTAGACCAGGAAGGCCTGCGTCGGCTTACCGAGACGTGATGGATCCCCCGGAAGCGTGCTCGCTAAAGCGCGGTGTGTCAGCGTTGCCGGTCGGTTTCATCGAGCTCTCATGCCTTCCCTTTGCCTGTGCCTGTCGCCGCGCTGTGTTCGGTGCGAGTGACCGAAGTGGATAGGCCCTCATCCTCATTCTTTGCCTGGGTGAGAAAGCCTTTATCCCTCGCCTTTAGTGACCGTTCTTCCGGTGCGGCGAAGGGGCCAGCGTGCGTGAGCGCCCTTTAGGAACGCCACCCGCTCCCCCGGCGTGCGGGCGGAGCGGGTGGTGCAGGTCCAGGCCGCCGGGGCCGGATGGAGCTGAGGGTTTTACTGCACCAGTTTGACCAGTTCCTTCACCGCCTCGGCCGCCTTGTGCAGGCCGGCGCGCTCGCTCTCGGAGAGCGGCACCTCGATGATCTGCTCAATGCCCTTCGCGCCAAGTTTCACCATCACGCCCACGAAGGCGTCATGGATGCCGTACTCGCCCTGGAGGTAGGCGGCGGCGGGCACCACGCGCTTTTCGTCCAGGATGATCGATTCCACCATCGCCACGGTGGCCGCCGAGGGGGCGTAGTAGGCGCTGCCGGTCTTGAGCAGGGCGACGATCTCGGCGCCGCCATTGCGCGCGCGCTGGGCGAGCGCCTCGGCCCGCTCCTGGCCCACGAGCTGCACCAGCGGCACGCCACCCACGGTGGCGTTGCTGATCAGCGGTACCATCGTCGCCTCGGTGTGGCCGCCCAGCACCCAGGCGTGCACGTCCTTGACCGAAGCACCGGTCTCCATGGCGATGAAGGTGCGGTAGCGGGCGGTGTCGAGCATGCCGCCCTGGCCGATCACCCGCTCGCGCGGCAGGCCGGAGGCCTCGAGCGCCACGTGGCACATCACATCCATCGGGTTGGCGAAGATGATCAACACCGCGTTCGGTGAGAACTTGACCGCGTCTCGCACCACGACGCGCACGATGCCGGCGTTGGTGTTGAGCAGGTCCTCGCGCGTCATGCCCGGCTTGCGCGGCACGCCGGAGGTGATCACCACCACGTCCGAGCCGGCCGTGTCCGCCGGGTCGTTGGTGCCGGTGACGACGGTGTCGAAGCCCAGGATGGGCCCGGCCTGCATCATGTCCAGGGCCTTGCCCTGGGGCATGTCCGGGATGATATCGATCATCGTCACGTCGCAGATGTTCTTCTCGACGAGACGCTGCGCCATCGTGGCGCCGGTCATGCCGGCGCCCCAGATGGTCACCTTCTTGCGAGACATGGCAAACCTCCCGTTAGTGCGGTTGGGGGTGGGTATGAATGAATGAGGGAAGGAACCGGCGTCCCTTCCCTCAGGCACGTGTTCAACGTTGGAGGAGTGCGAGGGCCTCGTTGAACGTCTTCGACGGGCGCATGACCGCGTTGGCCTTGGCCGGGTCGGGGCGGTAGTACCCGCCAAGGTCCACCGGAGCGCCCTGGACGGCCAACAGCTCCGCGGCGATGGTGGGCTCGTTGGTCCGCAACGTCCGCGCCAGTTCCGCAAACGCGGCGGCCAGCGCGCGATCCTCGGTCTGCGCCGCGAGCTCCTCCGCCCAGAAGAGCGCCAGGTAGAAGTGGCTGCCGCGAGTGTCAAGCTCACCGACCTTGCGGCTGGGCGTCTTGTTCTCGTTCAGGTACGTCCCTGTTGCCCGGTCCAAGGTGTCGGCGAGCACCTGGGCGCGGGCGTTACCGGTCGTGCGGGCCAGGTGCTCAAAGCTCGCGGCGAGCGCGAGGAACTCGCCAAGGCTGTCCCACCGCAGGTGGTTTTCCTTGAGTAGCTGCTCCACGTGCTTGGGTGCCGACCCGCCGGCCCCCGTCTCGAACAACGCGCCCCCGGCCAGGAGTGGGACGATGGACAGCATCCGGGCGCTCGTGCCCAGCTCCAGGATCGGGAACAGGTCGGTGAGATAGTCGCGCAGCACGTTGCCCGTCACCGAGATCGTGTCCAGGCCCTGGCGGAAGCGTTGCAGGGTGAACGCCATGGCCTTCGTGGGCGCCATGATCTCGATCTGGAGGCCGCTGGTGTCATGCTCGCGGAGGTACTCGCGCACCTTGGCGATCAGGTTGGCGTCGTGCGGGCGGGTTTCGTCCAGCCAGAACACCGCCGGGGCGCCCGTGATGCGGGCGCGGGTGACCGCCAGCTTGACCCAGTCGCGGATCGCCGCGTCCTTGGTCTGGCACATGCGCCAGATGTCGCCCGCGGCCACCCGGTGCTCGAACAGGACGGTCCCGGTACGGTCCACCACGCGCACGGTGCCGGCGGTGGGGATCTCGAACGTCTTGTCGTGGCTGCCGTACTCCTCGGCCTCCATCGCCATCAACCCGACGTTGGGGACCGACCCGACGGTGGCCGGGTCATACGCGCCGTGGGCGCGGCAATCGTCGATCATGACCTGATAGATGGGGGCATAGCTGCTATCGGGGATGACGGCCAAGGTATCGTGCTCCTTGCCGTCCGGTCCCCACATGCGGCCGCCGTTGCGGATCATGGCCGCCATGGAGGCGTCGATGATCACGTCGCTTGGCACGTGCAGGTTGGTGATCCCCTGGTCGGAATCGACCATCGCCAGCGCCGGGCCGTTGGCGAGGTCTTGGGCGATCGCCGCCTCGATGCCCTGGCGCACATCATCCGGCAGCGATTGCGCCGCCTGCAGGATGGCGCCGAGACCCTCGTCAGGATCGGCGCCGGCGGCAGCGAGGGCCTCGCCGTACCGGGCAAACAGCGTGGGGAAGAAGGCGCGCACCGCGTGGCCGAAGATGATCGGGTCGGACACCTTCATCATCGTGGCTTTGAGGTGCAGGGAGAACAGCACGTCCTCGGCCTTGGCGCGGGCGATCTGCTCCTCGAGGAAGGCCCGCAACGACGCCACCCGCAGCACGCTCGCGTCCACGACCTCGCCGGCCAGCACCGGCACGGACTCACGCAGCACGGTGACCGCGCCGTTCTCGTCCACCAGCTCGATGCGCAGCGCGTCGTCCGCCGCGATGACGACGGATTGCTCCGTGGAGCGGAAGTCGTCGCGGCTCATGTGCGCCACGTTCGTCTTGGAGTTGGGGGACCAGGCGCCCATGGGGTGCGGGTGCTTGCGGGCGTATTGCTTGACCGAGGGCGGGGCGCGGCGGTCGGAGTTGCCCTGGCGGAGCACCGGGTTCACCGCGCTGCCCTTGATCCGGTCGTAGCGGGCGCGGATCTCCTTCTCCTCGGCGGTCTTGGGGGCGTCGGGGTAGTCTGGGAGCGCGTACCCCTGCCCTTGCAGCTCGGCGATGGCTTCCTTGAGCTGCGGGACGGAGGCGCTGATGTTGGGCAGCTTGATGATGTTGGCCTCGGGCCGGCGCGTCAACGCGCCCAGCTCGGCGAGCGCATCGCCGATACGCTGCTCAGGCCTGAGGTACTCGGGAAAGGCAGCGATGATCCGGCCGGCCAGTGAGATGTCGCGTGTCTCCAAGGCGACCCCGGCCACCGCGGCGTACGTGGAAATGATGGGAAACAGCGAGTACGTGGCAAGGAGGGGAGCTTCATCCGTGAGGGTGTAGATAATCGTTGAATCAGCCATTGCGTGCCCTGCCGTCCGTTTCTTCCCGCAGGATAGTCGCCGCCCGTGACTGAGTCTATCGCCGCTCGGACCGGCATCGCGGGTAGGGGCGTCATGGCGCCCTTGGCCGGGCAGCTGCGCGGGCCCGCGCCTCGGTAGGGAAGGTCGGCATGGCCCGCTCGTGGCGGCATGGATACGTACGGGCAAGCCGACGGGTTGCGCCGGTGCGCAGCCAGTCGAGCGCCGGCCGTGTATTGTGAGTGGCCGTTATCGCGGATTCAGCGCGGCCGGCACCCGCGCCCGGTCGCCGGCCAGCATGGCGGTGACGTCGAGGCGCGGGTCGGGGAAGAGCTGCCCTTCATCACACCGTGCGCGTCCGGTTGCAACGGCATGTAGCGTCCCGCGCGCGGCCGGAACCGGTCGATTCGCCGCTCCAGAACCTGCCAGACAAGGTACTCTTGCACACCGACCTCGCGGTACAGGTCGTAGGCGGCGCCGCTGGCCGCGATTTCGACGATCAGCTCCGGCGCGCCTTCCAGGTAGTCGCTCTCCCGTAGGCGGATGCCTGGGGCCGGCGCACCGGCTGCCGGCAGGCGAAACAGCGCCGCGTCGGGCTGCACCTCGCTGTCATCTGCCATGAACACCGTGCCGTTCACGGCAACGTCCAGCTCCGGATGCCGGGCGGCGAACGCGCTCAGCCACAGGACCATCAGTCCGTTCTGCCAACCGGGGTATCGGTGGCAGACGGGCGAGGGCACGTCCACGACCCCCTGACCAGCTCAGCCTTCTTGATGTCCGGCCGGGCGCAGGAGCGGCGGTGGAACTCGGCGCGGTTCAGCCGGTCGCCGTCGCCGGATTCGAAGGGGACGAAGGCTGCCTCTGTTGTCGCCATGGCCACCCCTTCTGGAGTGGGTATCGCCAGTGTACCGCGTCCGTCTCCGCCCGTAGCCGCGCGGTCGTCATTCGTCCAGCACCACCAGCGGGTCGCCCTGGTTAACGCGGTCGCCCGCGCGGACGCGCACCTCTTTCACCGTGCCGGCGCGGGGCGCACGGATCTCGTTCTCCATCTTCATCGCTTCCAGCACGAGCAACAGGTCGTTGGCCTGCACCCGGTCGCCCGGCTGCACGGCCACCCGCACCACCCGCCCCGTCATCTGGGCGGTGACGGCGCCCTTGACGGGGCCGGCCGGTGCCGGGCTTGCGGCGCGCACCGCGGCCGCGGCCGTGGGCGTCGGTCGGGCGACGGCCGGGCGACTCGCGACCTGGGGTCGCCCCTCCAGTTTGACCTTGAGCACCTGCCCCTCCACGATCACCGGCGTGACGTCACCCTCGGGCGCGCCCAGGTCCACGCGGATCGCCCGGCCGTTGACGGTCACGATGCGCGTTGAGCCGAATCCGTCCACGGCGGTCTTGAACAGCTCACCGTCCACGATCACGCCGTCCGGCGTGAGCTGGATGTCGTAGGTGCGGTCGTCGATCGTCAGCTTCATCGTCTTGCTCCGTGCCGGGCGCCGTGCCCGGTTACCCGCGCTGGGCGCGCTGCCGCCCGGCCAGCCGCCAGGGGCTCATGGCCAGGGCCGGGCGGGCCTCACCCCCCGACCACGGCGCGGTCCGGTGCTGGTCTTCACCCACTCCGGCCCCCGGTGCCGACGTCCTCAGCAGGCCGGCGGTGAGGGCCACGGCGACGGCGGCAACGGTCTCCTTCTCCGGGCCGCCGCCCCGCTCGCGCCACTCGAAGAAGTCGCGCGCCACCTGCGGGAAGAGGGCGTAGGAGACCACGTCCTCCTCCGAGCGGGCCAGGCTGCCGATCTCCTGCCGCGCTTTCTCCAGCTCCGGCTCCAGGTAGTCGGCCGGGCGGCCGGTGATGGCCGGCCGGTTGCCGAGCACCTTGTGCCGCACCTCCTCGTTGACCGGGGCGGGCGGGCGGCCGTAATAGCCGGCGAGGTACTGGCGCACCTCGTTGGTCACCACCTTGTACCGCTCACCCATCAGCACGTTGAGCACGGCCTGGGCACCCACGATCTGGCTGGTAGGCGTGACCAGCGGCGGGAAGCCGAGGTCCTCGCGCACGCGCGGCATCTCCGCCAGCACCTCCGGCAGGCGGTGTTCGGCGTTCTGCTCGCGGAGCTGGTTGATCATGTTGGAGATCATGCCGCCCGGCATCTGGTGGATGAGCACCGCCGCGTCCACGCCGAAGGTGTTGGACTCGAAGGCGGCGTACTTGCGCCGCACCTTGGCGAAGTACTCGGCGATCTCGGTGAGCAGCTCCAGGTCCAGGCCGGTGTCCCATTTTGTGCCGCGCAGAGAGGCGACCAGCGACTCCGTAGGCGGCTGCGAGGTGCCGTGGGACATGCTGCTGATGGCGGTGTCCACGGAGTCCACACCGGCCTCAATGGCCTTGATGTAGACCATATCCGCCATGCCGCTGGTGCAGTGCGAGTGCAGCGCCAGCGGCAGGTTGACGGCCGCCTTGATGCGGCTGACCAGCTCGTAGGCGGTCATGGGGTCGAGCAGGCCGGCCATGTCCTTGATGCACAGGGAGTCGGCGCCCATCTCCGCCAGCTCCAGCGCCATCTGTACCGCGCTGTCGGCGGTGAACACCGGGCTGATGGTGTAGCAGATCGTGCCCTGCACGTGGCCGCCGTACTTCTTCACGGCCCGGAACGCCGTCTGCATGTTGCGCGTATCGTTGACGGCATCGAAGATGCGAAAGATGTCCATACCGTTCTTGATGGCCAGCTCACAGAACTTCTCGACGACATCGTCCGCATAATGCCGGTAGCCGACGGTGTTCTGACCGCGCAGAAGCATCTGCAGAGGCGTGTTCTTAATCCGCTTCTTCAACTCCCGCAGCCGCTCCCACGGGTCTTCCTTAAGGAAGCGCAGGGCGGTGTCGAACGTCGCACCGCCCCACACCTCCAATGAGCGATAGCCGACCTTGTCCATCTTCTCCGCGATGGGCAGCAGGTCCGCGGTGCGCATCCGCGTCGCCAACAGCGACTGGTGCGCGTCACGCATCGCTGTATCTGTAATGCCAAGTCCCATAGCGTTCTCCCGTGGTGAAGCGTGAAACGTGGCAACACGTTACGTATTGCGTATTACGCAATACGTAACATCATGTTCTATATGTTACATCTCGTGCTTCACGCTTCACATTGTACGTTCCACATGTCACAGCGGGATGTTGCCGTGCTTCTTTGGCGGGTTGGAATCCACTTTGTTCTGGAGCATCTCCAGCGCGCGGATGATCTTGGGGCGCGTGTCGCGTGGGTCGATCACGTCGTCGATAAAGCCGCGGCCGGCGGCCACGTACGGGTTGGAGAAGCGCGCGCGGTAGGCCTCCACCAGCTCCTTGCGCTTGGCCTCCGGGTCCGGCGCGGAGCGGATCTCCTCACGGTTGAGGATGTTGACCGCCCCCTCGGCGCCCATCACCGCCGCCTCACCGATCGGCCAGGCGTAGTTGATATCGCCCCGCAGGTGCTTGCTGGACATGACCAGGTACGCCCCGCCGTACGCCTTGCGCAAAATCACGGCGATCTTGGGCACCGTGGCCTCGGCGTAGGCGTACAGCAGCTTGGCCCCATGCACGATGATACCGCCGAACTCCTGGTTCGCGCCCGGCAGGAAGCCAGTGACGTCCGTGAGCGTGATGATGGGGATGTTGAAGCAATCGCAAAAGCGCACGAAGCGCGCCGCCTTGCGCGAGGCGTCGATATCCAGCGAGCCGGCCAGATGGGCCGGGTTATTCCCCACGATGCCCACCGTGCGCCCCGCCATACGCGCGAACCCGACGACGATGTTCTGCGCCCAGCCGGCGTGCACCTCCATGAAGTCGCCGTTATCGACGATGCGCTCGATCACGTCGCGCACGTCGTAGGGGCGGGTGGCCTCCTCGGGCACGATCGAGAGCAGGTCCTCATCGCGCCGCTCGGGGTCGTCGCCCGTCTCGTAGACGGGCGGGTCTTCCATGTTGTTGAGCGGCAGGAAGGACATCAGCCGCCGCACCTCCTGCAGGCAGGCCTCGTCGCCGGGGATGGCGAAGTGGGCCACGCCGGAGCGGGTGGCATGCACCGCCGCGCCGCCCAACTCCTCGTGCGTCAGTTCCTCACCCGTCACCGCCCGGATCACGTCCGGCCCGGTGATGTACATCTGGGCGGTGCCTTCAGTCATGAAGATGAAATCGGTGATGGCGGGCGAGTAGACGGCGCCGCCCGCGCACGGGCCCATGATCACCGAGATCTGCGGGATCACGCCGGAGGCCAGCGTGTTGAGGGTGAAGATCTCACCGTAGCCGCGCAGGCTGGCCACGCCCTCCTGGATGCGCGCGCCGCCGGAGTCGTTCAGCCCGATCACCGGCACGCCGTTCTTGAGCGCCAGGTTCATGATCTTGACGATCTTTTCGCCCGCCACCTCGGACAGCGAGCCGCCGAACACGGTGAAATCCTGCGAGTACACGAACACCGGCCGCCCGTCGATCTTGCCGTAGCCGGTGACGACCGAGTCGCCCAGCGGCTTGCGCTCGGCCAGGCCGAAGTCGGTGGTGCGGTGCACGACCAGGGAGTCGATCTCCTCGAAGCTGCCCGGGTCGAGCAGGATGTCCAGCCGCTCGCGCGCCGTGAGCTTACCGCGGGCGTGCTGCGCCTCGATGGCTCTCTGCCCGCCGCCCAGGCGGGCCTGCGCCTTGAGCCGATTCAGTTCTTCAAGCCGGTCTTGCACGGACATACGATTACTCCTGCCCTGCTCCCCTTCTTCGGGAAGGGCCCTACCATCTCATGATGGCGTCCCGGCGAACTGGACTGCGACAGAACGGACAAGGAAAGACCCGGCCGCTCCCGTACGGGGGCCGGGCCGTGCCGCCTGTTCGGACGCTAGCACAGGGCGCGCACACGCTCAAGGCGCACCCCTACACCAACGGGTCACGCCGGCTGGAAGAGCTTGAGCCCGGGCTCGGGCCAGTTGTCGAACGCCACCACCTCGCCGCGCGTGCTCAGCGTGACGTAGAGCGTGCGCAGGTCCGGGCCGCCGAAGCAGGCGTTGGTGGTGAAGGGGTCGGGGCAGGGCACGTGCCGCAGGACGCCCCGCTCCGGGGAGATGACGGTGATACCGCCGTTGACGATGGTCGCCACGAGCACGTTGCCCTGGGCGTCCACGCACAGCGAATCACAGTAGGCGACGTTGAGCGGCGGTGCGCCCGGCACCGTGCCGATCACCCGCCGCCGGCCCACCTGGCCGGGCGCCGTGATCTCGAACGCCCACAGGCGGCCGGTGGGCGTCTCCGCCACGTACAGGGTGCGCCCGTCCGGGCTGAGGCCGATGCCGTTGGGCGCCTCCAGCGGCCAGATGATCTCGCGGATGAAGCGGCCGTCGGGCGAGGCGTAGAACACACCGGTGCGGTCGCGCTGGCGGCCATAGGTCTTGCCGTGGTCGGTGAAGTAGAAGTTGCCCTCCGCGTCGAACACCAGGTCGTTCGGGCCCTTGAGCGGCTCGCCGTCGCAAGCGGTGTACAGGGTGGTGACCTCGCCGTCCAGGCTGACGCGCTGGATGGAGCCGCCGGTGTAATCCTTGGGCCGGTCGCCGGGCAGGAGCATGCGCCGGCCGGTGCTGGCCGAGACGCGCTCCACCCACTCGAAGCCGCCGTTGTTGGTAACGTAGATAGCGCCGTCCGGCCCCAGCGCCGCCCCGTTGGGGCCACCGCCGGTCACGGCGAACACCGAGGTCCGCCCGTCCGGGGCGATGCGGGACAGTCGCCCGGCGCGGATCTCCACCACGATCAGGCTGCCGTCCGGCAGCACCACCGGCCCTTCCGGGAACTCCAACCCCGTGGCCACGACGCGCGGCTCCATGGTCATGGTCGCCCTCCACCGTGCCCGTGCCGGGCGCGTGTTACGCAAAGACCTCCGGGTTGACGCAGTGCGGCGGTCGCCGTCCCGCCAGCGCGGCCAGCAGGTTGTCCACCGCCATGTCCGCCATCTTGCTGCGCGTGGCGAGACTGGCGCTGGCGATGTGCGGGGCCAGGATCACGTTGGGCAGGCCCAGGAGCGGGTCGTCCATCGGGATCGGTTCCGGGTCGGTCACGTCCAGGGCTGCCCCTGCCGGCCGACCCGCCGCCAGCGCCGCCGCCAGCGCCCGCTGGTCCACTACCGGGCCGCGGGAGGTGTTGATCAGCCAGGCGGTCGGCTTCATCATGGCCAGCTCGCGCGCGCCGATGAAGTGGCGCGTGTGCGGCGTAAGCGGCACGTGCAAGGTGAGGAAATCGGCCTCGCGCACCAGGGTGTCCTTGTCCACCCGTTGTGCCCCCGTCTCCGCCTCGATCTGCGGCCGCGCCACCGCGTCGGTGTACAAGATCCGCATGCCGAAGCCGCGCGCGCGGCGGGCCACCGCCTGCCCGATCTGCCCCATACCGGCGATGCCCAGGGTGGCACCGTGCACGTCCTGGCCCAGGAGCAGGCCCGGGTCCCATGTCTTCCACTTGCCGGCCCGCACGAAGGCGTCCGCCTCCACCACGCGGCGGGCGGCGGCCATGAGCAGGGCGAAGGCGAAATCGGCGGTGGTCTCGGTGAGCACCCCCGGCGTGTGCCCGACCGGGATGCGACGCTCGGTGCAGGCCACCACATCGATGTTGTCGTAGCCCACGGCCATGTTGCTCACGGCGCGCAGCCGCGGCGCCTGCGCCAGCAGCTCGCGGTCCACGCGGTCGGTGAGCAGGGTGAGCAGCCCCTCGGCCTCCCGCGCCTCGGCCAGCAAGACCTCACGCGGTGGCGGCAGCTCCCCCTCCCACAGGTGCAGGTCCGTCTGCGCCGCCAGGCGCTCCAACGCCGTGCCGGGCAACCGTCGGGTGACAAACACGCGCGGCTTGTCCATTCCCATGCCCCTTCAAGCGGCCCTGTGCGCAGGGGCCGGCATCGAGCGCCATCCTAGCCGCCCGCCGCCGTAGCCGGGAGCCGGCGTTCAGCGCCGGCGTTGGTCCGGCTCCACCCCGGTGGCGTAGCGCGGCCGATAGGATGGCTCGCGCCCGGCCATTTGGTCGATGTGCATGCGATCGTGGCGGTAGAACGAGCGCAGCCACTGCAGCACCGTGAGCGTGCCGAACAAGCGATGGTAGGCGCGCCGGTCGAACTGCTCCGGCGCCAGCGCGGCGATGAAGGCGTTCGTGCGCTCGCGCTCCTCGGCGAGCGCCGCAAGCAGCTTCTCCAGGGAGTGCTCGTTGGCCCGCTCGATGGGGATGGCGACCGGCTCACCGCGCACGTCGCTCACGTCCGGCTCGTCCTCCGCCAGGGCCCGCCGCACCCAGGCGATGTAGTTGCGCTCCATCTCCCATAGGTGGGCGAGCTGCTCTTTGACCGACCACTCCTCCTCACCAGTTTTGCCCTCCGGGCGGCGCGCGGCCTCGGCGTCCGTGTACGCCCGCGCCTGGGCGACCAGACGGGCGCGCTCTGCCGCCATCTTGTCCACAAGGTCCCGGATCTCGGCTGCGGTGGCCATTTGGCACTCCCTCCACAGTCGGCTACCGTCCAGCGTAGCGCACGGCGGCCGGGTCGGGCACGCCGCGCGGGCGTGTTAGTCGGTCACGCAGGGCACGCCGGCCGGCGGCTGGACCTCCACCGGCGCGTCGAAGTCGCTGTAGGTCCACACCTCACGTCGGCCGGGCAGCACGGACTCCGTCTCCTGGCGGCGCAGGTGGAGCGTTTCGGTGTCGATCCAGACCGTGGCTGGACTGCGCAGCCCGAAGGCGCCGACCGGCACGATGAACCCGCGCACCGGATGGCCGTCGATCTCGGCGAAGCCGGCGTCGCCGGCCGGGCCCAGGTCCAGTCCCGGGCCCGGTGGCGGCTGCCGGTCGGACGCCACCCGCTGGCAGGTCCAGGCGCCCGGCAACGCGCGCTGGTAGATCAGCTCCGCATTGGCCACCCGCCGGCCCTTACTGTTCAGGTACGGCTCGGCGGTGAGGATCCGGTAGCCCTCGACGCGCTCCTCACGTCCGCCGCTGGCTGGGCTGACCGCTGAAATAAAGCTCGTGTCGCGCTGGGCCAGCACGCGGCCGTGGCCGTCCAGGCGGAAAGCGGAGGTGGCCTCGCTCTCGAAGCGACCGGCGGCCAGGTCCTCGGGGCGGCCGGTGACGTAGCGCATGCGGTAGGTGCGCAGCGCCCGCCAGGTATCGTCCACGGCACGGGCCAGGGCGGCGCGCTCTTCGGGCGGAACAAGCGACCAGTTGGCGGCGCGGATCGCCCGCAGGGCGCGCTCCCGCCGTGCACCGGCGTCCTCGCCGCGGTGCAGGAGCGCCGGCACCGCGCTCAGCGCCACCAGGTACAGGGCGAACAGCCCGACGATGGCGAG
Organism: Dehalococcoidia bacterium; assembly: GCA_042408665.1. Lineage (GTDB taxonomy): Bacteria > Chloroflexota > Dehalococcoidia > CAUJGQ01 > CAUJGQ01 > CAUJGQ01. The sequence continues at coordinate 19,853 of JBHOQW010000045.1, forward strand.
CAGGATGCGGGTGCGACGGCGGCGCGGCAGCAGGTGTGGCATAGGCATGCGTGGCGACTTAGCGGGCGACGGGGCGCAGGGGCGCGGTGCGGGCGCAGCCCTCGCAGATGGCGATGAAGCGATCCACCGGATCGGCACCTGCCCGCGGCGGGCGGTGGACTACCACCCGCGTGGCCGGCTCGCCGCCGCACAGGCGGCACCGGCCCTCGTCCCGCCGCAGCACGCGCTCGTGCAGGTCGGGTGGTGGCTCCCCGGCAAGCCGGGGCGGCGGGAGCGGGCGTGCCCGCGGGCGGTCGCGGCGCGGCGCGGTGAGCATAAGGATCAGCCACACCGCCACCACGATGGGCGAGGTGAACAGCAAGAGTTCCAGCGCCGCGCCCGGCGCCCGCAGGAACAGGGCGGACCAGGCCAGCGCGGCCAGAGCGCCGAGCAGGGTGAGCAGGGTTCGTACCATCGCGCCATCAGTGTAGCCGCTTCCCGGCCTTGAGGCTGCCCCGCTTGCCGGGGCAGCGGCGGCGCTGCTACCATCGTGCGGTCCGCCATCTCATCCTGAAACGGCATGCCATGAGCGTGGAGTATCGCCCAGCCCATCCCGAAGAGATGCGCCGGCTCGTCTACAACGACCACGTCGCCTTCGGCCAGTCCACGGCCGAGGCGGAGGTCGAGCGAGCGCTCCAGCGTCTGGCCGCGTTCCTGCGGCCGGAGCAGACGCTGGTGGCGGTGGAGGACGGCGCCATCGTCTCCCAGATGGGGGTGCTGCCGTTCACCATCCGCTGGAACGGACGCGATTTGGCCTGTGCCGGCGTCACCGCCGTGAGCACCCTGCCCACCCACCGCCGCCGGGGGCACCTGCGCGCCCTCATGGGCCGCGCCTTCGCCGCCATGCGCGAGCGGGGCCAGCCGGTGGCCATGCTGTGGGCCTCGATGGCGGCCATCTACCAGCGCTTCGGCTACGGCGTGGCCTTCACCCAGTACATCGCCGAGTTCGACCCGCGCCTTGTGCGGTTCGTGGACGACGTGCCGGTGCGCGGCCGTATGCGGCTGGTGCCGCTCGGTGAGGCGGTGCCGGTCATCCGCGGCGCATATGAGCGGTTCGCCGCGCCGCGCACGCTCATGCTGTGCCGAGACGAGGCGTGGTGGCGGCACGCCGTGCTCCATCCGTGGCGTCCGGACGCACCGCCGCCCCTCTGCGCCGTCTACGAGGAGGACGGCGCGGTGCAAGGCTTTACCATCTATGAGGTGGAGCAGCGCGTCCTGGAGCGGCCCGGCCCCACGCAGCGCCTGCGCGCCACCTGGGTGTGGCTCACGCCGGCGGCGCACCGGGCGCTGGTGCGCTACTTCCTCGACCACGACCTCGCCGCCTCGGTGCGTGTGCACCGGCTGCCGGTCGATGACCCGCTTCCCCTGCACGTGGAAGAACCGCGTCAGCTCAACCTGTGGGCGCGGGACGGGACGCTGCTGCGCATCGTGGACGTGGTGGCGGCGCTGGAGGGGCGCGGCTACGACGCGGACGGTCGTTTGACCTTTGCCTTGGATGACGAGCTTTGCCCGTGGAACGGCGGCACGTGGGAGCTCACGGTCGAGGGCGGCAAAGGGCGGCTGCGCCCCGCCGCCGGCGAGCCGGCCCTGTGCCTGACACCACGCGCCCTGGCGATCCTCGCCAGCGGCCACCACTCGGCGAGCGCGCTGGCCCGCGCCGGGCTGGTAGCCGCCGACCCGCGCACCCTGACCGTCGCGGATGCCCTCTTTCGCACTGAGCACGCGCCCCTGTGCATGGATGGTTTCTGACCGTAGGCAGCGGTGTCTTCCCTCGGAGGGTGGTGAGATGGTCACACCTGCCCGCCTCTCCAACCCGAGCCCGGAAGTGCCGGCCGCGCAGCCGTCGCCGCCGCTCCGGCCGCGGGCGCTCCGGCCGGGCGACACCGTGGCCGTGGTGGCGCCCTCTAGCCGGGTGGATCCCGTGCTGCTGGAGGAGGGTGTGGCCCTGCTCCGCTCCTGGGGCTTCACCGTGCGCTGCCTGCCCTCGACGGCGTGCGCGCGGCGGTACCTGGCCGGTGAGAGCGACGCCGAGAAGGGGCGCGAGCTCACCGCATGCTTTGCCGATCCGAGCGTGGCCGGCATTCTCTGCGCGCGCGGCGGCTACGGTGCCATGCGCGTCCTGCCCTTTATCGACTTCGACGTCGTGCGCGCCCATCCCAAGGTGTTTTGCGGCTACTCCGACGTCACTGCCCTGCACCTGGCCTTCCGCCGCGAGGCGGGGCTGATCACCTTCCATGGCCCGATGGTGCAGCGGCAGAACGACGAGCCGGCGCTGCACCCATGGACGGCGGACGGGCTGCGGCGCGCTCTGATCACGAGCGCACCGCTGGGCATCATCGCCGCGCCGCCGGAGGGGCCGACGCCAACGACGGTGGCCGGTGGACGGGCGCGCGGGCCGCTGGTGGGCGGGAACCTCACCCTGGTAGCCGCCCTGTGCGGCACGCGCTGGCAGCTCGACGCCCGCGGCTGCGTGCTGCTCCTGGAGGACGTGAACGAGGCGCCCTACCGCATCGACCGCATGCTCACCCAGCTCCTCCTGGCCGGGGTGCTGGCGGGCGTGCGCGGCCTGGTGTTCGGCGATTCCCCCACCTGCGACCGGCCGGCGGGTGACCCGCGCACCTTCACCCTGGTGGAGATCCTGCGCGATCGGGTGGCGCCGCTGGGCATCCCGGTGTTGTACGGCTTCCCCTGCGGCCACACCCCCTGGCGCGCCACGTTGCCGCTGGGCGTGGAGGTGGAGCTGGACGCCGATGCCGGCACGCTCACCGTCCTTGAGCCCGCCTGCCGGCCCTGACCGGGGACCGTCACGTCCAGGTTGACGGAACGGGACGCGCCTCCAAGAATTGGATCAGGCGCTTGAACATCACACGCGCGCCGAGGAGAGGCGCACCGATGGCCGCTCAGTACCCGGAGCAGGACCCCTTCGAGCGGTTCATGCAGGACCACCTGGACCTGGTGCAGGCCGCCCAGGTGCTGGGCATTCATCCGCAGAGCCTACGCCGGTTGATTAAGAGCGGAAAGATGCCGGCGCGGATGTTCGCGGGCAAGTACCTGATCGAGCGCGACAAGCTGGAGATGTTCAAGGCCAACTACGACCCACGCCCCGGCCGCAAGCCTATCCGGCGGCTGCTGTAACGCGGCTAGCGCACGGCGGCGCGCAGCGCGAGCACCAGCCCGATCACCAGTGCGCAGACGATCAGGCCACCGATCGCCCCCAGCAACAACCCCAGGCCCGTGCCCACCAGGATGGAGCCGGTGCCTTTGCCGCGCGTGCGCGGCAGGCCAAAGTAGATCGTGAGGGCGGCGACCACCAGCGGCACCACCGCACCGACCACGAGGAACGCGATCTTCCACCCGGTCACGACGCGGCCCTTCGCCTCCTGCCGTGCTCGTCAGGGTCCGCGCGGGACAGTCGGGGTCGGGCCGAAGGGGGTCACGGGCGCCGGCACGGCGCCGGGCTGGATGGTGACGACCGGCGCCGGGGGACGCGGCGTTGGGGGAGGGAGAGATGGCTGCGGTGGCACGGTGATCGTGGGTGGCAGCACGTCCGGGCGGCCGGCCGGTGCCGGCGTCACCACGCGCGGTGGCAGCGTGGGCGCGCGCGTCGGGGTAGGGGTCGGCGTGAGCGTGCTCACCGCCCGCGGCGGCACGCCGATCACCACGTTCTCCCCGGGTGTGAAGCCGGCCAGCTCCGGCGGCACGTCGATGAACGTCACCTCCTTGACAAACTCGGGAGGCGTGTCCGGTCCGGCCAGCAACCCGTTACGGGTGTCGATCTTCACGGTGCGGCAGGCGCCGCTGCCGGTGGCCCCGGCAAGGCCGGGGGGGGCCGCCACGGCGGTGCCGGTAGCCGTCGGCTCTGGCGTGGGCGCCTGGCCGGCGGGGAACCAGTCCTCCACCGTGCGGCACCCCTCCGGGCCGGGCACCGTCACCCTGGCGCGCACCAGGCCGGGCGGCTGCGGGAACGGCTTGGGTGGGATGCCCAAGTGGTCCACCGCAAACTGCATGAAGTCGCGCCAGATGCGCAGGGAGCTGCTGGCGCTGGAGATGTTGCGCACCAGCGAGCCGTCCGCGTTGCCCACCCACACCCCCACGCTTAGATCCGGCACGTAGCCGAAGTTCCAGGTAGAGCGGATCTGGCTCACCTCGAACCCCTGCTGCGTGCCCGTCTTGGCGGCGATGGGACGGCCGTCACGCAGGTCAAAGATGCCGGGGGCGTAGATCAGGCGGCGGGCGCTGTCATCGGACAGGATGCTGGTAATGAGCCACGCCTGCGCCGCCGGCACCACCTGCTCCCGTCGGGGCTCGCGGAACTCGTACAGCACCCGGTTCTGCCCGTCCACCACTTTGAGGATGGCCACCGGGTCCAGCCGGCGCGGCCCCTCCAGTCGCTCCTGCCCCACCATCACGCCGTTGTTGGCCAGCGTGCTGTACATGTAGGTCATGTCCAGCAGGGTGATGTTGGCCCCGCCGGTGGCGATGGACACGCCGTAGTTCTCCGGGTCGTTGAGCGTGCTGATGCCCAGCTTGTGGGCGGTGTCGATCACCGCCGGCACGCCGGCGTACGCGGCGGCGGCCACCGCCGGCGCGTTGAGCGAGCTGCCCAGCGCCTGCCGCACCGTCACCGGGCCGTTGTAGCGGGCGGTGGGACCGACGGGCACGAACGGCCGCCCGCCGGGGTTGGGGTACTCCTTCGGCACGTCCCACACCACGGTGGCCGGCGTCCAGCCCTTGAGGAAGGCCGCGAGATACACGGCCGGTTTGAGCGCCGAGCCTGGCTGCTTGATGGCGATGGCGTTGTTGTTCTCGCCCTGGATATCCTTGCGGAAGAAATCGCGCGAGCCCACCATCGCCAGGATTTCGCCCATGTTGTTGTCGATGGCCACCAGGGCGCCGTTGTGGCAGCCGCAGTTCTGCCGCTCGAACTCCGTCACCCAGCGGTCCACGATCTCCTGTCCCTTCTCCTGCAGGTCGAGGTCCAGAGTGGTGGTGACGCGCAGGCCGCCGCGGTAGACTGCCGCCTCCCCGAAGCGTTTGACCAGCAGCTCCTGGACGTAAAACACCCAGTGTGGGGCGCGAATGGTGGCGTTCGTCTCGCGGCTAACCAGGTGCAACGGCTCGGCGCGGGCGGCGTCGGCCTGCACCGGGGTGATGCGGCCGTGGCGCACCATCAGGTCCAGCACCTGGCTCTGGCGAGCCTTGGCCGCCTCGAAATTGAGCAGCGGATCGTAGGTCACAGGGGCGGCGGGGATGCCGGCCAGCAGCGCCGCCTCGGCCAGGGTGAGGTCAGCGGCCTCCTTGCCGAAATAGCGCTGTGCGGCCGCGCCGATGCCGTAGGCGCGGTTGCCGTAGTAAATCTCGTTCAAGTACCACTCGAGGATCTGGTCTTTGGAGTAGCGGCGCGTGATCTCCAGCGCCAGCACCGTCTCTTTGAGCTTGCGGTCGACCCGGCGCTCGTAGCGCAGCTCCTCGGGGATGAGCAGGTTCTTGACAAGCTGCTGGGTGATAGAGGAGCCGCCGGAGCCCTCCAGGAAACGGCCCTTGCCCGGGAAAAAGTTCTCGATGCCGGCGCGCAGCAGGCCGCGCAGGTTGACGCCGGGGTTGGAGTAGAAGCTGGCGTCCTCGGTGGCGATGGTGGCCTGGATGGCCCATGGCGAAATGTCGCGCAGCGGCACGCGCTGGCGCAGGCCCTGGTCCTGATCTTCGAACTCGTACAGCAGGCGGCCGCGGCGGTCGTAGATCTTGGCGCCGCCGTAGCTTTGGTTGATGATCTGGCTCACATCGCCCAGGCCGGCCGCCGCCTGCCGGTAGACCATCCAGCCGGTCACCACCAGCGCCAGCGTCGCCGCCGCGCCCACCCCCAACACGGCGGCCGTAAGGATGAGCAGCACCCGCAGGAGCCGGCTGCCGTCGCGGCGGCGCCCCGGCCGGCGTGTCCGATAGCGGACGTGGACGAGGCGACGGCTCACCGATCGTCTCCCGCGCCGAACATCCCCGATCCCTGCCCGGAGCGCGGAACCGGACGGCGGCGCAGCACGACGAAATGGCTCAGCCCGAACACGCGCAGCGGGGTGTCCTCCAGCGCGTACAGCACGCGGCGGAGCAGCGCCGCCAGACGGGGAGCGCGCGCCGCGACGTTGTCAAAGCCGGGAAACACGTAGCCGTGCACGAGCGTGTCCGCCGCCAGGCCATTGGTGAGACGACGGATGTCCCGCGCCAGATAGGCGCGAGCGTGTGGCACTAACCGCCGGCGCACCGGGTTGGGCAACCAGTTGACGAGCGGGATGTTGCCGAACACGTAGCGGCGTCCCAGGTATACGCCGTGCGTCTCGAACGGCCACAGGCGGTTGGGGGCGTAGATAACGGCGGCGCCGCCCGGCCGCAGCACGCGCAGCGCCTCCCGCAGGGCGGCGCGGTCGTCGTCCACGTGCTCGATCACCTCGTTCAGCACCACCACGTCCAGCACACCGTCCTTGAACGGCAGGTGCTCGGCGGCGGCGATGGCCAGGTTCGGGGTGCCACGCCGCGCCCCCTCGATCACTCTCGGCGCGTCCACGTCCAGACCGTAGACGCGGGGGCTGAAATCGCGAAAGCGGCGCACATAGGTGCCGAGGCCGCAGCCGATGTCGAGGATGGCCCTGCCCTCCAGAGGCACGTAGCGGCGGATGAGGTTCAGCCGCCGCTCCTGACCCGAGCGCCACACGTAGCTGGGGTGGCCCAGGGTGATCGCCCGCTGCGCGTCGACGGCCATCGGATGCGGGGCCTCCGTCGGTTCGTCCCCGATGGTATCAGGCGACGCCCATGCCGGTATAGGGCGGCATCCCCAGCGGCCCTGCTATACTCCCTGAGGGAGCCCTTGCCGTGGAGGCCCGCCGTGGCGCTCAGTCGTGAAGACGTCCTGCACATCGCACAGCTCGCCCGCGTCGGCCTGACCGAAGAGGACGTCGTCAAGTTCCAGCACCAGCTTTCACACATCCTCGAGCAGTTCGAGGTGTTGCGCGCCATCGACACCGAAGGGGTGCCGCCGACCAACTTCGCGTTGCCGCTGGAGAACGTGATGCGCGACGACGCGGTGGAGCCGTCATACGACGTGGAGGCGATCCTGGCCAACGCCCCGTTGCGGGAGGGCAACTACTTCCGCGTGCGGCGCGTGCTGGAGTGACGGCCGCCCCCGGATGCGGCGGCGACGGAGACCGATATCAGGGTGTTCCCGTGAGGCTGTACGAGCTGACGGTGCGTGAGGCGGCCGACCTGCTGCGCCGGCGCGAGGTCTCCGCGCGTGAGCTGACCCGCGCCGTGCTGGACCGCATCGCCGCGGTGGACGACCGCGTGCACGCCTTCTTGCTGGTCACCGAAGAGCCTGCCCTGGCCGCGGCGGACGCGGCGGACGCCCGCCTGCGCACCGGCGACGCCACCCCGCTCACCGGTATCCCCATGGCCCTCAAGGATATCCTCTGCACCACCGGCGTGGTCACCACCTGCGGCTCGCGCATGCTCGAGAACTTCGTGCCCATCTACGACGCCACGGTGGTGCGCAAGCTAGCCGAGGCCGGCGCGGTGATGGTGGGCAAGACCAACATGGACGAGTTCGCCATGGGCTCCTCCACCGAGAACTCGGCCTTCGGCCCCACCCGCAACCCGTGGGACCTGGAGCGCGTGCCGGGCGGCTCCTCCGGCGGCTCGGCGGCGGCCGTGGCGGCGGGCGAGGCGCTCTTCGCCATCGGCACCGACACCGGCGGCAGCATCCGCCAGCCGGCTGCCCTGTGCGGCATCACCGGCATGAAGCCCACCTACGGTCGCGTCAGCCGCTACGGCCTGGTGGCCTTCGCCTCCTCGCTGGACCAGATCGGCCCCTTCACGCGCGATGTGGCCGACCTGGCCCTGGTACTAAAGGCCATCTGCGGCCACGACCCGCGCGACTCCACCTCCGCGCCGCTGCCGGTGCCGGACTTCACCCAGGCCCTCACCGGCGATATCTCCGGCCTGCGCGTGGGCGTGCCCAAGGAGTACTTCATCGAGGGGATGCAGCCGGGCGTGCGCGACGCGGTGATGCAGGCCATCGGCCAGCTCGCGGCGCTGGGCGCGACGGTAGACTGGGAGGTCTCCCTGCCCAGCACCGAGGCGGCGCTGGCCGTGTACTACATCATCGCCCCCTCCGAGGCCTCCGCTAACCTGGCCCGCTACGACGGCGTCAAGTACGGCTACTCCTACCAGTCCGGTGCCTCCATGTGGGAGAACATGGAGCGCACCCGCCAGTACGGCTTCGGCGACGAGGTCAAGCGCCGCATTATGCTCGGCACCTATGCCCTCTCCGCCGGCTACTACGACGCCTACTACAAGAAAGCGCTCCAGGTGCGCACCCTCATCCGCCGCGAGTTCGACGCCGCCTTTGCGCGCTGCGACGTGCTGGTCACCCCCACCTCACCGACCGTCGCCTTCCGCCTGGGCGAGAAGACGGCCGACCCGGTAGCCATGTACCTGAACGACGTGTTCACGCTGCCGGTGAACATCGCCGGCCTGCCGGGCATGTCCGTGCCGTGCGGGTTTGTCGACGGCCTGCCCGTCGGCCTGCAGTTCATCGGTAAACCGTTTGACGAGGCCACCCTGCTGCGTGTGGGGCACGCCTACCAGCAGGCGACGGACTGGCACACACGGCGACCACCGCTCTAATGCCGCCGGTGGGATGAACCGGACGAGCGGCGCTAAGGTCTGCGGGAGGGGTGAAACGACCATGCGGTGGATCGCGCTGCTCCTGGCCGCGGCGGTCGTCGCGCTCGCGGCGTGTGGCGAGACGTCTTCTCAGACGGCAGCCGGCTCGCCGACACCCGCCGCCGATGCCGCGTCCGTGCGTGTGGACGCGCCGGGCGGGGCGGCGTTGGTCGGGCGGCTGTACGGCGGCACGGCGCCGCACGCCGCGGTGCTGGTGCCGCCGCCGGGCGGGGACACCGGCGGGCTGGAGGCGCTGGCCCGCGCGCTGGCGGCCTCTGGTACCCCCGCGCTGGTGGTCGCGGTGCCGCCCGCCACCCCGGACGCCCTCATTGGGGCCGTGCAGGCGGCAGTGGCCTTTCTGGAAGGGCGGGGCGCGCAGCGGGTGGCGCTGGTCGGCGAGGGGGCGGGCGGCACGGTGGCGCTGGCCGCCGGCACGCGGGCCAGCGCGGTGGTGGCGCTCTCCGCACCGACCAGCTACCAAGCCAACGGCGGTGAGCTGGACGGCACCGCCGCCGTGCGGCGCATCGACCGCCCGGTGCTGTTCATGGCCGCGCTTAGCGACCGTGACGCGGCGGCCGCCGCCCAGCGCCTGTACGACGCCGCCCGTGACCCCCGCAGCTTGGCGCTGGTGCCGGGGACGGCGCGCGGCGCCGCCCTGCTCACCGGGCCCGACGCCGGTCAGGCCTTCACCCTCCTGCAAGAGTTCCTACGGCGGGCGTTCAGCCCCCTCTCTGCCTGAGCGCCGCGCTTGACGCTCGCGGTGTCGCTGCCTACAACGGAACCGCGCGGTGGCCGGTTCGCGGCCGGCGGGCATTTCGCCGGTCAGCCGCCGCGGGTTGAGAAACGGCGATCACGCTGAGGCAGGAGGGTGGCCGATGCAGCAGACCACGGGCAAACCCGGGATCTATCTCCACCCGCAGAAGCGCAAGGCGCTCCGTGCCAGCACCCCCTTCGCGGCGCCCACCGACCCCGGCTGGGTGCTGATCAGCGAGGACACCATGATCGGCATGGTGGATGTGCGCCGCATCGCCCAGGAGCGCGGGCTGGTGGACGACCCCAGCACCATCGAGTGGACCGGCCGCGCCGATATCTGATCGCCCACCACCGCGCGGGCTGCAATAAAAATGTTATGTGGACACGTCGTGTACCGATGCAGACGCAACGGGCACGGCGTATGATGGAGAAGGCGGGGGACCCTGACGTCGGCCGGAGACCGCAGGGATTCTCCCGTTCTTCCTCTTGACCGCTGCGTTGCAGGGGCACAACGCGGCGGCGCGACAGGGCCGGTTTCAGCCGTTATCCATCTCCCGACGGGCTGAAGCCGGCCCTGATCGTGTCGGCCGTCAGCGACCTGGGTCCACCGGGGTGAGCACGGGCAGCTCCTCCACGCGCCCGCTCACGGTGAGAAACGCGGACGGGATCCACCACTGGCCGTCGTCGTTCAAGTTGAAGACCCGCAGCCACTCGCAGCCGGGGCTGCAGGCGATCACGTGCAGCTCCTGACCGTCGGTGGCCTTGCCCACCGCCGGGTACTGGGTGCCCGGTCCACGCCGGATCGTCGGCGAGCCGTTCACGCGGGCACTGAGCGAGAACAGTTGCGACTTGACCAGCTCCGGCGGGCGCAGATCGTAGCCGCCACCGGTGCCGGGCACGTGCCGCCCCGTACCGCCCGCCACCAGGCTGACGGCGAAGCCGGACACACCGACGACCAAGGCGAGCACGACGATCAGGGGACCGAGAACCGACCAGTTGAACTGCGGGAGACTGAGCCTCCGGGGCACGCCACGACCTCCTCCGCCATCGCGGATGCGCGCGCCACCCCAGCCACCTGGCCCATACCGTAGCAGCGCGGCCCCGTCCGGGACAAGGCCCGTGAGTCGCCGGGGCCGTGCGCCCGCACCGGCCGACCGGGCAGCGGACCGCGCCGCCCTTGCAAACCGCCGCCGCCGCGCTACGATGGGGGTGTGACAGCAGTCCGTCATGGAGCCTGGACAGCCGCCCAGCAGCCGGGGAGCCGGAGCGGGCGGCTTGTCGTGTTGCGGCTGTCATATGCCAGAGGGAGGCGCTGATGTACCGCGTCACCATCCAGAAGAACCCCTCGGAACGCCTGTCGCTGCGCGTCGCCAACCAGGACCTCGGCCGGTTCCTGGCCCTTGTCGCGCGGTTGCAGTTCCTCAACCCGGGGTTTGAGGTGACGTATACGCCTGAAGACCACGCGCAGGAGAGCGGCGCCGCGTGAGCGCTGCCTCCTGCGGCCTCCCCGCCGGGATCCGCTGCCCGGCCGCCTAGGGCACCCCCTGGTCTCGCATCGGGCGGCGTGGTATTGTGCCTCCGCGCCCGCGGAGCGGGTGTCCGTACCCCGCCGCCGACCTTTTCAGCCTGGGGGCACACTATGCCGAACATGACGGACTATGACGCCACGCGCCGCACCTTCCGCCTCGAGGTCCCGCCACGCTTCAACTTCGCCCGCGATGTCGTCGGTCGCTGGGCCGCGGAGCGCAACCGGCTGGCGATGGTCTGGGTCGGCCCGCAGGGGGAAGAACGCAAGCTCACCTTCCGCGACTTCGACCGCCGCTCGACGCGCGCCGCCCATGCCTTTCACACCCTGGGCATGCGCAAGGGCGACCGTGTGATCGTGATCGCCTCCCGTCGGCCGGAATGGTGGGAGACGATCCTCGGCCTGGAGAAGATCGGCGCTGTGGCCGCCCCCGGCACCACCCTGCTCACCCCGCGCGACATCAAGTACCGCGTGGACCTGGCGCAGGCGGCGTTCGCGGTGGCGGACGAGGAGAACGCGCGCAAGCTGCGTGAGGTGCAGAGCGCGTGTCCCTCGCTGCGCGCGATCGTGGCCATCGGCGGCCAGGTGGAGGGGTGTATCAGCTACGAGGAGGCCCTGGCGGCCGCCTCCGAGGACTTCCCCGGGGAGGAGACGGCCGCCGACGAGATGGCGCTCCTGTACTTCACCTCCGGCACGACCGGTTACCCGAAGATGGTGGCGCACACGCACGCCTCCTACGGCCTGGGGCACAGCATCACCGGCAAGTTCTGGCTGGACCTGACCCCCAACGACCTGCACTGGACGCTGTCCGACACCGGCTGGGCCAAGGCCGCCTGGGGGTGTCTCTTCGGCCCCTGGTCGCAGGGGGCATGCATCTTCATCCAGGACGCGCCGGGCAAGTTCGACCCCAAAGAGTGCCTGCGCCTCTTGGAGCGCTACCGCATCACCACCTTCTGCGCGCCGCCCACCGCCTACCGCCTGCTGGTGCTGGAGGACCTCAAGGCCTATGACCTGCGCGAGCTGCGCCACTGCGTGGGCGCCGGGGAGCCGCTCAACCCGGAGGTGATCGAGACCTGGCGCGCGGGCACCGGGCTCACCATCCGCGACGGCTACGGCCAGACGGAGACGGTGCTCTTGGTGGGCAACTTCCCGCCGTTGGAGGTGCGGCCCGGCTCGATGGGCAAGCCGGCGCCTGGCTTCGAGGTAGCGGTGGTGGATGAGCAGGGGCGGCCGGTGGAGCCCGGCCAGGAGGGCGACATCGCCGTGCGGGTGCGGCCGGAGCGGCCGGTGGGCCTCTTCAAAGAGTACTGGAACGACCCGGAGGCCACCCGGAACGCGATGCGCGGCGACTGGTACATCACCGGCGACCGCGCCGTGATGGACGCCGACGGCTACTTCTGGTTCGTGGGCCGCGCCGACGACGTGATCATCTCCGCCGGCTACCGCATCGGCCCGTTCGAGGTCGAGTCGGCGCTGGTCGAGCATCCGGCGGTGGTGGAGAGCGCGGTGGTGGCCAGCCCGGACCCGGTGCGCGGCGAGATCGTGAAGGCGTTCGTGGTGCTGGCGCCCGGCTACCAGGGCTCGCCGGAACTGGTGACGGAGCTACAGGAGCACGTCAAGCGGGTCACGGCGCCGTACAAGTACCCGCGCGAGATCGAGTTCGTCACGGAGCTGCCCAAGACCATCTCCGGCAAGATCCGGCGGGTGGAGCTGCGCGAGCGGGAGCGCGCCACCAAGCTGGGCGGCATCCCGCGCTGAGCGCAGGGGCCTCTGCCTTCCCGCTGCCGGACATCGGACTAGATTTTTTTGATCGCCGTTATGAGCGGAGCATCTTGACGACACAACTGATCCGCGGTGTCATAGTTTTTGGAGGCACCGTCAGGCACGTCGGGCAGTTGTGGAGCGCCTGACGAGCGAACACGGAGTGCCGCGTGCGCAACCGCGGGTGAGGTTGCGCGTATCCCCGCCTCACGGTGCTGACCCCCGCCTCAGTTCACGGGCAGTCGCTCTCCGGCTGGCGCATCGCGTGGCCTGGTGCAGACCGGGCGGCGGCCCGCTGTCGATCATCGACGCCGTGGCCGGAGACCTGCCTCGTGCCGGTCTGGCACGCGGCGCCGCAGCACACGACGGTCGAGGCCGCCTGACCGCGTGTGCGTCGGTAGCGGTTGGCTCAGCGGCGTCTCCTGCCTCGACGTTGAGGCAACCAAGCCGTGCCTGCTGCCTCACGATCACGGCTGGTGGGGAGGGACCTGCGGAGAGCACCCCTGTGACCTGGGGTCCACCCACCGGCAAAGACGACGAAGGGAGGAGAGGTGAAGCGATGACAACCACCCGCGTATATCCAACCCGCCATGACCTGCCGAGCGGGACCCGCGAGCAGATGGTCGCCTTGCTCAACCAGCAACTGGCCGATGCCTTTGACCTCTACAGCCAGACCAAGCAGGCCCACTGGAACGTCAAGGGACGGGATTTCTACCAGTTGCACGAGCTGTTTGACGAGCTGGCCGAGGCGATGAGGGGCTATATTGACATGCTCGCCGAGCGGGCCACGGCGCTTGGCGGTGAGGCCCGTGGGACCGCGCGCATGGCAGCCGCGGCGTCGCGCCTGCCCGAGTATCCCTCGGACCTCACCGATGAGCTGCAACACGTACGCAGCCTCGCCGACCGCTACGCCAACCTCGCCGCCACCACCCGCACGGCCATCACGACGGCGATGGAGGCGGGCGACCAGGCCACCGCGGACCTGCTCAGCGATATCTGCCGCGGCCTGGACAAGCACCTGTGGTTCCTGGAGGCCCATCTCCAGGAGCGGTAGGGCGCACCCTGCACCGTGGCCGACCGGGCCGGCGGGATGGTGTGACCGTCCCGCCGGCTGTCGTCCTGAGGCCGCGGCGCGCGGGGGCGACCATCGAGTCGGGGTGCGCTCGGCCGGTGCGAGGCGTCTGCAATTGACATCGCCGGGGCGATGTCCTATGAGAAACCCGATCCTGTGCTCGGGGGCGGGCGATGAGCATCCGCGCCTATGTTCTCATCGAGACCGAAGTGGCCAGCGCCAAGCTGGTCGGCCGCTCCGTACGCGAGTTCACCCACCCGGGGACGCGCGTGCTCTCCGCGGACACCGTCACCGGCCCGTATGACGTCATTGCCCTGATCGAGGCAGACGACCTGGACCAGCTCGGCAACGCCATCACCAGCGGCCTGCAGGCCATTCCCGGCGTCAAACGCACCACCACCTGCCTCGCCATTCGCGTGAGCTGACCGGCCACGACAAGTGTAACGGCCACCTGTCGCCGTCCCTCGCACCACCGCCACCCGGGCGCGGCGCCGCGGTGCTCCAGCACGAGCAACCGCGCCCCAAGCGCGGCGTGGAACGATGAGCACTCTCACGGCCGGTCCGGCGGGCGCGGGATGCCCGGGCGTACGGCGGCGTTGACCAGGTCCAGATAGCAGTCCTCCAGGCGCAGGCCGGCCGCGGCGAACGCCTGGGCGAGAATATCCTCGATGCGATGCACCTCATCCGCGGCCTGCTGCGTCTCCGGCCGCCGCAGCGAGCGCCCCAACGCGGACAGCTCCATCGCCAGCAGACTCGCCACCCGTTGGATGCAATAAATATCTGCCAGGTACTCCTCCGGCGCGACGCCCAGCCCGGCAAGCCGCCCTTCGGCGATGGCGCGCAGCCCGCTGAGCACGGCCGTGAGAACGCGCAGCTCGTCGGGCCCCGGCGCGGAAGGTGGTGTGGTCATGAGCGCCCTCCCGTCCGTACACTACCGGAAAAACGGCGGAGGCGGCAGCGATGGCGGCGCGGCACGGGCCGCGGGTCGGGTTCCTGGGGCCAGAAGGGACGTTCACGCACGAGACCGCCGAGCTGGCGGCGGCGCGGCTTGGCTGGGCGGAGCCCATCTACGTGCCATATCCCACGGGGCTGGCCGCCGTCCAGGCGGTCGCGCGCGGGGAGGTGGATTACGCCGTGGTGGCGGTGGCCACCTCGCTCGGCGGCGACCGCACGGCGGAGGCGCGGGCCATCGAGGATCTGGGGCTCACCGTCCTCACCGCCATCCAGCGCATATGCCATTATCACCTGCTCGGCCTACCCGGCGTGGCGCTCGCCGACGTCACGCTTGTGCGCTCCAACCCGAAGGTCCTGGCCGATTGCCGCGGACGTCTGGCCGCGCTGGTGCCGGGCGCTACCCTGGAGCATACCGCCAGCACGGCGGCGGCCGTTCAGTCCGTGGCGGCGGCGGGCCGTCCGGGGCTGGCCGCCGTCGGCACCGCCGCCGCGGCCCGACGGTACGGCCTCGTGCCCCTGGCCGAGAACATCGAGGATGACCCCGACAACTGGACGCGCTGGCTGGTTGTGACCCGCTCCGCCGGGGCTTGACGTGAGGCAGATCGATGGCGGCCCCTTCCTCCCGGGGTGCGGCTCCTGGGCCGCCCCGGATTGCCATCCTCTCGGATGATCTCACCGGAGCCAACGGCGTGGCCGCCGCCTTTGCCAGCCACGGCGCGACGGCCTTCACCGCGCTGGGACCGGCGCCGGCACCGTTGCCGTCGGCCACCACCGTGCTGGTGGTGGATACCGCCACGCGCGATGCCCCGCCGACCGCGGCGGCAGAGGCGGTTCGCACTGCCGCCCATGTGGTGCAGGCCTGGGGCGCGCGACTCTTCGCCAAGCGCATCGACACCACCCTGCGCGGCTGTATCGCCGCCGAGACGACGGCGCTGCTGGCAGTGCTGGCGCCGGACGCCCTGGCGGTGCTGGTGCCGGCCGCACCGGAGGCCGGCCGCGCCTGCGTGGGCGGGCGCGTGTTCCTTGATGGCCAACCGGTATCAGCGGTGACCGGTGGCCCAGACGAGCCGCTGCGGCTGTTCGCGGCGCAAGCGCCGGCACTGGCGGCGGTGGGCTGCCCGCTGGCCACGGTGCGCCGGGGCCCGGAAGCCGCGCGCGCCGCGTTCCGGCAGGCAGCCGCGAGCGGCGCGCGCGTCGTGGTCTGCGATGCGGAGACGACCGCGGATGTGGCCACGCTGGCCGCCGCGGCCGCCGCGCTCGAGTGTCCGGTGCTGCCGGTAGACCCCGGTGGGTTCACGCGGGCGGTGGCCCGCGCGCTGGGGCTCATATCAGGGGCGAAGCCGCGCCCGGCGGGTGAGGACGCGCTCGCCCCAGCGCTCCACGGTCGCATCCTGGCCGTGCTGGGCAGTCCGGCGGCGATCACCGGCCATCAGATCGAAACGGCCGTGGCCCGTGGGTGGCTGACGCGCGTGCCCGTGGACAGCGCGGCGCTGGCCGCCGGCGATGATGCGACTCGGCACGAGGTCGCGCGCGCCCTCGCCGCCCTGTCGACCGCGCCTACGCCGGTGGTGGGGATCGACCCCAACCCACGCGGGGAACAGGCCGATCCTCGGCGCGTGGCGGCCGTGGCGTACGCGCTGGCGGCGATCGTGGCCGCGGCGATGGCGACGAGGCCGCCGGTGATCGGGCTCTTCCTCACCGGCGGCACGGTGGCGCGTGCCGTGCTGGAGCGGCTGGGGGCGCACGGCGTGTGGGTGGAGCGAGAGGTGGTGCCGCTGGCCGCGCTGGGGCGGGTGGCCGGCGGACCGTATGCCGGCCTGGCCGTCGTCACCAAGGGCGGCATGGTGGGCGACGCGGACGCCCTCATCCGCTGCCTGGCGGCGTTGCGGGCCGCCGCGGTCGCTTGACGTCACCGCCGGCTCCCCTCCCCCGCGTGATGTGAGACACTGGAACAGACAAGCGGGTAGCCGATCCGCCGTGCGGCCGCCCGAACCCGCGAGGAGGGAGCGCAATGGACGATCGCCCGCTTATTGCCGTGACGCTCGGCGATCCGGCCGGGATCGGACCGGAGATCGTGGCCGGCGCCTTGGGCTTCGGGGAGGTCTACGCCGTGAGCCGCCCGCTCGTGGTGGGCGACCGGGGCGCGCTGGAGCGGGCGGCGCGGGTGATGGGCGTTCCCGCCGTCGTGCGCGCGGTGACCGACCCGCGCGAGGGGCGTTACGAGCCCGGAGTGATCGACCTTTTGGACCTGGCCAACGTGCCGCCGGACCTGCGCATAGGTGCGGTGCAAGCCGCCGCCGGCCGGGCGGCGTTCGCCTACATTGAGCGGGCCACGCAGCTCGCCCTGGCGGGCACGGTCGATGCCATCGCCACCGCGCCGATCAACAAAGAGGCGCTGCGGGCCGCCGGGGTGCCGTACCTGGACCATACCGGCGCCTTCGCGGCCCTCACCAACAGCCCCGATGCCACCACCATGTTCGTGCTTGGGCAGCTCCGGATCTTCTTCGCCACCCGCCATACCTCCCTGCGCGCCGCCATCGCCGACCTGACCCGGGAGCGGGTGGAGCGCATGCTGGTGCACGCTCACGCGCAGATGGAGCGGTTCGGCTTCAGCCGGCCGCACATTGCCCTGGCGGCCCTTAACCCGCACGCGGGCGAGTCCGGCATGTTCGGCGACGAGGAGATCGAGGTGCTAGCCCCGGCCGTGGCCGCCGCCCGCGCCCGCGGCATCAACGTCACCGGCCCGCACCCGGCGGACGCCATCTTCTACCTGGCCCGGCACGGCGCCGCGGACTGCGTGCTCTCGCTCTACCACGACCAGGGCCATATCGCGGCCAAGAGCATCGATTTCGACCGCACGGTGGCGATCACCACCGGCCTGCCGTTCGTGCGCTCCTCGGTGGACCACGGCACGGCCTTTGACATCGCCGGCACCGGGCGGGCGCGCTGGGTGAGCATGGCAGAGGCGATCCGGGTGGGAGCGGAGTTCGCCCGCCGCGCCCGTACCCGCACGGCGGACGTGGTGTAGGCCGCTCCGGCGCAGGCGGCGCCAGGGACGTTCGCGCCGTCGCCATCGCCGACCGGGTATGGCACAATAAAGGCGCGCCGTGCGCTCAGCACGGCGTTTCGGTTGCGCTGCTCATCTCTGGAGGGGTCGGGTGAACGCCCTGGATGTGCTGCGAGAACGCGGCTTCGTGTATCAGGTCTCGGACGAGGAAGGGTTGCGCCGGGCGTTCGAGGGCCAGGTCACGGCCTACTGTGGCTACGATCCCACCGATGAGAGCCTCACCGTCGGCAACCTGCTCACCATCATGCTGCTGGCCCACCTGCAGCGGCTGGGCCACCGGCCGATCGCCCTGGTGGGTGGCGGCACGGGCATGATCGGCGACCCGTCGGACAAGCTGGCCGCCCGGCCGCTGTTGTCCGTGGACCAGATCGACGCCAACGTGGCCAACTTCAAGCGCCAGCTCTCCCGCTACCTGGACTTCGAGGGCGGGCGGGCGCTCTTGGTCAACAACGCGGATTGGTTGCGCCCGCTCGGGCTGATCGATTTCCTGCGGGAAGTCGGCCGCCACTTCAGCGTCAACGCCATGCTGGACCTGGAGTTCGTGCGCACGCGGCTGGCCTCGCAGGCCGGGCTCACGTACCTGGAGTTCAGCTACATCCTGCTCCAGGCCTACGACTACCTGGAGCTGTACCGGCGCTACGGCTGCATCTTGCAGGTGGGCGGTTCGGACCAGTGGGCCAACATCCTGGCCGGGGCGGACCTCATCCGTCGCCTGGAAGGCGGTCGCGCCTACGCACTGGTGACGCCGCTCATCACCACCGCCTCCGGGCGCAAACTGAGCAAGTCCGAGGGCACGGCGGTCTACCTGGACCCGCGCAAAACCTCACCGTACGAGTACTACCAGTTCTGGATCAACACCGAGGACGCCGACGTCGAGCGCTACCTGGCCCTCTTCACCTTCCTGCCGATGGAGGAGGTGCGGCGCCTGGGCCGCCTCCAGGGGGCGGACCTGCGCTACGCCAAGGAGGTGCTGGCCTGGGAGGCGACGGCGCTCACCCACGGGCCGGAAGAGGCCGACCGAGCCCGCGAGGCGTCGCGCGCCGTGTTCCGCGGCGAGGCCGGCCCCCTGGACGCCGTGCCGGCGGTGCCTGTGCCGCGGGCGGAGATCGCGGCCGGCATCCCGCTCGTCGACTTGCTCGTGCGCGCCGGTCTGGCCGAGTCCAAACGCATGGCCCGTCCGCGCATCCAGCAGGGCGCCGTCACCGTCAACCAGGAGCGCGTCACCGACGACCGGCTGGTGGTGGACGAACGCTTCCTGAAGGACGGTGGCATCCTCATCGGCATGGGCAAGCGCTACCGGCGGGTGGTGGCCGCCTGACCCGCCGGCAGCGGATCCGCCTCCCGCTCACGCGCGGGGGAACGCCTGCACCACGCGGCGCAGCCGCTCCATATCGGACGCGCCCTGGTAGGGCATGTAGAAGGCCACACGCGTGAGCAGGCCGGCGTACTTCTTCTCCAACAGCGCTGGGATCTCCTCCGGACGTCCCTCTACGGCGTACACCGCCAGCATCTCGTCCGTGATCAGGCGGCCCATCTCCTGCCACTGGCCGCGCAGCGACAGCTCGTGCAGCCGCGCCGCCAGGTCCTCCCACCCGTGCACGGCCAGCACCTCGTGGTAGGTGCGCGTAGACGCATAAAACGCGATCTGCTGGCGCACCCCGTCGCGCGCCCGGCGCAGCTCTTCCTCCGTGTCACCCATGATCACGAAGGCGGTGGTGGCGCGCTCGATGTCGTCCAGGGTGCGACCCGACTTGGCCGCGCCCTTCTCCAGGTTGGGCAGCGCCACATCGGTCAGATACTTGACGGAGTGGAACGGGTGGACGTGCACGCCGTCGCACAGCTCGCCGGCCAGGCGGTACATGTACTCATTCACGGCCGCGAGGTAGATGGGCACGCCGCGCATCTCCCCATGCCGGTCGATGTACGGGTTTGCCAGCGGCGGCGGCGCAAAGAACGGGCTGGACAGACGGAACTGGTAGTGCTCGCTGACGAAGTCCGGCTGGCCGCGGGCGCCGTCCTGCCAGAAGCGGAAGATCGCACGCAGGCAGCGGATGTAGTCGCGCATGCGCGGGCCGGGCGCCGTCCAGGGCACGGAGAAGCGGCGCTCGTTGTGGCCCTTGACCTGCGTGCCCAGGCCAAGGATAAAGCGGCCTTGGGAGTTGGCTGCCAGGTCCCAGGCGGTCATGGCCACGGTGAACGGCGCGCGCGGGAAGGCGACGGCGATGGCCGTGCCAAGCTGGATGCGAGTGGTGGCCGTGGCGGCCACGGCCAGGGGGAGGAACGGGTCGTGCTGCGCCTCCGCGGTCCACAGGCCGGCAAAGCCCATGTCTTCGGCTTCCTTCGCCGCGGCGGGCACCTCGGCGAAGGAGGTGGTCCGGAGGCCGGTGTCGAACTTGAGGGCACTCATGGTGGCAGTCCTTTCGTCAGGGAATCGCCGGCGGTGCGCCGGCTCGTGTCGATGATAGGGAGCGGCGCGCCCAGCGCCAACTGTGGATGAGCGGCCGGGTTCGCCGCCGTGCACACGGCATGCTACGGTGAGGACGGTGAGCCAGCGTTGACCACCATGTGCGGGGGTGTCATCGGGCATGGACACGGAGCAGGTCGGCATCGTCGGGTTCGGATTGATGGGCGGTGGCATCGCGCAGGTGTGCGCCGTGCACGGCTACGACGTCACGGTGTTAGACGTCGATGAGGCGCGCACGCAGCGCGGCCTAGACGCCATCCGCGCGCGCATGGAGCGCGACGTGGCGCGCGGCCGGCTCACCCAGGAGCAATTCGATCGCGCCATTCGCCGCATCCATGCCACGACGCGCGTTGAGGACCTCATCGCCTGCCGCATCGTGATCGAGGCGGTGGTGGAGGACCTGGCCACCAAGCGCGAGGTGTTCCGGCGGTTAGGGGCCATCACCGCGCCCGGCACCATCCTGGCCTCCAACACCTCCTCCCTGCCGCTGTCCGACCTGGCCGCGGCCAGCGGGCGGCCAGAGGACGTGATCGGCCTGCACTTCTTCAACCCGCCCTACGCCCTGCGCCTGGTGGAAGTGGTGGTGCCAGACAGCACCAGCCCGCAGACGGTGGAGGCGGCGCTGGCCTTCTGCGACAGCATCAACCGCGTCACGGTACGGGTGAAAGACACGCCTGGGTTCATCGTCAACCGGCTATTGGTGCCGTTCATCTTCGACGCCATCCACCTGGTTGAGTCCGGCGTGGCCACGGCGCAGGACGTGGACCAGGCGTGCAAGGTGGGCCTGAACCACGCCATGGGCCCGCTGGCCACCGCCGATCTCATCGGCCTGGATACCTTGCTGTACATCTCCGAGGCGATGTTCGAGGAGTACGGCGAACCGCGCTTTAAGGCGCCTACCTCGCTGCGGCGCATGGTGGCCCTCGGCCACTTGGGCCGCAAGACGGGCCGCGGCTACTTCACCTACGAGTAGCGGCGCGGCCGACGCCGTATAATGGGTGCCCGTGGGAGGTACGCCAGACATCAGCGCCCATGGGCCGCGTGCAGGCCAGCCTGCCATGAGGATGAACGCCGTGATCGAGCGTGACCGTCTTGTGCAGACGTTTCTCGACCTCGTGCGCATCGACAGCCCCTCCGGGGAAGAGGACGCGATGGCGGAGGCCATCGCCCAGCGCCTGACGGCGCTGGGCGCCGACGTGCGTCGTGACGCCTTCGGCAACCTGATCGCCCGATTGGGCACCGATGGGGAGCCGTTCCTGCTCTCCGCCCACATGGACACCGTGGAGCCGGGGCGCGGCATCCGCCCGCTGATCGAGGGCGACACGGTCCGCACCGACGGCGCCACGGTCCTGGGCGGCGATCCCAAGGCAGGGGTGGCGGCCATCCTGGAGGCGCTCACGGCCGTGCGCGCCGCCGGAATGCCGCACCGCCCGGTGGAGGTGGTGCTCACGCGCGGTGAGGAGGCCGGGCTGCTCGGCTCCCGCAACCTGGACTACACCCTGGTCAGCGCCCGCCGCGGGGTGGTGCTCGATGGCGAGGGCGCGGTGAGCGAGATCACCAACGAGGCGCCGGCCATGTACACGGTGGACGTGGAGGTCACCGGACGGGCGGCGCACGCCGGCGTGGAGCCGGAAAAGGGGGTGCCGGCCATCCTCATCGCCGCCGAGCTGATCGTGGAGCTGCCGCAGGGCCGCATCGACCGCGAGACCACGGCCAACGTCGGCCTGATCAGCGGTGGCACGGCGCGTAACGCGGTGCCAGAGCGGTGCAGCTTTAATGCGGAGTTCCGCAGCCGCAACCCGCAGCGGTTGGCGGAGGTCAAGCAGGAGATCGAGCTTGCCATCGCCGGCGTGGCGGCGCGCCACCCCAACGCCCGCATCGAGGCGCGCCTCGAGAAGGTCTTCGACGGCTACCGCCTGCCGCCCCAGCATCCGCTGTTGCAGCTCTGCGCCGCCACGCTGCGCGCGCTGGGCATGGAGCCCCACTTCGTGGCATCGGGCGGCGCCACCGATGCCAACATCTTCGCGGCACACGGTATCGAGGCCGCCGTGCTGGGCATGGGCGGCAACAACTTCCACACGACGCGCGAGACGCTCAGCATCACCAACCTGGTGAACAGCGCCCGTTTCCTGGCCGCGCTGCTCACCAGCCACGCCGGCTAGACCGGCGCGATCCAGCGCGCCGGCCCGGCCAGGCACAGGCGCAATCGGTCGCCGAAGGCGACGCCGCGCAGGTTGACGGGCGCGTCCGAGGCGCGCGTCCAACCCAACCAGCCGTTGCCCTCCATCCGCCAGATGGCCAGCAGCGCGTCCGCCGGGCTGACCGCCCCGGCCACCACCTCGACCGGGGTCCCGTTCGGAAAGGCGGAGCGCACGGTGATGCAGCCGGGGCCGGGCAACGGTTGCTCCTCCCCGATCACGAATCGTACCGGCCCGGCCGAGGGCCGGCCAGCAGCCATCAACACGGCGGTGACGGCGTACACCCCGGTTGGTACCTGCAAGCCCGCCTGGTTGCGCTGGTCCCACGCGGCGGTGAAGGTGAGCGCCTCCCCGGGCGCCAGCGTGCGGGTAATCAGCGCCTGGGTGAAGAACTGCCCCTGCGACCAGCGCCACACCACGGCTGGGCTGTCCGGTGGCCCGATCGCCAGATCGATCATCTGGCCGGAGGGGAAGGTGAGGATGAGCGGTGCGTCACCGCGGTTGCGGGCGGCGAACGTCAGGGCCACGGGCGCACCGACCGGGTAGGCGGTGCGGTCGGTGGTCAGGGTCACTTCCAGGGCTCCCTGGGCCGCCAGGCCACGCGGCAGGACGGCGAGAAAAAAGGCCAACAGCAGCAGGCGGCGCACGGCAGCGGCTCTTACCCTCGGTGTACGGGCCTAAGGATAAGCTAAGCGGCTCAGATACGCTCGCGGGCTCGCCGCACCCGCCGCAGCGCGCCCGCGCCGCCCAACAGCATGAGCGTCACCAGGCCGGCCAGTACCCAGACCTGGGCGCCGTGCTCGGGGACGACACCGGTGCCCGTGCGCGGCGCCGCCGGGGCCTGTGCGCCCGCGGCCGCCCGCACCGTCTCCGCCGTGTACGTCACGGTAATATTGGCGCAGATGATGCCCTCTCCGGGCGGGTTAGCGGCCCGGTGCACGTTCACGTAGGCGTTATTGGCCTGCACCGGTTTATCGGGGGTGAGCTGCACCACCGTGCTGCTCGTGCCCACGCCGGAGGCGTCCACGCGCACGTTGGTGAGCGGGTAGGTGACCGGCGCGCCGGTGTCACAGCGCGCGCCCTGGGCGGTGTGAATGTGCGCCGCGTGCTCGGCGTTGGGCTGGAGGCCGGTGACGCGGATATCCACCCGAATCTGGCCGGGCCCGACGGGGGTGATCGTCACCTGGCCGGCGGCACCCGGCGCCCGGTTTTCCGTCACGGCCATGGGAAATGTCGCCTGCTGCGGCTGCTGTGCCCGGGCTGCCCCAGCGGCGGCAAACGTGCCCAACAGCGCGGCGAGTGCGACCAAGGTCAGCCGCCATCGCATGGTCATAGAAGCACCCCCGTATCTCAGAACCGGCGCGAAGCCTCGTCCAATAGTACGGCGATAGCCAGCGGTCGGATTAACACCGAGGGGCTATCTTCCCCGCCGCGCAGCGGAGGAGGCCGGGGCGCCGTGGCCAGCCGGAGCCACCAGACGGCACACCACCGCGCGCCCTCACGTCGGGACCGATCAGCCGCCACGCGGCAGGCCAAGGCCGCGGGTGGCGATGATGGTGCGCTGGATCTCGTTGGTGCCGGCGAAGATCGAGAACGCCACCTGCCACTGGTATTTGAACTCCAGGTAGCCGCGCAACCGCGCCCAGCGGCTGCCCCGCCGCAGCGGGCCGTACAGCCCCAGCAGGTTGATGGCGAAGTTGGCCATCCGCTGCTGCATCTCCGTGCCAAACACCTTGGCCATCGAGGCCTCAGAGTTCGGCACCTGCCCCTGGCCCTGCAACCACGCCACCCGGTAGGCCAGCCAGCGCGCCACCTCGATCTCGATCGCCGCCTCGGCCAGGCCAGGCCGCAGGGTGGGCCGCCGCTTCAGCGCCGGCTCCTCGCGGATCAGGGCCACCAGGTCATCCAGCGTGCGCCGCGCCTCGGCCGGGTAGTTGATCGCCGAGCGCTCGAAGTCCAGCGTGGTGGTGGCCACGTACCAGCCGCGGTTCTCCTCGCCCACCAGGTTCTCGCGCGGCACGCGCACGTTCTCGAAGAACGTCTCGTAGAACCCGGCGCCGCCGGCCATGTTGATGATCGGCCGGATGCTAATGCCGGGGGTCTTCATGTCCACCAGGAAGTAGCTGATGCCGCGGTGCTTGGGCGCGTCCGGGTCGGTGCGGGCCAGCACGTGGATCCAGTTGGCCTTATGGGCGTTGGAGGTCCAGATCTTCTGGCCGTTGAGAATGTAGTCGTCGCCGTCGCGCACCGCGCGCAACTGCAGGGAGGCGAGGTCCGAGCCGGCACCGGGCTCGGAAAACCCCTGACACCAGAACACCTCGGCGCGGGCGATGGGCGGCAGGAAGCGCCGCTTCTGCTCCTCCGTGCCTTGCACGATCAGCATCGGCCCCACCATGCGCGGCCCCTGGCCGCCGTCCGGCGCGCGGAAGTAGGCGCTCTCCTCGCGGAAGATCGTCTGCATGATGTAACTGGCGCCCAGGCCGCCATACTCCTTCGGCCAGGCCATCGTCAGCCAGCCCTTCTCCGCTAGACGCCGGGCGAACGCCTGGTTGTGCACGAGCCACTCGCGCTCCTCTTCCGCCTCCTCGGCGTACGGGGTCCACTCCCGCTCCAAAAACGCGCGCACCTCCGCGCGAAACCGTTCCTCCTCGGGCGAAAAGCGAAAATCCATCCCGCTCACCCCCGCTGCTACACCCTCACGCCCCGGCGTCACCGAGGCGTACCCGTTGGTGCTCTCATCTAAGCGTACCAGCGGTCTGGACGCTAGCCGCGAACCACGCCAACGGAAAACCGTGCGTGTCCAAACAGTTAAGTCTGGTGAGATCTCGGTCGAGACTCTAAAGAGGGGAAAGAGGGACAAGGTGCCGCTGGCACGCGAGACATGCCGGTCCAGCCGTTCCCCACGCGCGGACCCGGCGGGCGTGTCCGGTGTCGGCCGCACGATTGCACCGACGGAGGTGTCGGATGGGCAGCATCCCGGCACAGCGTACGTCGACCACCTCATCCGGCGCCGTGATGATCCCGCCCGGCCTGGACGTGCGCGAGAAGGCAGCCCTGTTCCAGGCGACACTGGACATCGGTCCCGACGGCATCGCGGTCTGCGACCGGCGCGGCCGTGTGCTGGAATGGAACGAGATGGCGACGCGCCTGTTCGGCCTGCCGCGCGAGCGTGTCCTGGGACGGGCGTTCGATCGCCTGCTGGCCCCCGCAGCGCGCGATGCATTTCTGCGGGCGTTGGCGGCCGTCGTCCACCTGGCGGGGCGTGCCACCGACCCGGCGCCGCGCGGCGGCGCCGTTCGCCTGGAGGCATCCGCGCAGCGGGTAGGCGGCGGTCCGTTCCCCGTGGAGCTGGTGCTGATCCCGGCCCTCCATCCCGATGAGGAAAGCAGCCCGGCGGAGCGCGGGCCCTCCGGCCTCCGGCAGAGCCGCGGTACCAGGGACGCCGCGGGCCGGGCGCCACTGGTGACCGTGCTGGTGCGCGACCTCACCGCCGGCAAGCGGGCGGCGACGCGCTTTCGCGGCCAGCGGCACATCCTGGAGATGATCGCCACCGGCAGCCCCCTGTTCGCCATCTTAGAAGCGATCTGTCGTCTCCAGGACGAACTGCTGCCCGGAAGCGTCTGCTCGGTCCTGCTGTTGGACGCCACCGGTCGGCGGCTGGTGCACGGCGCCGCCCCCGGGCTGCCGCCGGCGTACCGACACGCCATCGACGGCCTCGAGATCGGGCCGGAGGTAGGCTCCTGCGGCGCCGCAGCCTGGAGCGGGGAGACGGTGATCGTCGCCGATATCGCCTCAGACCCCCGCTGGGCCGCATACCGCGACCTCGCCCTGGCGCACGGCCTACGCGCCTGCTGGTCCACACCGATCCGGGACCGCCGCAGCGGCCGGGTGCTGGGCACCTTTGCGGTGTACTCCCGCACACCGCGCGCGCCCCGTGCGGAGGAGCTGACCCTGATCGCGGAGGCCAGCCATCTGGCCGGCATCGCCATCAGCGAGCGGGCGGCCGACGACGCCCTGCGCGAGAGCGAGGCCCGCTACCGGCTCCTGGCCGAGCATGCCACGGACATGATCGCGCGCCACAGCCCGGACGGCACCTTCCTGTACGCCTCGCCCGCCTGCCTGCCCCTGCTCGGGTATGAGCCCGCCGAGGTGGTGGGGCATCACTGCCTGGACTTTGTGCACCCGGATGATGCCGACATCGAGAGCATCATCAAGGACGGCGTACAGAACGGCACCGAGGCGCTAACGGTCACGTACCGAGGGTTGCGCAAGGACGGGCACGCCATCTGGCTGGAGTCCACCATCCGCGCCGTGCCCGACCCCGTTACCGGCATGGTGCGCGAGCTGCTGAGCGTGACCCGCGATATCACCGCCCGCAAGCAGGCCGAGGAGGCGCTGCGCGCGGCCGAGCGCCGCTACCGCACGCTGGTGGAGCAGCTTCCAGCCCTGGTGTACATCGAGGAGGCCGGCACCGGCCGCTTGCGCTACATCAGCCCTCAGATCGCGTCGCTACTGGGCTATACCCCGGAGGAGTGGATGGCGGAGCCGGGGCGCTGGCGGGCGCACCTCCATCCCGAAGATCGCGAGCGCGTCCTTCATGCCGTGAAACACTTCTTCCGTGCCGGCCGGGATGAGGTGTGTGAGCTCGAATATCGCATGTACACGCGCCACGGACGGGAGATCTGGGTGCGGGACACCCGCTGCCTCGTGCGAGACGAGAAAGGGGCGCCGCTTTACGTGCAGGGCATCGCGCTGGATGTGACGGAGCGACGGCGCGCGGTGGAGGCGTTACGCCTGAGCGAGCGGCGCTTCCGCTCCCTGGTCCAGAACAGCTCCGACCTGGTGCTCGTGCTCAGTCCGGACGCCACGATCCAGTACGTGAGCCCGTCCGTGGAGCGGCTCATGGGCTTCAACCCGGAGGAATTGCTGGGGAGAAGCGCCTTCACGTGGGTACATCCGGACGATGTGTCCTCCGCGCGCGTCATGCTCCACCGTCGGCTTACGCGCCCGGACGCGCCGCGGCTGCCGGTGGTCCTGCGCGTGCGCCACCGGGACGGCACGTGGCGGTTTCTGGAGATCCTCTCTACCAACCTCATGCACGAGCCGAGCGTGGGCGGCATCGTCGTCAACATGCGCGATGTGACCGAGCGGGAGGCGCTGCAGCAGGAACTGGCACGTCTGGCCTTCACCGACGCCCTCACCGGCCTGCCCAACCGCACGATGTTCATGGGCCGGCTCAAGCGCGCGCTGCCGCCGGCCCGGCCGAACCGGCTCGCGGTGCTGTTCCTGGACCTGGACGGCTTCAAGGTCGTCAACGACAGCTTGGGCCACGCCATAGGCGACGCCCTGCTGCAGGCGGTGGCTCAACGTCTCACCGGCTGCGTGTCGGCCCGGGACCTGGTGGCCCGCTTCGGCGGCGATGAGTTCGCCCTGCTGCTGCACCTGGTGCGGGGACCGCAACACGCCCTGCGCAAGGCGGCGCGGATCATCGATGCCCTGCGCAGCCCCTTCACGGTGGAGGGGCGCGAGTTCTTCGTCAGCGCCAGCATCGGTGTGGCGCTTAATCAAGCCCATCACATGAGCGCCGAAGAGCTGCTACGGGAGGCCGATATCGCCCTCTACCAGGCCAAGGCCACGGGCAAGGCGCGCGCCGCGCTGTTTGAGCCGTCTATGAACGAGCAGGCGCTCAAGCGCCTGGAGCTGGAGACCGACCTGCGACATGCCCTAGAGCGCGGTGAGCTGGAGCTGCGCTACCAACCGGAGGTGGACATCGCCAGCGGGCACGTGACCGCCGTGGAGGCGCTGGTCCGCTGGCAGCACCCGCGCCACGGCCTGTTGCGCCCGGACGTCTTCGTGCCGCTGGCCGAGGAATCCGGGCTCATCCTCATGCTCGGGATACAGGTGCTGCGCGCCGCCTGCCGGCAGGCGCGGGCGTGGATGGAGACGTTGGCCGAGGCACCGGTGGTGAGTGTGAACCTGTCGGCGCGGGAGCTAACTCACCCCACGTTGGTGGCCGATGTGCGGGCCATCCTGGCGGAGACGGGCCTTGACCCCGCCCTGTTGCGGCTGGAGATCACGGAGACGGCCGCCATGCAGGACACGGAGGCCACCACGAGCACGCTGGCCGCCCTGCGCGCCTTGGGCGTGCGCATCGCCGTCGACGACTTCGGCACCGGCTACTCCTCGCTCAGCTATCTCCGCCGCCTGCCGGTAGACACCCTCAAAGTGGACCGCTCGTTCGTCACCGCGACCGACCACGACCCGCAGGCGGTCACGATCCTACAGGCGATTACCGCGCTGGGCCGAGCGCTGGGCCTGGAGGTGACGGCGGAGGGGGTGGAGACGGAAGAACAGTGCCAGCGGGTGCGGACCGCCGGCTGCACCAGCGCGCAAGGGTTCTATTTCGCCCAGCCGCTGACCGCCGAGGCCATCACCTGCCTGCTGCGGGAACAGCGGCCGCGCACCACCGCGGCCTGACGGCGCTCAAGCCGGACAGGGGACGCCCAGCCGGGCTACGGCGGCGCGAAGCTGCGGGTCGGCGGCGGCGCAGGGCTGCTCCTCGGTCGAGCCGGGCAGGCGCGGCACCAGCGGCTCCGCCCGTGCAGGCAGCGGCACCGTCTCCGTGGGGCTGACGCCGCGGTTGCGCAGCGGCTCGCCGCCCGGGGTCAGCCACTCACGCACACCCAGGAGCAGGGCCGAGCCGTCCGGCAAGACAAAGGTCTGGAGCACGGTACCGGTGCCGAACGTCCGCTCGCCCACGGCGACGGCGCGGCCGTGATAGAGCAAGGCCGCCGCCACCACCTCGGCGGCGCTGGCCGTACCGCCATTGATGAGCAGCACCACGGGCAGGGCGGTGTGCGGCGCACCGCCCTGCACACGCACCGGGGTGGTGCGGCCGTCGCGGTCGCGCTCGATGAGCACCACACCCTCGGTGAGAAAGCGACTGGTCACCGCCACGGCCTCGTCGAGCAGGCCGCCGGGGTTATCGCGCAGGTCGAGCACGATGCCGCGCGCACCGGCGGCCTGCGCCGCGGCCAGGGCCTGGTCCAGTTGCGCGGCCGTGCCC